>CAZMCT010000154.1:0-6493 GCA_964564785.1 uncultured Planctomycetales bacterium
GGGGGGGCGCACGACGACGTCGCGGCCGGGCTGCGCAAGCGTGGAGCGGGGGTATTGAGGCCGGGCGGGGCGGCGGTGATCTCGACCCGCGGGCGGCGGAGGCGCGTGCCGGGCAGGGTTCGGGTACCGAGGATGACGGCATCGGGCCCGAGCTCGCGTTTGACGAGCGCGAGGGCGTCACGCATGGACGAGGACTGGAACGTCCGAACGCTGGAGTTCAAGGCTGATCACTCCGTGAGCCTGGATGTCGATACCGCGTACGATCTCGTTGAGCGCCAGCACGGGTGTCTGGGGCAGGACGGGCTCGATCATCCGACGGACCCAGAGGCGAATCTGGGGAGCACACAGGATGGCCACGGCGGCGCCGCCCGCGGAGGCAGTGGCCGTTTCGACCTGCTTCCGTGCGCGGAGGACGAATTCCGTCTGCCGGTCGGGCGGGACGGCGAGCAGCGAGCCGTGCTCGAGCCGCTGGATGTTGGCCTGAAGGTAGTCTTCGACGGCCGGGTCGATGGTAACGACGTGAATGACGCCGGCGGCGGTCTTGTACTGGGCACAGAGCGTGCGGGCCAGCGCGTTGCGCACGTATTCGGTGAGGATCTCCGCGTCCTTGGTGCGGGTTGCCCAGTCGCCGAGCGTTTCGAGGATGGTCTCGAGGTCGCGGATCGGCACGCGCTCGCGGAGCAGGGCCTGGAGGACCTTCTGGACCTCGCCCGGCTTGAGCAGGTTGGGCACGACCTCCTCGACGAGGGCCGCGTTGCGCTGCTTGAGATTCTCGAGGAGGTTCTGAGTGTCGGCGCGGGTCAGCAGGTCGGCCGCGTGGCGTTTGATGAGCTCGGTGAGGTGCGTAGCGAGGACCCCCGACGGCTCGACGACGGTGTAATTCAGCCGCTCGGCGCGGTCGCGGTCGCCCGGCGCGAGCCACCAGGCCCGCAGGCCGAAGGCGGGCTCGCGGACCTCGGTGCCGGGCAGCGACTGGCCGGCGAGACCGGAGTCGATGGCCAGGAGCTGGTCGACGTAGATCTCGCCGCGGGCGATCTCCTGGCCGCGAAGCAGAACGCAGTAGTGGTTCGGGGCGAGCTCGAGATTGTCGCGGATGCGGATCGGCGGCACGACCAGGCCGAGCTCGAGCGCGATCTGGCGGCGCAGGGCGGCGATGCGATCGAGCATGTCGCCGCCGCGGGCGCGGTCCACGAGCCGCACCAGACCGAAACCGACCTGGAGCTCGAGCGGGTCGACGACCAACTGCGACTCGATCTTCTCCGGCTTGGCACGCTCCTGGGTGCGCTGCTCGGTCAACTTGCGGAGCGCCGCGGTGGCTTGCGAACGGTTGAGGAACCAGGCGACCAGCCCGCACCCGCCGGCCATGGTCAGCAACGGGATCTTGGGCAGCGGCGTCAGCGTGAGGACCATGAGGAAGCCGGCTGCGACAAGCAGGGCCACCGGCTTGGCCAGCAACTGTCCGAGCACCTCCTCGCCCATGTTGGTTTGGCCGGTGGAGCGGGTGACCAGCATGCCCGCGGCGACCGAGACGATGAAGGCGGGAATCTGGCTGGCCAGGCCGTCGCCGATCGTGAGCTTGGTGTACACGTCCAGGCACTGCGTCAGGGGGAGACGGTGCTCGACCATGCCGACGTAGAGGCCGCCGATGATGTTCACGAAGGTGATGACGATGCCGGCGATGGCGTCGCCGCGGACGAACTTGCTGGCGCCGTCCATGGCGCCGTAGAAGTCGGACTCACGGGCGATCTCGGTTCGCCGCCGGCGGGCCTCGCGCTCGTCGATGATGCCCGCGTTCAGGTCGGCGTCGATGGCCATTTGCTTGCCGGGCATGCCGTCGAGCGTGAAACGGGCGGCGACCTCGGCAATGCGCGTGGCCCCCTTGGTGATCACGACGAACTGGATGACGGTGATGATGAGGAAGATGATCACGCCCACGGCCAGCGAGCCGGCCGAGACGAACAGGCCGAAGGCCTCGACCACGTGGCCGGCCGCGGCGGTGCCCTGAGCCCCATTGGCCAGAATCAGCCGCGTGGTGGCCGTGTTGAGCACCAGGCGGAACAGGGTGAGGGCCAGCAGCAGCGAGGGGAAGCTCGAGAACTCGAGCGGCATGCGGATGTACATCACGGTCATCAGCACGATGGTGCTGATGAGCACGTTGGACAGCAGCAGGAAGTCGAGGGCCGGCGTGGGCAGCGGGATCAGGATGACGAAGACCAGGGCCGCGGCGCAGGCCGGGAAGAGCAGCCCACGGTTGCGGGCGAGCGTCTGGAGGACCGGCAGATTGTCGAGCGACAAGGCCATCTCAGATCAAACCAGCGCGTAACAGCCCGTTGAGAAAGGAGGGCCGGCTCCACGCCAACCCGCCATCATGACAGCGCCACCAGCCGCTCCCGCGGCGCCTGTCCCCTCTTTCAACGGGCCGGTAACGAACAGGACGTCGCGAGTTGTCTCGACCGGGGGCGCTACTCGATTCGCCGGGCGATTGTCGCACGGTATTCTCCGACACGATCGACTCTCGACTCGCCGCTCGCGACGGCCGGCCGCACGGTCGGCTCTGCACGTGCTTTTCGTCATCCGCTGCTCGCGACTTGTCTATCCGGCCTTCCGTCCGGAAAGCTGATATACGTACGCCAGCACCTCCGCGACCGCGCGATAGAACTGCGGCGGAATCTCCTGCCCGACCTCGACGCCGGCGTAGAGCGCCCGGGCCAACGGCGGCCGCTGCACGAGCGGCACGCCGTGCTGTAGCGCCAGGTGCCGGATGCGCTCCGCGAGCTGATCGCGGCCCTTGGCCGTGACGCGGGGAGCGCGCATCTCGTTGGCGACATAGCGGAGGGCGACCGCGTAGTGCGTCGGGTTTGTGACCACGACGTCGGCCCGCGGCACTTCGGCGTGAATCCGCTGCATCGCGAGCCGCCGCTGAATCTGCCGGCGGCGCTGCTTGACCAGCGGGTCGCCTTCCATCTTTCGTAGTTCGTCGCGCACCTCCTGGCGCGTCATGCGGAGCTGCCGCTCCAGCTTCCAGCGCTGGTGGAAATAGTCGATCAGCCCCAGCACCAGCAGCACCGCGCCCAGTCGTAGCGCCAGGTCGAACAGCAGCTCGAGACTCACGGCCAGCAGCCCGCCGGCCGGCAAGCGGCCCGTGCCGAGCACCGGCCCCAGCCGGGCCTTGATCGTGATCCAGGCCACCCAGCCCACCAGGCCGACTTTCGCCAGCCCCAGCAGCAGCCGGATCACGGATTCGCCCGACCACAGCCGCTTCAGCCCCTGCACCGGGTCCAGCCGCTCGACCTTCGGCGACAGCTTCTTCCAGGTCAGCAACAAGCCCGATTGCGCGACGGCCGCGACCGCCGTGAGCACGACCAGCAGCGCCAGGAACGGAAGCAGCGCATCGGCCGCCGCCCGGCCGGTGAGCCGTACCCACGGCAGCAGCCCGTGCGCCGCGACCGGCGGCGGGTCGCCCAGGCTGCGGGTCAACGCCATGAGCCGGTCCAGCATGAGCGGTCCGATAAACTTGAGCAGCAGCAGCCCGGCCAGCAGCGCCGCGGCCGCGGTGAGGTCCACACTGCGGGCGATCTGGCCCTCTTCGCGCGCCTCGTCGCGGCGTCGCTGGGTCGGTGGCTCGGTTCGGTCCGCGTCGTCGAGTGCCATGTGTCTCCAGTCGCGCCGGACCTCCGCGTCCGGCCCGTTTTGCCAGCCGAGGGCGGCTGGGCCACATTCCCGCGTCCGGCTTGGAGCCCGGACGTTACGGGACGCCGCCGGTCAGCGCCCGCATCCAGTCGCCGATCTCGTCCACGGCGTCGATGAACGCCCCGGTCGCGGTCGGCAGCGAAACGGCCATGAGCAGGAACGCGACCAGGGCCTTGGCGGAGAACCCGATCGCGAGGATATTGAGCTGGGGCATGGTGCGGGAGACGAATCCGAGCGCCACGTTGACCAGGAACAACGCCAGCAGCACCGGGCCGGCGACGCGCAAGGCCACCTCGCAGCTCAGTCCGAAGGCGGCGCACAGGAGATCGACGCCGGGAATCCGGTCCGGTCCGACCGAGAGCAGCGGGAGGGTGCGGAAGGTGTCGAGGCAGGCCGCCACGAGGGCCCGATGCCCGCCCAGGACGAGATAGACGACCGCCGCGAGCTGTAAGTAGAAGACGCCGAAGACCGTTTCCTGCTCCTCGGAGGTGGGATCCACGATCTGGCCGAACGCGACGCCGGTCTCCTGGGCCAGCAGCAGGCCACCGAGCTGTAGCCCGACGAAGCACGCGATCAGGACCGTGCCGAGCGCGATTCCGGTCAGCATTTCGCCGGCGAGCGCGACGAGCAGGCCGAGCGCGCTGTCCGGCGCGGCTGCGGGCATGGACACGAGCGGGGTGAGCAGGGCGGCGAGCGCCAGGACGAACAGCACCCGCACGGGATGCGGGATGGAGAGCGCGCCGAGCACGGGTTGGAACATGAGCAGGCCGGCCAGGCGGGCGGCGACGAGCCCGAAGACCGGGAGTTTGAGGTACGTGGCCAGGAGCTCGTAGGGCATGGGGCCTCGTTCATGAACCCGCGAAGAGCCGGGCCGAATACTCGATCACCTGCTGTGTGAGCCACGGGATCAACAGCACCGCCGCGCCGACCATGGCGACGATCTTGGGCACGATGCTGATGGTCTGGTCCTGAATCTGCGTCACCGCCTGCACCAGGCTGATCACCAGCCCGACCAGCAGTCCCACGCCCAGCACCGGGGCGCTGATCAGCAGCGTGAACAGCAGCGCTTCGCGGCACAGGTCCAGGGCCAGGCGGGTGTCCATCGAGTCGAACCCTCCTCCGACAGTCGAAAACCAGACGAAGCAAATCAGAGGTCAGACGTCAGCGGGCGTCGCCGCGCGCCGACCGTTCCCATTTTTCGTTCTTCCTGCACGCTGCCCGAAGCCACACGTCGTTCTACGTCACGCTCGCCATCAGGGCGCCCACGACCAGATGCCAGCCGTCCGCGAGGACGAACAGCAGCAGCTTGAACGGCAGCGAGATGAGCACCGGCGGCAGCATCATCATGCCCATCGACACCAGCACGGTCGCCACGACCATGTCGATGACCAGAAACGGCAGATAAATCCGGAACCCCAACACGAACGAGACCTTCAGCTCGCTCAGGATGAACGCGGGGATCAAGGCCGTCATGGGCACGGCGCGCTCGTCGAGCACCTCGCCTTCCGGCACGCTCCGGCCCGCCGAGTACTCGTACAGCATGTACACGTCGGCCTCGTTCTCCGCCGCCCGGATCTGTCGGAACATGAAGTTGCGCAGCTCGCCGCCGGCGATCGCCAGGGCGTCGAGCTGGCCCAGTTCGCCCGCGAGGTACGGCCTGATCGCGTTGTGGTTGACGCTCTGCCAGGTCGGCGCCATCACCAGGATCGTCAGGAAGAGCGCCAGCCCGACCAACACCTGGGAGGGCGGCAGTTGTTGCGTGCCCAGCGCCTGCCGCAGCAGCACCAGCACCACCAGCATCCGCGCGAAGCAGGTCATCATCAGCAGCAGGCCCGGAGCAACCGCCAGGAGCGTCAGCAGCACGACGATCTGGAGCGAGTTGCTCAGCGATTCGCGGCTGGTCGCCTCGGGCAACCAGCGGCTCACGTCCGGGATGTAGAGCGGGTTCGCGTCGCCCGGCGGCCGCACGGATTCGACCCCCGGCGCGGGAACCGCGTCCGCCGCAGGCTGTGCCGCGCTCGGCGCGGCGGCCAGCAGCAGGGCCGCCAGGAGCAGCGCTCGGCTACCGTGGGCATTCGCTCTCGCGCAGCAGGCGTGCATCGGCGCTCCCTTCACGGTGCCGATCCCGCCTGGGCCGTGGCGCGCAGCCGCTGGAGCGTCGTGGCCAGGCGGGACTTCAGTCCATCAATGCGATCCTCATCGACGGCCACCGACGGGACGGCCGCGTCGGGCGATTCGAGCGCGCGGGATTCGCGCTCCAGGCAGCGGCGGAACTCGGCGGTGCTGGCATCCGGCCGGTGAGCGGCCGCCTGGCCGAGCAACGCGGCGGTCTGCTCGGGGTCCTGGATGACGTCGAGGGGCCGGAGGCCGTCGGGGCCCAGGCCCACGAGCACCAGCCGGCGGCCGATGCGGACGAGCGCGAGCGTGTGCCGCGGTGGCAGGGCGGTGCGGGCGACGATCTCGATCAGCCCGGCCCCGCGTCCCCGCAGGCCGACCGCACGGTCTCCGGACAGCGCCCGATAGCCCCAGCCGAGCAAGCCGATCAGTGCGAGGACGGCCGCGAGCGAAGCGGTCGTGCGAAGCCAGCCGGACGACGGCCTAGTTGGGGCAGAGCCGGCGGCGGTCGCGGCGGGTTCGCCGGGGGCGTGTCGCGGCAAGGGGCGGGCGTCAATGCGGGGCGCGACGTACTCGGGCGAAGACCAGGGATCGGCGGGCGGGCGGGTGGGGCCGGTGAGCGTGCCGGGCTCGGGATCGGCAGGCGCGGGCGCCGCATCACGGACTCGCGAACCCGGATCTCCTGCGT
>CAZMCT010000154.1:6503-7239 GCA_964564785.1 uncultured Planctomycetales bacterium
GGTAGCGGCAGGCGCGGGCGCCGGCGGGGCGGCGCCCGGCGTGGCGAGGCCGGCGAGCACGAACAGGGCCATCCATGGCCGCAAGCGGAGCATGACTACGAGGTTTCCTCCAGTTCCGGAACGGGACTGAGGATGTTGTTGATCCGCACGCAGAAATTGTCATTGAGGACGAGCACCTCGCCGCGTGCGATGAGGCGTTCGTTGACGTAGATGTCGACCGGGTCGCCGGCGAGCTTGTTCAGCTCGACGACCGAACCGACGCCGAGCCGCAAAACATCCTCGATGTAGAGCTCCGTGCGGCCGAGCTCGATCTTCACGTCGAGCTGCACGTCATCGAGCAGGTCGATGGTCGCTTCGGGCTGCTCAGGCGTGTCGGCCATCTCCTGGGCCTGGAACGGCGTCGCCGCCGCGGGCGAGACGGCCACATCGGATCCGAGCACCGTCGGGGCGTCGCGCGGAGTCGCCTCGGCCGCGATCGCCGCGGCCATCTCGCTTTGCAGGTCGGCGGCCGCAGCAGGTGCAGCAGCCCCGGCACCCGTGGCCGCGATCTGGGCGGTGAGCGCGGCGAGTTCCGCCTCGTCGACGGTGTTCGCGGCGTTCTCGACCTTCTGCCCCAGTTGGGCGGCGAGTGCGTCGAGTTCGGCCTGTTCGATGGTGTTGCTCGTGACGGGGGCGTCCTGAGTGGCGGGCGGGCCGGCGGACGGGGCGTCGGGCCGGGTGTCGAGCGGGGCGGCGT
>CAZMCT010000155.1:0-7207 GCA_964564785.1 uncultured Planctomycetales bacterium
TCCCCGGCCGCCGACCGGGCTGATTCCCCCCTGCCGGCGGTCCGCCGGGGGCCGGCCGCCTCGGCCCGGCCGGGGGCGCACCGCCGGCCGCGTCGCGGAGCATGTCGGCCAGCTCATCGGGCGAGGCCCCGCCCAGTTCATCGATCAGGCCGGACAGCTCGCCGAATTGGCCCGCGTCGGCCGGCAGCCCGCCCGCCGCGAGCTGCGACAGCAGCGGGAGCACCAGCGGCAGGAGCTGAGCCAGCGTTTCCTCGTCGAGCAGGGCGATGAGCTGCTGGATGTTGACCGCGTGCGGGTCGAAGTCGGCGATCGGCACGACCTGCCGGAGCTGCTCGATCATGTCCTCGCTCAGGCCGCTGTCGGCCGCGAGGTCGATCGTGCCAGGCGGCGCTTTGAGCATGCCGAGGCGGCGCACGACGTCGGCGCCTTCCAACACGTCGGGCCGGCCTGCGTCGCGCTGATGCAGCACTTCGATGACGAGCAGTTGCAGACCGTTCTCGTCTTCCCGGTACACCGGCTCGCGGACGATCCGCCAGAACCAGCCGGCGGGCATCGGGAATCGGCGGCGGGCCTGCTCGTCGGTCAGCAGGGTCGAATCGAGTTCCTCGTAGTCCGCGATGAGCTGCTGCACATCCGGATCGAGCTCGACGAACGCCAGAATGCGATCCGCCAGCAGCGAAGCCTCGAACTGCTCCTCCGAATAGCGCGTCAGGTTCAGCCCGCCCACGAGCTGCCCGCCCAGCAGGCCCATCGCCCCCACCAGGATGGCCAGGGCCACGACCACTTCGAGCAACAGGGCGGCCCGCTTCTTCACCGGAAGTCCTCCGGGTCGAACTCGTCGTCCGGATCCTCCTCCGGGTCGAGCGGCTCCGGCACGCGCAGCTCGTCCCGACTGATCTTCGGCCAATCGCCGACCGTCACGCGGCCCAGCCGCCCGTCGATCGTGACCAGCAGGGCGAAGCCGTCGCGGTCACGCAGGATGCAGCGCAGCGACGGACTCGTGCCGTCCGGCTCGAAGTCGAGCGCCAGCGGCGGGTCCAGTTCCTCCACCGGGACCAGCTCGAACTCGAGCTCCGGGAACTCGAGCTTCTCGTCAATGATGCGGATCGGCGGGGGCCCTTCCGGCAGAAGCTGGACGGATTCGACCCAGACATCCTCGAACAGCGCCACGTGCGACGCGACCCAGTCCGCCCGCGGCGCGGCGTATAGATGCGGCGCCCGAACCGGGTGCGCCTGACGCTGGACGCGCAACGTCCCGTCGCGCCGGATCTTCAGCCGATACCGCACGCCCTGGTTCATCGCCTCCGCCCGGCACATCGCCACCAGCGCCCGCACCCGCCGCCCCGATTCCAGCAAACGCTCGCCCTGGGCCGCTCCCCCGAGGCTCGGCCACGCGAACGCCACCACCGCGCTCAACAGCGCGATCACCAACAGCATCTCGAGCAGGGTGAAGGCGCGGCCGCAGCGGCGCGCAGCGCGAGACGAAGCTGACGGCTCGGCGGGCATCGGCGGGCAGCGCTCAGGTCCGCCGCCAGTTGGTGATGTCGTCGTCGGTGCCTTCTTGGCGGTCGGGCCCGGCGCTCGAGAGATCGTAGGTCTCCTCGTTGAAGTTCCCGGGGCACTTGTAGATGTATTCCGTGCCCCACGGGTCCTTCAGCTTCTCGGCCTGCGTGATGTACGGGCCGCGCCACTTCTTGCCGACCTCCTCGTCGCTCGGCCGCTCGACCAGCGCCATCAGCCCGCCCTCGTCTTCGCTCGGGTAGTGGCCGACGTTGAGCCGGTAATTGTCCAGCGCGCCGCTGAATCCCGATTCGACCGCCGCGCGCGTCAGGTCCTCCTCGGCCCCGCGCTGCGCACCGAAGTAGAACCGCGCTCCGAACCCCACCAGCAGCCCGATGATGACGATCACCATCAGCACTTCCAGCAGTGTGAAGCCGCGCGCCGTTCGCCTGTTCCTCTGGGTCGCCATGTCCGTGCTCTCCTTGGCCGTCGCCGGCCCGCGCTCGCCGCGAGCCCTAACGGTTGAATCCCGAGGTCGCCATCTTCATGATCGGCACCAGCAGCGCGATCGCGATGAACGCGATCACGACGCCCATCACCATCAACAGCAGCGGCTCCAGCATCCGCATCGTGAAGTCGATCTGCCGTGCCGTCCGCTCCTCCTGCGTGTTCGCGATCTCCACCAGCACCTTGTCCAGACTGTTGCTCTCCTCCGCCACCGCGATCATGTCCACGATCATCGGCGGAATCACCTTGCTCGTGCCCAACGGCCGCGCCAGCGACTCGCCCTTCCGCACGCTCTCGGCCGCGTCGTCGATCGCTTCCGACAGTACCGCGTTCCCGGTCGAGTCCTTCGAGATCTTCAGCGCCTGTAGAATCGGAATCCCGTTCGCCAGCATCGTCCCGAACACGCGGCAGAAGCGACAGATCGCCACCATCGTATAGATCTTGCCGAAGCCCGGCAGCTTGAGCTGCACCGCCGACCACTGCGCCCGTCCCAACGCGCTGCGAAAGTAGCTCGCCACCGCGACGATCACCACCGCCGCCGCACCCAGCATCAGCAACCCGTGATCCCGCACCAGGTCGCTGATCCCGAACACCATCCGCGTGGCCCAGATCAGCTCCTGGTTCTCCAGCAGCGGGCGGATTTTCGGCACGACCATTCCCATGATGAACGATACCGCTCCGACCGCCCCGCACAGCAGCACGCTCGGGTAGATCAGCGCGCCGATCAACTTGTTCCGCAACGCATCCTGACGTGCTACGAACTCGCTCAGCCGCGCCAGCACATCCTCCAGAAAACCGCCCTTCTCCCCCGCCCGCACCATCGCCGCGTGCAGCTCGGGAAACGCGTACGGGTGCTTCTTCATCGCATCCGCCAGCGCGTCGCCCCCCGACACGTCGTCCCGTACCTCGCGCAGCACCCGCGATAGCGCCTTCGACGACGACTGCTGCCCCAGCACCTCCAGCGCCCGCAGGATCGGCACCCCCGCCCGCAGCAGGTCCGCGAGCTGCTCGTACATCTGCCCCACCCGCGACAGGCTCACCCGCCGCGTCCGCCCGGTCAGCAGCGACCGCGGCTGCGTGTCCTGCTCCTCCAGCTCCACCGGCAGCAGCGACCGCTCGTCCAGTACCCGCGCCGCCGCCAGCGCGCTCTCCGCCAGCAGCGTCCCACGCACCTGTTCACCCGCGCTGTTGCGCGCCTTGTAGACAAAAGTCGGCATCGTGCTCTCGTGCGCGGCCTCAGAATCGACGCAAGGTTCTCCGTCGCCGTAGCTTATACCCGCTGTCCCGGCCGCGGATGCAGCGGCCTCTCCACCCGCAGGATGTTATCGGCCGACGCCGTCCACGCCGCCGAACTCCCGCACCGCCGACCGCACCGCTTGTGCCGCAGCGCCGCCACGGTAGATTATGCGGCAGGAATAAGTCGTTGGGAAGGCAGACACTTATGGGACCCAAGCGGGCGCCCGCACCCCGGCCGACAAAACCGGCTCACATACACGTTCACGCTCCCCCCCCCACAACCAACGCCGAATCCCGCAGTCCACACACCTGCGGGTCCTGGGACACGCTCGGCCTCGGACCGGCCACCCTTGCGGCCGTCCGCCGCGTCGGCTTCGCCCACCCCTCCGACATCCAGCGCGAGCTGATCCCGCGAGCCCTCGCCGGCCGCGACGTCCTCGGCCAGGCCCGCACCGGCACCGGCAAGACGGCCGCGTTCACCCTCCCAATGCTGGAGCGGCTCGAGCGCGGCGTACCCGTTCAGGGCCTGGTGCTTGTCCCGACCCGCGAGCTGGCCGTGCAGGTCGACGAGCACATCCGCCTGCTCGCCCGCGAGAGCGGTCTGAAGACGATCGCCATCCTCGGTGGCCGCGGCATCAAGCAGCAGGTCGGCGCCCTGCGCGGCGACCAGCCCGAGATCGCGATCGGCACACCCGGCCGCGTGCTCGACCTGATGCGGCGCAAGGATTTGCTGCTCGACCGCGTCCGCGTGGCCGTGCTCGACGAGGTCGACCGGATGCTCGACATCGGCTTCCGCGACGACATCCGCCGCATCTTGCGGACCATCGAGCATCCGCACCAGACGATCTTCGTCTCCGCCACGCTGGACGAGGAGATTCAGAAGCTGGCCCGCTCATTCATGCACGAGCCGATCGAGGTGAACGTCTCGCGCGACATGCTCACGGTCGAGAACGTGCTCCAGAGCTTCGTGACCGTACACGCGGAGGACAAGTTTCCCACGCTCGTCGGCCTGCTCAAGCACGAGGCCCCCACACTCGCCATCGTCTTCACCAATACCAAGCACAAGGCCCGCCGCGTCGCCAGCGCGCTCAAACGCGAGGGCATCGAGTGCCGCGAGATTCACGGCGACCTGGTGCAGGAACGCCGCGAACGCGTGATGAAGGCCTTTCGCACCCAGCGCACAAAGGTGCTGGTCGCGACCGACCTCGCCTCGCGCGGCCTCGACGTCATGGACATCTCGCACATCATCAATTACGACCTGCCCACCGACCCCGCCGGCTACGTGCACCGCATCGGCCGCACCGCCCGCATGGGCCGCGCCGGCCGGGCCATCAGCTTCGTCACCCGCGAAGAGGGCAAGACCCTCACCGAGATCGAGAAGCTCATCAACAAGGAGCTGCCGCGCTTCGACCCGCCCTGGCTCGTCCAGCGCCCGCCCACGCCCGAGGAACTGCGCCAGGAGGCCGCCCGTCAGGCCGCGGCCGAAACGCCCGAAGCCGTCCCGCGCCGCCTGACCGACCCACGCTTCCGCGACGAGGTCCTCGACGCCCTGGGCTTCAAGCCCGTGAAACGCACGCTCGGCAGCCGCTTCCGCACCGCCCGCCGCCGGCGCTAGGCCCACTTCTCCTCCGTTTACCGCAGAGACGCAGAGAGCGCAAAGGGCCGCAGAGCAGACCAGAGAACTTGTGGCGTGCGAGGCGGGAACTTGTAGCGCGCGAGTCGGGCGGTAATGGACGCACGTCGGGCTGACCAGAGTCCCGGAGGGACGCTTGAGTTCAGCCCAGCACGCAGTGCTGGGATCCGGCCGCCCGCCCGCACTTCCGAGTCCCGTCAGGGACGGCCGAGGCGCCAGCCCCACGTTCGCCCTGCGCGTTCACGAGAAGCGCCCACGACAACGTCACCGCCGTGTCCGGGGCCAGAAGATGAAATCCCCATCCTCCGCCACCAACGCCGGTCGAGCCTCCCCGCCATCATCGCGCGCGTTCTTGCCCACCGTGTACAGCAGAAACGAATCGCCGTCCCGCCGGTATCGGAACGAATCCCCCGAGAAGGGGTCGACCAGGAACGGCTTTCCACCGAGCTCCTCCAGGCGGTCGGGAAACCGCCCGTGCCGCACGCGGTACGCGAATGCCTCGACCACGGCCTGCCCCGCTCGCCGCTCGGTTTCGGACGCCGTCAGCGTGCTGTGAATCGACCGCAGTGGTCCGACGCAGGCCGGCAAGATGACGCCGTACTCTCCACGGGCCGCCGCCTCTGGCTCGACCGTCCCTTCCCTGACCTTCACCCATGAGCTGCTGCTCCCGTTCCGTGGGTCGCGCGTGTCCTTCCGCATGTTTCACGCCGCGAAACGGCTCCGGTTGGCAGCAACGCTCATGAAGCTGGTGAATCATGTGGGATAATGCGGGCGAACAATCCGGGGCGCGGGCTGCTACGGTCCATAGCACCGCTGAAAGTCCGCGGCATCGCGCAGGTCGATGTCCGTATCGCCATCAAAGTCTAAGCACACGCACGCAGCTGCCAATGCCACCGCCGGACCGACCATGCACGGCAGAAAGCTTGTCCAATCCGTCGCGTCGACGGCACCGTCGCCGTTGCAATCGCCGTCGGCGACGTATTCGTAGGCCCCCACGTCATAGCCGGCGCTCCATGGGCGCGGGGTGCCATCGAGGTCGGTCTCGGGAGCCTCGAGCGTGCTGCCTGCGTCGATCCCAGGCGAGTTGGCGCGTAGCTGGAAATCATAATCCGCAACATTCATGTCGAGAAACATCGCCCCGTGAATCATCTTGAGGTCGTTGTCTAATGAAGTGGAGACAAAGACCGGGGCAGCCTTCTGGCACTCCGCCATCCAAGCCTCGATGACAACCTCGGCGGGTACGTCAGACCACAGCACGTTGTGATCGAAAACGAAGTCACCGACTGAGACACCCTCCGTCCCGAATGTGCCGCCGCAGAATTCCCCATCAAACTCGCGCATCGGGCGAGCCCAGATCAAGTTGTTGCGGACTACCGAGCCGACGACCGCGCCCGGCGTGTGCCGTTCAATCAACTCGATCTCTGGCGGCTGGTAATCGTTGTTGGTATCCCAGCCGTTGCGAAAGCACGTGTTGTTGATGATCGTCACGCGTCCATCCATCGCGCGGATGCCTGCGCCGCCGTTATTGAACGACAGGTTGTTCTCGATCAGGCATGTGCCCCCACCCCCCACGTCAAACATGATCCCGTTGCCGTCCGTGTGATACTCTGACGCGTCGACGTTGTTGTAGCAGATGTTGCGGCGGATGACGTGGGCCGAGTTCGAGCCGCCTTGCTCCTTGTTGTTGATGTGGATGCCGCTCGCCCAGCCCACGCTCCATCCGTTCTCGTAGCAAACGTTGTCCTCGACAACCATGTGCGCGTCGTAAGGCGCGTGCGGATAGCTGGCGTAGTTCATCGCGATGCCCGCGCTGCCGTTGCCATGGCACACGCACCGGCGCACGGTGACATAGCCGGTGTGCACGCACGAGATGCCGATGTCGTAGTAGTTGCGGATCGTCAGCCCTTCAAAAACGTAGCCATCGAGCTCGATCAATTCGACAAACTGCACGCGGTACAATTCACCATCGAGCACCGGGTTTTCGCCGGGGACGTTACGGATTGTGATTGGCTGATCGGGTGACGCGTTGGTTTCCGGGTAAAACTCGCCTTCGTAGTAGATTCCTTCACCGATGTAGAGCGTGTCGCCGGGCTGCACAGCTTGCAGCCCACGCTCGACGGTGGCGAATGGCTGTGCGCTCGTGCCCGGCCAAGCATCGCTGCCTTGTGGCGGGGGGCGCACGTAATACTCTGTAGCGGTGGACACCGGAACCATGCCCGCGAGCGACACGAACAGGAACGCGAGCGTGCCAGGACGCCGCATTCTCCGGGGAGGCATTTCAGCCCGGATTATTCACCAGCTTCATGAGCGTTGCTGCAATCTTGGCCTGTT
>CAZMCT010000156.1:0-2223 GCA_964564785.1 uncultured Planctomycetales bacterium
GCCACGCCACGGCCGCGCCGGCCGGCGACACATCGACGACGCCCGCCGCAAACCCCGCGGAAACGACCTCACCAACCGACGAGCGCGGAGCTCGACTCGCAGGCCGGCTCCGGCGACTGCTGCTCGCCGCCCTGCTCGGCCTGCCCGTGATCCTCCCGCACTTCGTCCCCGCGGATGCCGCGCTGGCCCGGCTGGCCGCGTCGTTGCACGCCTGGCCGGTGCCGGCCCTGCTCACGGCCGCGGTCCTGCTGATCGCGGCCGGCCCGATGCTCGCCGGCGCCGTGCGGGCCGTGCTCGCGCTGCGGGCCAACATGGATCTGCTGGTCAGCCTCGGCGCCCTGACTGCGTTCGCCAGCGGCGTGATTGGCGGGCTGACGCACGCGCACGAGTTCATCCTGTTCGACGCGGCCGTGATGATCGTGCTGTTCGTCGGCCTCGGGCAATACTTCGAGGCCCGGGCGCGCGGCAAGGCTTCGGCCGCGTTCGCCGCCCTCATGTCGCGCATTCCGCGAACCGCGCTGCGCATCGGCGAAGGCCACACCGAGACGGTGCCGATCGAGGCGGTGCAGGTGGGCGACGCGTTGCGCGTCGCGGCCCACACGACCGTGCCGGTGGACGGCGAGGTCACCTCCGGGACAGCCGCGCTCGACGAGTCGCTCCTGACCGGCGAGTCGCTGCCGGTGCAGCGCGGCCCCGGCGAGCCGGTCTTCGGCGGCACGCAGGTGCTGGACGGCCTGATCGAGATCCGCGCCACCGCAACCGGCAACGCCAGCGCCGCCGCCCGCATCGCCCAGCTCGTGGCCGAAGCCCAGGCCACGCGCCCGCCCTGGCAGCGCCTGGCCGACCGCCTCGCCGCCGTCTTCGTCCCGGTAGTCATCGGCCTGGCGCTGCTGACCTTCGTCGGCTGGAAGCTGGTGGGGGCCGACACGCACTGGGCGCTGCTGCGGACGATTTCGACGCTCGTCGTCGCCTGCCCGTGCGCGCTGGGGCTCGCGATTCCCACGGCCGTGCTGGTCGGCACAATCCGCGCCGCCGAGCACGGCATCCTCGTGCGCAGCGCGGCCGCCCTCGAGTCTGCCGGCCACGTCCGCGAGGTCCTGCTCGACAAGACCGGCACGCTGACCACCGGCCGCCCGGCGCTCGAGCGGGTCGTGATCCTCAGTGACGCCAGTGAGGGCGAGGTCCTGCGGCTCGCGGGCGGAATCGAGCAGCTCAGCCAGCATCCGCTGGCGCGGGCGGTGGTTGACGCGGCCGAGCAGCGGGGGCTCCGGCTTCCGAGCGCCGACACGTTCCAGGTCCAGCCCGGCGGCGGGGTGCGCGGCAAGGTCGGCGGCGCCGACGTCGTGGTGGGCAACGCGGCCTGGGTGGCGGCCGGAGGCGTGGACCTGCACCCGCACCAGTCGGCGGCCGAAGCCCTGGCCGCGACCGGCGCGAGCGTCGTCTGGGTCGCGCTGGACGGCCGCCCCGCCGCCCTGTTTGCGTTATCGGATGCGCTGCACGTCGAGGCCCGTGCGGCCGTTGCGACTCTCCGGCGGCTCGGCGTGCGGCTGCGAATCCTGTCGGGCGACCGCCGGCCGGCCGTGCGGCACGTGGCCGAGCAGCTCGGGATCGAGACGTGGGAGGCCGAACTCTCGCCCGAGCGGAAGCTGCACCGGGTGCGTGAGCTGTCGGGCACGGGGCGGATCGCGATGGTGGGCGACGGCGTGAACGACGCGCCGGCGCTGGCGGCGGCGGATGTGGGGATCGCGATCGGCACGGGCGCGGACGTGGCCCGCGAGGCGGCGGACATCTGCCTGGTGGGGCATTCGCCGCGGCTGATCGCGGAGGCGATCCGGATCTCGCGGGCCAGCGCGCGGATCATGAAGCAGAACCTCGGCTGGGCCCTGGTGTACAACGTGGTCATGCTGCCGGTCGCGATCGCCACCCCCCTGCCGCCGTGGGCGGCGACGATCGCGATGATGTGCAGCTCGCTCAGCGTGGTGGCGAACGCCCTGCGCCTGCGGCGAAGCTGAGCAGTGCCCGCGAGCGTAAAACGCGAGCGTGGAAACCGGCGTACCGGGAAAATGAAGTGCGCAGCCCCAGCCCGGTACCCTGCCGACACGGCAGTGGCACACGGATCACCGCCGAGGGCGGCGGTGCCACAAGGGAAAGGGCGGCGGTGCCACAACAACGGCCACGCGAAGCGCGGGCCGCTACCCGCACTGCCGACACGGCAGTGGCACA
>CAZMCT010000156.1:2323-6951 GCA_964564785.1 uncultured Planctomycetales bacterium
CGGCCACGCGAAGCGCGGGCCGCTACCCGCACTGCCGACACGGCAGTGGCACACGACCGGATGCCCGGCCCGGGCGGCCGCGGCGCACACTGCCACCTCCCGGCGCGGCCGGGCGTACGAGAATTGTGAGCGATGAACCGCAGGTCGCCTGGTGGGGCCGGCTCGCCACGCGCTGGGGGTGCGCCTGATCCCGGGCGAGAGCGCTGCACCGGGAGTGGCGGCGCTGCGCCGCGGATGCGACAATCGTGCCGCCGCCGGGCGGCGGCGAGCCACCGTGCGGGTCCTCGGGCGCGATGAGTTCACGCGAGCGGAGCGTCAAGGTCGAGGCCAGCGAGGTCCACCGGTCGCGGGTGGTCCGCATCCGCGGGCACGTGGCTTTGCGAACCTCGCCGCCGCTCCGCGAGCAGCTCGCGGAAGTGGTGCGGCGCCGCGCCGGGACGCCGGCAATCAACCTGCGCGCGGTGCGTTACAAGGACTTGTCGAGCGTGGCACGGTGGTGTACGTGAAACGCGAGCTGGGGAAAACCGGCTCCCGCCGTGCGCAGGTCGGGCGGCAGGGGCGCGTGCAGGGCGGGGCCGAGGGCGTCGGCCGGTCCGCGACCGTCACGGGGGTCAAGAGCATCGTGTGCCTGATCGGGGCGGACTGTATCTTTACGGCCGTCTTCTGCACCCGGGGCTGGTGACATGCCGCTCGTGCTGGGCATCGACGAGGCCGGCTACGGGCCCGTGCTGGGTCCGCTGGTGGTCGGCGCGACGCTCTGGCGGGTCGCGCCCGAGCCCGCGCGGGGGAACTTCTGGACCCATCTCCGTCCGGCCGTGTGCCGCACACCCGGAAAGCAGCACGCGCTGCTGCCGGTCGGCGACTCCAAGAAGATTTTTGACCGCGCCAAGGGGTTGTACACGCTGGAACGCACCGTGCTCGCGTTCGTGTCCAGCCTCGGCCCTTTGCCGCAGACGCTGGGCGCGCTGCTCGAGCGGCTGGGGGCGGACCTGGGCCACGCGGGCTGTCCGTGGTATCGCGACCTGTCGAGCCGCGTGCCGGTCGATCCGGCCCGATCGGAGTGCGCGGGCGCGGCCGAGCGGCTGGCCCGCACGATGGCCGAGCGGCAGGTGTGCTGTTGCGGGCTGCGGGTGCAGGTGGTGCCCGAAGACCAGTTCAACCGGCGGGTGGCGCACACGCACAACAAGCACGAGCTGCTGACCGAGAAGGTGTTGCGGCTGATCGGCTGGGCGGCCGCACAGGGGCCCGGCGAGGACCTGCTGGTGTTCGTCGACCGGTTGGGCGGGCGGGCGAACTATCGCCGCGTGCTGATGGACGCGTTCCCGGATCGCGACCTGCACGAGTTGGAGCTGAGCGACGGATGCAGCCGCTATCGGCTCACGGCGGGCGGCCGCTCGTGGGAGATCGAGTTCGTCGTGGAGGCCGACCGGCTGCACCTGCCGGTGGCGCTGGCGAGCATGGTTGCAAAATACGTGCGCGAGCTATTGATGGAGCGTTTCAACGCGTATTGGTGCGGGCTGCAACCGATGCTGCGGCCGACCGCGGGCTACCGCAACGACGCGCTGCGGTTTCTGGACGACATCGCGGCGGTGATTCCGCAGAGCGGGTTGTCGCGGGCGGCCTTCGTCCGCGAGCGGTAAGACAAGGGTGCGGTGAATGCAGAGCGCGCGGGTCGGAATCGTCGTGCTGGTGGCGCTTGCGGCGGCAGCCGGGGGTCTTGCACAGCCGGGGGCGGGTTCACAGTCACAGCCGAGGGCGGCTGTGCCACAGCAGGCGGGGGGAGGCTCACAGTCACAGCCGGGGGCGGCTGTGCCACACGTGTGGAGCAGTGAGGTCGCCGAAGCGCTCCGCGCATATCGCACCGGAGACCTCGAGTCGGCGGCGGAACTGAGTCGCGCGACGCGCGCCCGCGCCGGCTCGGGTGCCGCGGCGGCGGATGCGGCGCTGCTCGAGACGCTGTGCCTGCTTCGGCAGGTCGAGCGCCGTGACCGCGTGGAGGGTCGCGTCCGACTCGATCAACTTTTGCTCGAGCGCCCCGCGCTCGCGGACGAGCCCGAGACGCTGCTGGCGCTGGGGCTGGCTCAGCTCGCGAACTACGAGACCGCGGCCGCACTCGAAACACTGGATCGTGCGGCCGAGGGGTTCGCAGCCCGGAAGCTGCCGGAGCGGCAGGCCGAAGCGCTGGTCGCGCTCGCACGGACGTGGGCCGAGCACGGCGAGTGGGAGATCACGCCGGGTCGCTTCGGGGTCGCACGGCCGCAGGGGCCGGCGGCGGTGCTGGCCGCGCGACGTCGCCAAATTGAGCTGGTCCGCGAGCGGGTGGCCGCGTTGCCGCAGCCGGCCGAGGCCCTGGCACGTGTGGATTTCGCGCTGGCCAGGCTCCTGCTGGTCCCGGCACGCGACGAGGCGGTCGAGATGCTGCGGCGGCTCGCGGACACGCGACCGCTGACGCCGGCGACAGCCGAAGCGGCCCTCCATCTGGCAGAGTACGAGGAATCGGCGGGCCGCGGGTCGGAGGCGCGGGCGTTGTACGAGCGGGTGCGAAAGGAGGCCCCCCGTGATCTGGGCGAGATCGCAGACCGGCGCCGGGCCGCGCTCGACGAGCCGCAAATCGAGCTGGACGTGCCGCCCCAGGCCCCGCCCGGCCGGCCGTTGCCGCTGTCGCTGCGCGTGCGCGGACTGGCGGCGGTCGAGCTGGAAGTACGCGCGGTGAATCTCGAAGAGTGGCTCGGGTCGGGCCGCACGCGGCACTCGGAGAAGCTGTTGCCCGAGTCGGGCTCGGTGCAGCTTGCGCGGCGGCTGGAAACGACGACGCGTGATCCGCTCGCGTGGTGGGATTCTCGGCAGGCGGCGCCGCCGCTGGAGCTGGAGGCGGAAGCGGGGGCGTATGTCGTGCTCGTGCGAGCCCCGGGCGAAAACCGTGCCGTCGCGGTGCGCCGCCTGCTGGTCATCAGCGACCTTCGGGCGGTGTGCGCGGTCGGGTCGAGTCGCGTGCTGGTCTGGGCGGAGCGGCCGGGCGGTTCCCCGGCGGCGGAGGGCCGCGTGCGATTCTGGATGCACCGCTCATTCCGGCCGACTGAGGTGCCGCTGACGGACGGATCGGCCTCGTTCGCCCTGCCGAACGAGGCGCGCATCTTGCAAGACAAGGGCTGGATCTGCGCAGTCGAGGTCGGCGGGCAACTGGCGATCTGCCGGGGCCGCTTGCCGTCAGCCGCGGGCGAGCTGGCCCCGCGGGTGGCGCTGGTGGCCGGGCCGGCGCGGCTCGGGACGGCCGGCCCCGTGTACGTGGGCGGATTATTGCTGCCGGGGTTGGCTGCGCCGCTCGAGTTATCAACCGGGCCGGTGGAAGTCGAGGTGTTCGACCCGCTCGAGCGGCGGGTGTGCAGGAGCGAGTTTGCGGTTCAAGCCGGCGGCGCGTTCGGCGGCGAGGTGCTGTTACCCGACGAACTCGAGGCTCGGAATCTGCGGGTCGTGGCGCGTTACCGGGGTCAGGTGGCCGAGAACATCCTGGGGCGGCTGCCGCTGGCACTGCCGGGCGGAGCGGGGCGGACCTTTCGCATCGATTTCGAGTTGCCCGACTGGCTGCCCGCGCTCGAGGACCTGCGCGGACGGATGGCGGTGTCGTATCCGTGGGGCGGGCACCCGCGCGACCTGCCGTTCGACCTGAACTTCCGGCTGGTGCGCCTGCCGGATGCGGCTCACCCGGCCGCGACGGTTTCGACCAGCGGCGGCGAGGGGCGGCTTTCCGAGGCGGGCGACCACCTGTTCAGTTACGTGCCCGAGGTACCTACGGGGCCGCTGGCAGTTCATGCGCAAGGCTCCGTGACGAGCTGGGACGGGCGACGCGGGCAGGGCGCCGCCGACGTGCTCATCAGCCCGCAGCGGCCGCACGCGTGGCTGCGACCCACGCTCGACGCCCCGCGGGTCGGCGACGAGCTACGCTTCGAACTGGGCTGGTACGACCCCGCGGGCCTCGCGCTGGCCGAGCTGCCGCAGATCGAAATCCGGCAGGAGGGACGCGCGGTCGGCCGCGTTCCGGTCTGGCACGACGCCTTCGGCCCGCTCAGCCCCGCCTGGCGACCGGAAGTGCCGGGCGAATACGAGGGTATGGCCACGCTGACCCCGTTTGGGCTCGAGCCGATCGAGCTGCGGACGACATTCATGGTGCAACCGGCCGCGGACACACCACGCGAACGAGCGATTGAGTGCACGGCTGGTTTCGCGTCGGGGGGCGGAATCGGCGCGACGGTGACAGGCACGTGCGCTGCGCCACTGCTGCTGATGCTGGCGGGAGGGGACCCGCTGGCGGTGCAGTACGTGCCGGAGCTGCGCGGCACTGCGACTCGGCAGTTCAGCTACGAGCGGGCCCCGATCGCGGGACTGCACGTGCTGGTCTACGCCCTCGAGGAAGCGGGACCGTTGCTGCTGGCCAGCGCGCCGGTGCAGCCGCCTACGCCCGAGTTCGAGCTCGAAATCTCGCCGCCTAGCGACGCCCCGGTGCCCGGTCGGACGCTGGACGTCTCGGCGACCGGCGAAGCCGGGCTGGATTGGGCCAACGTCGGCAGCCCGACCACGGTGGTCGGGCTCAGCGGCACGACGATTAAGACGGCCACGGACGTGGAGACCGA
>CAZMCT010000157.1:0-6877 GCA_964564785.1 uncultured Planctomycetales bacterium
GGCCACTGCTCCGCGCGTCTGGGACCTGTTGCGCGAGGTGCACGGCCGACTGCCAGTGCTGCCGGAGCTGCCGTGCCGGCTGGGGCCGGGGTGGATCGGCTACATCGGGTTCGAGGCGGCCGACCAGCTCGAGACCTTGCCGCCCGCGCCGCCGCCGATCCTGGGGCTGCCGCTGGTGCGGCTGGCGCTGTACGACCGCGTGGTCGTTTTCGACCACGTGTGCGGCACGGCGCTATCCATCGAAGTGCCGGCCGTCCGCCCGGCATTCGGAATCGCTCCCGAATCCGAGCCCGAAGCGCAGGCGAGGGCCAACACGGAATCCGCCGTCCGACGAACAGTGTCCGCCAACTCCGCCGCGCGGAGCGAGTCTTTCGCGATGTCCCTCGCTTGCACTTCGGGCTCGGACTGGGCTTCGGGCTCCGATTGCGCGTCGAGCGCCTACCTGCGCCGGGTCGAGCGCGCCCTGGAATACATCGCCGCCGGCGACATCTACCAGGTCAATCTCTCGCAGGCCATCGCCATCGAGGGGCTGCCTGACCCGCTGGCAACGTATCTGGCCGTGCGCGAATCGAACCCCAGCCGTTACGCCGCGCTGCTGTCGTGGCCGGGCGGGGCGATCGCCTCCTGCTCGCCCGAGCTCTTTCTGCGCGTGCGCGACGGCCGGGTACGGACCAGCCCGATCAAGGGCACGCGGCCACGGACCGGCAGTGCCGCGCGCGACCGGGCCGCGCGGCGAGCGTTGCTCGCGTCGGCCAAGGAAGCCGCCGAGCTGGCGATGATCGTGGACCTGCACCGCAACGACCTGGGGCGCGTCTGTCGGCCGGGGAGCATTTGCGTCCAGCACCCCCGGCGGATCGAGTGGCATCCGACCGTGCTGCACACCGTCGCGGATGTCACGGGCCGGCTCGCTGCCGGCAACGGGCCGCTGGACTTGCTGGCCGCGTGTTTCCCGGCCGGGTCGATCAGCGGGGTACCGAAGATCCGCGCGCTGGAGATCATCCGTGAGCTGGAGCCGCACGCCCGCGGGGCATACACGGGGGCCATCGGACACCTCGGGCTCGATGGCCAGATGACGATCAATGTGGCGATCCGCACGTTGCAGATCGAGGGTCGGCGCGGCGTGCTGCACGTCGGCGGCGGGATCGTCGCTGACTCCGACCCGGCCGCGGAATACGACGAGACGCTGGCGAAAGGCCGGGGCATCCTGCGCGGACTCGGCCTGGCGCCCCACGAGCCGGGCAGCGCAGCGAGGCAATCGTGGGCGGCTGGGTCAGCCTGAACGGCCAGCTCGTCTCGGCGGCCGACGCATGCGTCGCCGTCTCGGACGCGGCGTTCCTCTGGGGCGTCGGACTGTTCGAGACACTGCGGGCATACGGCGGCCGGCCGTTTCGGCTGGGCATGCACGTGGACCGCATGCGCCGTTCGGCGCATTTGCTGGGCTGGCAACGCATCCCGGCGTCCGACACGCTGGTGGCCGCAACGCAGCAGGTGCTCACAGCATCAGAGCTGGCCGATGCGCGGCTGCGACTCACCGTCACGCCCGGCGTGGTGCGGGCCGGGGCGGACGAGCCGGACCCGCCGACGATCGTCGCGACGGCCGCACCGCTGCCGGCCGAGCTCGCGTCGCACGCCGAGCACGGCGTCACCGTGGTCTGGAGCGTCGTCCGGCAGAATCCGCACGACCCGACCGTCGGCCACAAGACCACGAGCTACCTGCCCCGTCTGGTCGCCCAGCACACTGCCCGGGCCCGCGGGGCGTTCGAGGCGCTCTGGCTGACGCCCGGCGGGCACGTCGCCGAGGGCGCAGTCAGCAACGTCTTCGCCGTCCGGGACCGGCAACTCCTGACGCCGCCACTCGAAACGCCGGTGCTGCCCGGCGTCACCCGTGCGCTCGTCCTCGAGCTGGCGGCCGGGCTGGGGATCGGGGCGGCGGAGCAGGCGCTGACCGCGAATGAAATACTGGCCGCGGACGAGGTGTTCCTGACCAACAGCCTCATCGAGGTCATGCCGGTCGCGCGCATCGAGGATGTGACGATCGGCGCCGGTCGGCCCGGACCGGTCACCGGCGCGCTGGCCCTGGCCTACCGTGAGCTGGTCACGCGCGAGTGCGGCCGGTCGGCGTAGCTTCAGGCCAGCAGCTCGGCCAGCACCTCGATCACGTGCCGGGCCTCGACGCCGACGTGGTGCGCGATGTGGTGCCGGCAACTGAACCCTGACACTGCGACGGCCGCGTCGCCTCGCGCGCGGAGCGCGGGAAACAGCCGCTGCTCGCCCACGGCCCGGGCCACGTCGTAGTGCTCCACCTCGTGCCCGAACGCCCCAGCCATGCCGCAGCAGCCGCTGTTGATTTCCTGCGCCCGCCCGCCGCTGGCCGCCGACAGAATCGCCAGTGCATCGGCCGTGCCCAGAAGCGCCTTCTGGTGGCAGTGTCCGTGGTACAGCACGTCGGCCGCGGCCGGGCGGAAGCGCAGCCGACTCGGTTCGTCCCGCAGCCGCGCGGCGACGAACTGCTCGATGGTCAGCGTGCGGGCCGCGACTTGCCGGGCCGCGTCGCTCCGCACGAGCTGCGGCAGCTCGTCCAACAGCACGGACGCGCAGCTCGGCTCGGTGCTCACGATCGGCATCCCCCGCGCCGCATGCGGCCCGAGCACGGCCACGTTCCGCTCGGCCAGCCGCTGGGCCGCGCGCAGCAGGCCCTTGCTGATCAGCGGCCGACCGCAGCAGGCGTTGTCCACGACCAGCACTTCGCAGCCCAGGGCTTCGAGCACGCGGACCGCGGCCCGGCCGACCTGCGGCTGGTAGTAGTTCGTCCAGGTGTCGACGAAGTACAGCACCGGTTCCCGGCCGGCGTGCCCGTCGGCGCCTCGTTCGTGCTGCGCGAACCACTGACGGAACGTCTGCCGCGCGAACCGCGGCGGCGGCACGCGGCGATCCAGCCCGTACAGCTTCTCCATCAGCAGCCGCACCGGGCGCGACTGCATTACCCAATTTGAAACGGGTGCCAGGCGGCAGCCCCACGCCGCCAGCCCGACCGACGCGGCGATCACCCGGCTGCGGGCCGGCACACCGTGCCGCTCGTTGCGGTGGTGCAGCCACTCGGCCTTCAGCCGGGCCATGTCCACGCCCGTCGGGCATTCGGTCTTGCACGCCTTGCACGCCAGGCACAGGTCCATCACCTCGTCCAGCGCCGGGTCGGACAACCCGTCGAGCAGCCCCCGGTTCGACAACGCCTCGCGCAACGCGTTCGCCCGCGCCCGCGTCGTGTCACGCTCGTCGCCCGTCGCCATGTACGACGGGCACATCGTGCCGATCAGCCGCTGGCGGCACTGGCCGATGCCTTCGCACTTCTGCGCCATCCCCGCCATACCGCCGTGCACCTCGAAGTCGAGCAGCGTCGCCGGCCGCCGCGACTCGTAGCCCACCCCATACCGCAGCGGCCCATCCATCGGCAGCGGGTCCACGATCTTGCCCGGGTTCAGCACACCGGCCGGGTCGAACGCCCGCTTGATCCGCCCGAACGCCGCCACCAGCCGCGGACCGTACGTTTTCTCCAGCCAGCACGAACGCACGATCCCGTCACCGTGCTCGCCCGTCATCGCCCCGCCGAACTCGGCCACCAGCGTGCTCACGCGGTCGCCGATCCGCCGCAACCGGCTGATGTCGTCCGGGGTCCGCAGGTTCAGCGCCGGTCGCACGTGCAGCAGCCCGACACTGGCGTGCCCGTAGTAACCTGCAAGCTCGATCCCCTCTTCGCGCAGTATCTCGCCGAAGCGCGCCATGTACGCCCCCAGCCGCTCCGGGTCGACGGCCGTATCGTCGACGAAGTCGTACGGCTGGATCTCGCCCGGCCGCGACATCAGCAGCCCCGTGCCGGCCTTCCGCACCTCCCAGACGTCCTGCTGGCGGACCGCGTCCGTGATGACCGGCCAGGCGTAGCCGATCTTGCGCTGTTCGAGGTCGGCGGCCAGTCTCTCCAGGCGCTGCGTGAGTTGCGCCGCATCTTCGTCATACAGCTCGACAATCAGGATCGCGCCCGGCTCGCCGCGCAGAAACCCGCGCTTTCGCAGCATGGCCGGGTTGTCCTTCGTCGCGTCGAGGATGAAGCGGTCGAGCAGCTCCACCGCAGCCGGCCGGTGCGCCAGCATGTCCGGCACGGCGTCGAGCGCGGCCTGGAGCGCGGCGAAGTGCGCCACCACAAGACCCTTGTAGCGCGGCAGCGGGACCAGGTTGAGCGTCGCGCCGACGACGATGCCGAGCGTACCCTCGCTGCCGCAGATGAGCTGCTCGAGGTTGAGCCGGCCGTCGACGCACCGCAGCCGGTCGAGCGCGTAGCCGCCGTTCGAGCGCATGACCTTCGGAAAGCGGGCCGCGATCTCGTCGGCGTGCTCACGCAGCACGTCGGCCACCACCCGTTCGACCGCGCCGGCTCCGTTTTCCGGCCGGGTGCTCCCCGCCGCAAGCCGACCGGCGCTCTTTCCCCACGTGACGAGGTTTCCGTCCGCCAGTACCACGTCCACGCTCAGCAGGTGGTCGCTGGTCCGGCCATAGATGATGCTGTGTGCCCCGGCCGAGTTGTTCGCAATCATGCCGCCGATCGTCGCCCGGCTGCTCGTCGCCACGTCCGGCGGATAGTGCAACCCGTGCGGCCGCAGCACGGCGTTCAGCTCGTCGAGCACGACCCCTGGCTCCACACGAGCGGTCCGGCCGGCCGGGTCGATCTCGACGATGCCGTTCAAGTAGCGCGAGCAGTCCACCACGACGCCGCGGTTCACGCAGCCGCCCGTCAGGCCCGTCCCCGCCCCGCGCGGCGTGAGCGGCACGCCGTGCGCCCGGCACGCCTGCACGGCCGCGACGACGTCCGCGACCGTCCGCGGCAGGACGACCGCGTCCGGCACGATCTCGTAGATGCTGGCGTCGGTCGCGTACAACGCGCGCGAAAGGCGGTCACTGCGCAGTTCACCCGCCAGCCGCCCGCTCAATTCACGGACGACGGCCGCGATCTTGTCCCCCGAGGACTCCACGCGCACCTCGACCTCCATCGCTGGGCTCGGACTCACCAGTGTACCGGCGCCACCGCGAACGGGGCGAGTGTCGCGCGGGGCGTAACGCATCCGACACGCGGCGTCGGTTGCGCGTACGATACGGACATGGTCCCGACGCCCCGCCACGTGCCCGAGCTGCTCGCCCCCGCCGGCGACTGGCCGGCCCTGCGGGCGGCCGTCGCGGCCGGCGCGGACGCGGTGTACTTCGGCCTCGAATCCTTCAACGCCCGCCGCCGCGCCGCCAATTTCACCCGCGCGGCGTTGCCCCACGTCGTCCGCTGGCTGCACGAACGAAACGTCCGCGGCTACGTTGCCCTGAACACGCTCGTCTATTCCGACGAGCTGCCGCCGGCCGCGGAATACTTGCGGGCGATCGCCGAGTCTGGGGCCGATGCCGTGATCATCCAGGACCTCGGCGTCATGCAACTCGCCCGCCGGCTGGCCCCCACGCTGCCCGTCCACGCGTCCACCCAAACCACCCAGACCGACGCCGGCGGACTGGCGCTACTCGCCGAACTCGGTGTCCGTCGCGTCATCCTCGCCCGCGAACTGTCGCTGGCCGAGATCCGCCAGGTCGCCGCCGCGACCCCGCTCGAGCTCGAGGTCTTCATCCACGGCGCCCTGTGCATCTCTTACAGCGGCCAGTGCCTCGCCAGCGAGACGTTCTTCGGCCGCAGCGGCAATCGCGGCGAATGTGCTCAGGCCTGCCGCTTGCCGTACGGACTCGTCGTAGATGGCCGGCCGCACGCCTGCGACCGCCCCTATCCGCTCAGCCCCTCCGACCTGGCCGCGTGGGACCGCATCCCGCAACTTGCCGCGCTGGGCATTGCGGGACTCAAGATCGAGGGCCGCCTCAAGCGGCCTGCCTATGTCGCGGCCGTAACCGCGACGTATCGGGCCGCGCTCGACGCGCTCGCGCGGGGCGCGCGGTTCGAGCTCTCGCGATCCGAACCCGACGCGCCCGCGAAGGACCGGCTCGTCTCGCGCGTCGCGCTCGAACAAGGCTTCGCCCGTGGGTTCACCCCCGGTTTCCTCGACGGCATCGATCATCAGCAGCTCGTGCCCGGCCGCTCGCCCAAGCCGCGCGGATCCCCGGTCGGCACGGTCGCCGGCCACGCCCGCGGCGGCGTGGTCATCCGGCTGGACGAACACGCGGTGGACCCCAAGCCCGGCGACGGCCTGCTCTTCGAGCCGCCGGAGCCCGGCCGGCCCGAGCAGGGCGGCCGCGTGTACGAGGTCGCTCCCGATCGAAGCCGCGACCGGCAGGAACGGGGGGCCGGGCGCCACGTCCGGCTGATGTTCGGGCGTGACGACCTCGATCCGGCCGCGGTACTGGCCGGCAGTCGCGTGTGGAAGACCGACGATCCGGCCGTGCGGCGCGAGCTGGAGCGCGTGGGACGGCGGGATGTGCGCGTGCGCCGCGTTCCGCTGGACGTGCGCGCGCAGGCGACGGCGGGCCGGCCGCTGCGAGTGGAACTCCGCGACCATGCGGGGCACGTGGCGGCGGCCGAGAGCGATCGGCCGCTCGAGCCGGCGACGCGGCATCCACTGACGGTCGATTCGCTGCGCGAGCAGTTTGCCCGGCTGGGGGAGACGCCGTTCGAGCTGGGGACGGTGGAGCTCGAGGGCCGCGAGCCCGGCACGCCGGCCGACGCGGTGATGGCGCCGAAGAGCGTGTTGAACGAACTGCGGCGGCGGTGCGTCGCGAATCTGCTGGAGCAGCGCGCGGCGGCCGCGCGGCACGCCATTGCGGATCCCCACGCGCTCGAGACGTTGCGGGGCGAGATGGTCGGGCCCTGGCGCCTGGGTCTCGGATCGGATCGGCGCGGGGGGGG
>CAZMCT010000158.1:0-1314 GCA_964564785.1 uncultured Planctomycetales bacterium
AACCCGGCTACGCCAACGACCGAAAGCCGTCGCGTGATTACGAATAGTCATTTAGAAGTCGTCCAGACCGCCGTCCTTGGGCGGTGCCGGCTCCGCCGTCGCACCGTGGTCCGGGGTGCTCCGGGCGTTGTGTTGGAACGTGGTGTGGGCTCCGCCGTGCCCGCGCGGTTTGCCGGCGGTATGGCTCCCCGCGCCGCCGGCCAGATGCCCACCGTGCGGTTGAACCTTTTTCTGCCGGGTCGACCTGGCCGGTCCGCCCGGACCGCCGCCGCGCGCGCCGCTCACCATCGCCACCAGCTCCCCGACCATGGACTTGACCGTCTCGGACTGGGAACTGAGCTGCTCGGCGGCGCTGGCGGCCTCTTCGGCACCGGCCGCGTTCTGCTGCGTGACTTTGTCCATCTGGGACACGGCGGTGTTGATCTGCTCGACGCCCTGGGCCTGTTCCTGGCTGGCCTGGGCGATGCCGTTGATCAAATCCGAGACCTTGGTGGCCTGCGCGACGATCGCACTGAGCGACTTGCCGACCTCACCCGCCACCTGGGTGCCCTGCTGGGCGCGGTGGACGGCGTCCTCGATCAGGCCGGTGGTGTCCTTGGCCGCGGCCGCGCAGCGCTGGGCCAGGTTGCGGACCTCTTCGGCCACGACGGCGAAGCCCTTGCCATGCTCCCCGGCCCGGGCCGCCTCGACCGCCGCGTTCAGCGCCAGCAGGTTCGTCTGGAACGCGATCTCCTCGATCACCTTGATGATCTTGCTGATCTTGTCCGACGACTCGTTGATGCCGGTCATGGCCTCGTTGAGCTGAACCATGCTCTTGTCGCCCTCGCCCGCGGCCCGCCGGGCCTGCCCGGCCAGCTCGTTGGCCTGGGTGGCGTTCTCGGCGTTCGTGCGGGTCATCGCCGCCATTTGCTCGAGGGCGCTGGAGGTCTCTTCCAGCGATGACGCCTGCTCGCTCGCGCCGGCGGCGAGTTGCTGCGAGGCCGACGCGACCTGGGCGGCTGCGTCGTTCACCTGATCGGCCCCCTCGTTGAGCTGGGTGGCGATGCGGGTCAGGTTGCGGTTGATGCCGCGGGTGATGAGGACTCCGAGGGTCATGGCGGCCACGACGCCGATGATGGCGGCGGTGAGGGAGACCGTCTCGAAAACGCCGGCCTGTTTCTGGCTGTTCACGACCTCGTTGTTGGCCACATCGCGGTTGATCTGCACGATCTTGTCGAGCAACTCGCTGGCCGCCCGCTGCGTCACGGTAACGGGCCCGAACAACTGCTCCTCAGCCGCGGCCAGCGTGCTGGCGGCGTCGTTCACGACGGCCAG
>CAZMCT010000158.1:1414-6860 GCA_964564785.1 uncultured Planctomycetales bacterium
GCGCGCCAAGCCTCCCACGCGGGCACGAACTGCTTCCACAACGCCGCCTCTTCGACCGTCTGCGGCAGCGGCTCGTAGATCTTCCAGGCCGCCTCATATTCCTCGCGGGCCTTGGCCAGGTTCTCGTACTGCCGCTGCCGAATCTCGCGCGGCAGCCCCGGGATGCCCAGGGTGCGCATCGTGCCGCGGATGTTCTCCGCGTTGTTCTTGATGACCAGCAGACTGTCCACACTGGGCAGCCGCACTACGCCGATCTCGTCGATGGCCTTCGCGCCGCTGTTCACGGCGTAGTAGCCCACACCGCCCAGAAGGGCCGTGATGACGCTGACCAGCAGGAAAGAGGCCATCAGCTTGCGCCCAATCGTCCATTGGCCGGCCGTGTTCACCTGTGGCTCCTTGTGCAAACCGCTAACGCTGGCGTAAACGGAGTTGAATGACACTTTCTAGAAAGCACGATCTTATATGAAAGCGCGTTTCGCCTGCCCGGTAACCGCCCAGGCGCCGCGCGACGGTGGGTCTATCGGCCGCGAGGGTGCGTTCGTTGAGTAGTTTTTTCAGGTTCTTGCGCAGCATTCCTGGGTCAAACCCTTGACCGCCCGGCCCCTCCAAGCACGGCTTGTGGAGCGCGTCTCATAACCCTTTCACCACGCAACAACTGGCCCGTTTCCAGGGTCTTTCATTGAGTCGGCGAAGCAGCCGTCCCTCCGGGGCCGGCGCGCGCTCGGAGATCCTCAAGACACGCCGCGCGGCCGTGCACAGGAGGGAGTCGAAACGGCCCATCGCAGCGCCGTACGGCAGCGTTTGCGAACCGGTCGCGGTGGCGGGGCACCCGTTCCGCGATCCGGTCAACGTCCCGCCGGACGACTACCGCGCGCCCGCCAGTCGCAGCGTGTGCCGCGCAATGATTAGCTCTTCGTTGGTGGGCAGGACCCAGGCCGCGACGGGGCTATCGGTGGTGCTGATGCGCGGCCCGCCGGCCGCGTTCGCGGCCTCGTCGAGCCGCAGGCCCAGCCACGCGGCCTCGCGGGCGACCCGCGCCCGCACTTCGGCTGCGTTCTCGCCGATCCCCGCCGTAAACACGAGCGCATCCAGCCCGCCGAGGGCCGCGGCCAGCGACCCCAGTTCGCGGCCGATCCGATAAATGTACAGGTCGATGGCCAGTCGCGCGCGGGGCTCGTCGCTGGCCAGCAGCGTGCGCATGTCGCTCGAAATCCCCGAGACGCCCAGCAGGCCCGACTCCTCGTAAATCAGCCGCTCGATCATCCGCGCGTTCAACCCGCGCTGCGCGATCAGATACAGGATGACGCCGGGATCGAGCACGCCGCAACGCGTGCCCATCGGCAGGCCGTCCACCGCCGTGAAGCCCATCGTGCTGGCGACCGAGCGCCCGGCGCGCACCGCGCACATGCTCGAGCCGTTGCCCAGGTGCAGAATGACCGTGCGGCCGGCGGCGGCGCGGGCGTCGGTCTGTGGCAGGATCGAGGCGATGTACTCGTACGACAGGCCGTGAAAGCCGTAGCGCCGCACCCCGGCCTCGGCCAGTTCCAGCGGCAGCGCGAACAACTGCGCGACCGGCGGACTGCTTCCGTGGAACGCGGTGTCGAAGCAGGCCACCTGCGGAATGTCCGGGGCGCGCTCCAGCAGCGTGCGGATCGGCGCGAGATTGTGCGGCTGATGCAGCGGAGCCAGCGGTACCAGCCGCTCGAGCGCTTCGAGGACGTCCCGCTCGACGCGCACCGGGTCCCGGAACTGCACCCCGCCGTGCACGACCCGGTGCCCGACCGCCGCGAGACGTTGCCCACCCGCCCGCGCGTGCAGAAACGCCAGCAGGCGCTCGATCGCCCCCGCGTGCCCGGGCGGGTCGGCCGCGCTCCAGTCCTGCGCCGCGACGACCGCGCCGCGCGCATCCTTCGCGACGAAGCGCGGCGCGTCGTTCAGGCGCTCCACAATCCCGCGCACGTCCGCCGACAGCTCGCCGTCGACGCACCGGAACACCGAGAACTTCACGCTCGAAGAGCCTGCGTTCAGGACCAGTATGGCATCCGCCATCCGCGCCTCCCGCCGGGCGACCAGCCGCTCTCCGCCGCCCTCGCCGGCCACCGCACGGGGATCATTGCCGAACGCCGGCTGAATCGGGGCGTGAGCTGCTCCGGGAACGTGATCGGCGGCGAAGGAGTCGAGGCGGCCGCGCGATCACCGGAGCCGTCGCCGGTGTTGTGCGTGACGTGCGGTCGAACATGAAGGCGGTCGGCGTCCCCGCGCGTCCTGAGCCGGCTCGCGCCCAGGTAACGTGGCAGGTCCCGCTGCGCCGCGCGGGTCCGCCGCGCGGGCCACGCGGCCGGCCGCTACGCCAGGTTCATCGTCATCAGGAACAGGCGGTTGTTCTCGACCTTCTGGAGACGGTTCCGCAGCAGCTCGACCGCCTCGACCGGGTTCATGTCGGACAGCACCCGCCGCAGCATGTAAATCTTTTCGAGTTCCTGCTCATGCAGCAGCAGCTCTTCCTTGCGCGTGCCGCTGGCGGCGATGTTGATCGCCGGCCAGATGCGCTTGTCGACCAGCCGCCGGTCGAGGTGCAGCTCGCTGTTGCCCGTGCCCTTGAACTCCTCGAAGATCACCTCGTCCATCTTGGAGCCGGTGTCCACCAGCGCGGTGCCGATGATCGTCAGGCTGCCGCCTTCCTCGATATTGCGGGCCGCCCCGAAAAAGCGTTTGGGCTTCTGGAGCGCGTTGGCGTCCACGCCGCCCGTGAGGATCTTGCCCGAGTGCGGCACCTCGGTGTTGTAGGCCCGGGCCAGGCGCGTGATCGAGTCGAGGAAGATGACGACGTCGCGGCCGTACTCCACCAGCCGCTTGGCCTTGTCGATGACCATTTCGGCGACCTGCACATGCCGGCTGGCCGGCTCGTCGAAGGTCGAGCTGATCACCTCGGCCTTGGTGGCCCGCTGCATCTCCGTCACTTCCTCCGGTCGTTCGTCGATCAGCAGGATGATGACGTACGCGTCGGTGTGATTCGTGCTGACCGCGTTGGCCATCTTTTGCAGCAGCACCGTCTTGCCGGTCCGCGGCGGGGCCACGATCAGCATGCGCTGCCCTTTGCCGATCGGCGTCACCAGGTCGACGATCCGCATGTTCAGCTCTTTGCTGTCGGTCTCCAGGTAGAACCGCTCGTTGGGGTGCAGCGGCGTGAGGTCCTCGAAGTTCGTCTTCTCCGTGACGACCTCGGGCGACTCGTAGTTGATCGCCTCCACGCGCAGCAGCGCGAAGTAGCGCTCGCTCTCCTTCGGCGGACGGATCTGCCCGGCCACGATGTGGCCGTTGCGCAGACCGAAACGCCGGATCTGCGACGGGCTGACGTAGATGTCGTCGGGGCAGGGGAGGTAGTTGTACTCGGGGCTTCGCAGGAACCCGAAGCCGTCCGGCAGCACCTCCAGCACACCCTCGCCGTACAGCAGGCCGTTCTGGTTGATCCGCCGCTTGAGAATCTGGAAGATCAGGTCCTGCTTCTGCAACCCGACGTATTCCTCGATCCCCTCGCTACGGGCCACCTCGTGCAGCTCCGCCACGGTCATCTTCTGCAAGTCGGTGATGTGCAGCTCGCCGCGCTTGATCCGCTCGTACTTCTCGTGCGTCTCGCGGTCGATCGGGCTCGACTCGTCGTACTCCTTCCGCCGCCGGCCCTTCTGCCTTTCGCCGACCGCCGCGTCGCCGTCTTCAGCCGCCGACGCGTTCACCTCCGGCTCCTCCGGCATCTTGACCGGCTCGCCGGCCACGAATTGCGAATCGTCCGCGGCCGCCTCGGGCGGGGCCGGGGGCGCGACCGGAACGGGGGCCGGGCCCTCCTCCGGGATTGCTTCCATGACGTCCTGCAGCTTCTTCTTGCCGCGCGTCGTCTTTGCCGTTGACTTGGCCATGCTCAACTCCACAAACTCGGTGCCGCCGCGATGGAGCGGATCTCCGCTTCCCGGCCGCGGGCACTCGCGCTGCTACGCTCTCAATCAGGAGTGCCGCGTACGAATCGCATGAAGAATCTCGGCCACCTGCGATCCGAGCGTCTCCCCCGGCCCGTCGTTCTTTACCACAAAGTCGGCCCGGGACCGCTTCTCAACCACCGGTAGCTGCCATCGTTCCCGTCGCCGGACGTCTTCGACCGTCCACCCCCGCTCGGCCCGCAACCGCGCCACGCGGCGCGGCTCACCGGCATCCACAAAAACAACTGCGTCGCACTCGCGATCCAGATTGCTTTCGAGCAGGAGCGGGGAATCGATGACGATGGCCGTGACTGCTGGATTATTCTGAACCTCGAGTATCATAGCCGCCCGCTGTCGGGCAATCAAGGGGTGGATCAACCCCTCCAGCCGCTTTCGACACGCCGCATCGCCGAACGCGATTTCCGCAATCCGCCGCCGGTCCGGGCTTCCATCCGCCGTCACCACCGCGTCCCCCCACCAGCGCTTCAATTCCGCGAGCACGTCCGGCCGCGCGAGAACCTCACGACCGATCGCATCCGAGTCGATCACCCGCGCCCCCTGCTGCTGCAACTCCCTTGCCACCCAAGTCTTACCGGCGCCAATCCCGCCGCACAGCCCGATAATCGGTCGACCGCTGCTCACGCGCTGAACCACTTCCGCCTGCTGCCCAGAACAGAACTCAGATTGACTCCGTCGCGGTTCCGTAACGCCGCCCGCAGGCACCCCGCCGGCCCGATTCGCAACCGGCGTTGTGATGGCACATGGCTGGCTCCGCAGATCGCCCCGGGGCGTTGCGCGAGGCGCAGCCGGGCGCTTCGAAGTAAGTGGATGACCAAAGCAGTATCCCACGCCCCCCCGCCCGGGGGCAAGGCCCGGCGTGCCGCCGTATGGCACGTGTCGGGCGCGGCCAGGCAAACTCGTTTGTAAAAAGTACGGTTTGTGCCCGCGCCTGCGCGGGTGCCGTGGGTCCGCCAAAACGCGATTGACTTCGTATTTCGGATGTCCGTATACTATTTACTGCAAAGCACGCGGGGCACGACGGGCCTTTCGGCCAGCCGGGGGGACGGGCGATGAACGCAGCTCGGGCCGCGGTCGATTACACTTGGGGGACAAACCTCCGGTCTGTCTCTTGCGTTGCGGATTGCTCGCGGGCCAGGGTCGATTACACTGGCGGAACGCCTCGGCCGGGGCGTGGGCCAGTTGCGGATTGCTCGCGGGCCAGGGTCGATTACACTCGTCGAACCGCAGCGTGACGACTGCTTCCGTTGGGGATTGCTCGCGGGCCAGGGTCGATTACACTCGTACCCCTTGCAGGAGTACGTCACCTCGTGTTGCGGATTGCTCGCGGGCCAGGGTCGATTACACTTTGGGTCTGGCTGGAATTCCCGGCCAAGCCGTTGCGGATTGCTCGCGGGCCAGGGTCGATTACACTACCTTGAACCCACCGAAGCGCAACTAGCCGGTTGCGGATTGCT
>CAZMCT010000159.1:0-6852 GCA_964564785.1 uncultured Planctomycetales bacterium
GGGCCGGGGTGGGCGTGGTCGCAGGGTGGGCCGGAATCGGGCCGGCCGGCCGGTCGCGGACGTGTACGCGAGCCGGGCGCGACGCAACCTGGGGGGCCGGCGTGGCGCGGGCTGCACAGTCGGCCGCTGGGGCCGGGGATGCGGTTGGGGGCGCGGCTGTTCCAACCGGCGCCCGAAGACCGAGGCCCGTTGCAGCCGGGCGAGGACGAATCGCTGCTGGCGTTTGCGAAGGAGCGGCTGCCGCAGATGTACGAGTTGATGACGAGCGTTCGCGAGCGCAACCCCGAGCGCTTCCGGGCCGCGCTCGAGGAGCACGCCCCGCGGCTGCGGCACCTGCAACGGATTTATGCGTTGAGCCCGACGCTGGGGGACGCGATCCGGGCGCACGCGGCGAACCTGGTGGAGATCCAGCGGCGGGTGCGCGGCCGGCACCGCGGGGGTTCGCCGCCGGAGGAGGTGCTGACGGAGGTCCGGCCGCTGGTTCGGCGGAACGTCGAGCTCGAAAGCGAAGCGCTGGCGGCGCTGGCAGACGAGCTCGAGCAGCAGCTCGAGACGCGCATTGCAGAGCGCATGGCCGACCTGCTCAGCGAGGATACGGGGCTGGCGGAAGAACCCGAGGCTCTCCGGCAACTGGTCGAGAGCTACCGGGGTGCGGACGAGCCCGAGCGGGTGCGGCTGCGCGGCCGGCTCCGCGAGCTGGTGGACCGGCACATCAGGCTCGAGATCGAGAAACTGCGAACGCGCAGCGTCGGACTCCGTGAGCACGTGGACGAGGAGACGGAGCAGCGCATGCAGCGCGTGATCGAGCGCGGCCCGGGCTGGCGGCGGGGGGGATGATCTCTGTGTGCGGGCCGGGTTCCGTGGGCTGGGCCCACGGGTACTGACCGGCACCCTTCCGGCTTGGTGGCGCTGACCGGGCACCCGACGGGCTGGAGAGTGTCCCTTACTCGCGTTTCGGGCTCGGACGGCGCGCGATCCGCACAGCGGACCCCAAACACTGAGCTGCGCGCCGGACTCGGAGGTCCGGCGCTACAACTTTGGCGCCTCGCTCCCGTGTTTCCTTGATCCCTCGATCCCTCGCGCCCTTGCTCCCCTCTCTCTCTGTGCCTCTGCGTCTCTGTGGCGGTCTTTTTATGCCCGTATAATGGCCGGGTTGCGACGAAAGGAGATCGGCCATGGCGGACGGTGCGCGGGTCGTGCGGGCTCCGCGGGGCACGGAGCGGACTTGCCGGGGTTGGGCCCAGGAGGCCGCGCTGCGGATGCTCATGAACAACCTCGATCCGGACGTGGCCGAGCGGCCGGACGAATTGGTGGTGTACGGCGGGCGGGGCAAGGCGGCTCGGAGCTGGGCGGATTTCGACCGGATCGTCGCGGCCCTGCGGCGGCTGGGGGACGACGAGACGCTGCTGGTGCAGTCCGGTCGGGCGGTGGGAGTGATCAAGACGCACGCGGACGCCCCGCGGGTGTTGATCAGCAACGCGATGCTGGTGCCGAAGTGGGCGACGTGGGACGAGTTCCGGCGGCTGGAGGCGCTGGGGCTGACGATGTACGGCCAGATGACGGCCGGGAGCTGGATTTACATCGGCACGCAGGGGATCTTGCAGGGGACGTACGAGACGTTCGCAGCCTGCGCGCGGCGGCACTTCGGCGGTTCACTGAGGGGAAAGCTGGTGGTCAGCGGCGGCCTCGGCGGCATGGGGGGGGCTCAGCCGCTGGCGGCGACGTTCAACGGGGCGGCCTGCCTGGTCGCGGAGGTGGACCGGACGCGGATCGAGCGGCGGCTGCGGACGCGCTACGTTGACCAAATGACGGCGGACGTTGGCGAAGCGGTCGACCTGGTGGTGCGGGCCCGCGATGGCGGCGTGGCGCTTTCGGTCGGGCTGGTGGGGAACATCGTTGACGTGCTCCAGCACCTGATCGACAGCGGGGTGACGCCGGACGTGCTCACGGATCAGACCTCGGCCCACGACCCGCTGAACGGCTACGTGCCGAACGGGATGTCGTACGAGGCGGCGCTGGAGCTGCGGCGCGCGAACCCCGGGCAGTACACGCAGGCCGCGCTGCGCACGATGGCCGACCACGTGCGGGCGATGCTGGAGCTGCAACGGCGCGGGGCGGTGACATTCGATTATGGGAACAACCTCCGCGGCCACGCCCAGCAATACCTGGAGTCGCAGGGGCGGGGGGCCGAGCTGAACGCGTTCCGGATTCCCGGGTTCGTGCCCGAATACATCCGCCCGCTGTTTTGCGAGGGCAGCGGGCCGTTCCGCTGGGCGGCGCTGTCGGGGGACCCGGCGGACATCGCGGCGACGGACCGGGCGGTGCTTGAGACGTTTCCCGAGGAAGAGCACCTGTGCCGCTGGATCCGGATGGCGGGCGAGAAGGTCGCCTTCCAAGGGCTGCCGGCCCGCATCTGCTGGCTGAAGTACGGGCAGCGGGCGAAGATGGGGCGGGTGTTCAACGAGCTGGTTCGCACGGGGAAGGTGAAGGCGCCGCTCGTGATCGGCCGCGACCACCTGGATTGCGGCTCGGTTGCGAGCCCCAACCGCGAGACCGAGGGTATGCGCGACGGTTCGGACGCGATCGCGGACTGGCCGATGTTGAACGCGCTGAGCAACGTGGCGTGCGGGGCGAGCTGGGTCAGCATTCATCACGGCGGGGGAGTCGGGATCGGGTACTCGCTGCACGCGGGGATGGTGATCGTCGCGGACGGCACAGTCGAGGCCGAGCGGCGGCTGGAGCGGGTGCTGACGGCGGACCCGGCGACAGGCGTCATGCGGCACGCGGATGCCGGATACGACCTGGCACTGCAAGTGGCCCGGTTGCAGGGCGTGGATTTGGGGAGGTAGCGGGGTGCGGACAGCGAGTGGCGGAGTTGGGGGGAGAACCGAGTCTGCTTGCTGCTCGAACCGGCCGGGTCCCTCGCCCTGCCCGCTCTTTGTGCGAGGGAGGGGCATTCCTGAGAGGGGCTGTCACGCGGTTGTGAGGACGATGCGGTAGCGGGCCTGGTTGTCGCGGACGCGCTGGATAGCCGTGTTCACGTCGCGGAGCGGCAGCTCCTCGACCTTCGGGCGAACCTGGTGGCGGGCGGCGAAGTCGAGCATCTCGCGGATCGCCTGTCGGCCGCCGATGGCGCTGCCGCGGACGGACTTCTGGCCGACGATGAGGGCCATGGGGCTGAGGTCGAGTGTGCCGGGCGAGGCGCCGACGAGACAGAGCGTGCCGGTCGGGCGCAGGAGGTTCAGCCACGTGGGCCAGTGCAGCGGGACGGTGACGGTCGAGATCAGGTAGTCGAGCGAGCCGGCGGCGCGCTCCAGGACGGACGGGTCGCGGGTGACGATGAAATGCCGGGCGCCGAAGGCCCGCGTCTCCTCCTCCTTGCCGCGCGAGGTGGAGAACGCGGTGACCTCGCAGCCCATCCTGGCGGCGAACTGGATGGCGAGATGGCCGAGGCCGCCGACGCCGATCACGCCCACGCGGTCGGCCGGGCGAAGGTCGCGGGCCAGCGGGGCATAGACCGTGATGCCGGCGCACAGCAGGGGGGCGGCCGCGGCGCTGTCGAGGGCGTCGGGAATGGGATGGGCGAAACGCGCGTCGACGCGGAGGGCGGTGGCGAAGCCGCCGGGCCGCCCGACGCAGGTGGCCTGGTGGGCGGGGCAGGCGGGTTCGAGTCCGCGGCGGCACCATTCGCAATCGAGGCAGGCACCGCTCTGCCAGCCGACGCCCACGCGCGTGCCGAGTTCGAGGTTTCGTACCTCGGGGCCGCGGGCGTGGACGGTGCCGACGACCTCGTGGCCGGGGACGAGCGGGTACTGGCTGATCTGCCAGTCGTCATCGACCAGGTGAATGTCGCTGTGGCAGATGCCGCAGTGGGTGACGGCCAGCTCGACTTCGTGGGGGCCGAGCGGGCCGGGTTCGAAGCTGTGGGGACGAAGCGCTGCGCCGCGCTCGAACGCGGCTTGGCAGTGAATGGGCATGGGCACCTCTCATGCCCGCCGCAGCGGGCGACCGGGGTTTCGACGAAGCAGGCCCGCGTCGGGCGCGGCTGCGCGCCGCGCCCGGCTGGACGAGCTCGGCAGCTCTTTGAAAAAGGGGACAGGCACCGCGGGCATACACGGGGAGCAGGAACACAGGCTGTTCGCCCGTGCCAGAATGGTGGGTGGGCGGCGAGCCAGCCCCCTTTTTCAACGGACTGTCAGGGGCCGAGGAGAAGATTGTAGACGACCACGACGAAGACGATGAAAGCAACCCATTGCAGGAAGACGTCCATAGCAGTTCTCCGTGGCCGACGCCGGCCGGCTGGATGATAACGCGAGGGGCGAATTGAGAACAGCGCGCGGCGCGTTGTCCCCGCCGCCGGCCGTTCGGGTGGGGGCAAACACCATGAGGCAGGCGTGTTGCCGGCTTGACCGGAAGGATGGGGCCCGCGGCGCGCGAAGTGGACGGCAAAGGGTATGATCTGCGGCGCGCGAATCAGGGTGGAGTGATGCCGCTGCGGGCGGACAGTTCGGTGCAGTACGTGAAGGGGATCGGGCCGCGGCGGGCTGCGCTGCTTGAGGAGCTGGGGATCCGGACGGTGGGCGACCTGCTGTCGTACTACCCGTTCCGGTACGAGGAGGACCGGGGCGAGGCGGCGATCGAGGACCTTGTGCCGGGTACGCTGGCGACGGTGCGGGGTGAGGTCGTCGCGGTCGGGGGGCGGCGGCCGTCGCTGCGGGCGGAGATCGACGACGGGACGGGGACGTGCATTCTGCGGTGGTTCAACCAGCCGTACGGGGGACAGGGGCTGTATCGCGGGGCGACGGTGGTCGCGACGGGGAAGGTGCAGGTCTACAACGACCGGCCGGCACTGGTTCAGCCGCGGGTACAGGTGTTCGGTCCAGACGCGGCGCTGGCTCCGCCGACGCGAGGGCAGCAGCAGGTGGGGGTGTACCGGGGGAACGCTGAGGTCAAGAGCGGACTGATCCGGCGCGCGGTGCAGAGTGTGCTGCTGCAACGGCCGCTGCCGGTGGAGGAGGTTCTGCCGGAAGACTTGCGAAGGAAGCGCGGGCTGCTGACGCGCGAGGAGGCGGTGCGACAGATGCACGCGCCGGCGAGCGAGCGCGAGTTGAAAAAGGCACGGGTCCGGCTGGCGTACGAGGAGCTGCTGTTGATGGAGCTGGCGATGGCGTTGCGGCGGCGCAAGCGGCGGGCGCTCCAGAGCGGGCAGAGGCTGCCGGTGACGCCGGAGATCGATGAGCGGATCCGGGCGCGCTTTCCGTTTGCGTTGACGGCGGCGCAGGAGCGGGCGGTGCGGGAGATCGCGGGCGACCTCCAGAGCGGGCGGCCGATGACGCGGCTGCTTCAGGGGGACGTGGGGAGCGGGAAGACGGTGGTGGCGCTGTATGCGTGCCTGGTGGCGGTCGCGAGCGGCAAGCAGGCGGCGATCATGGCGCCGACGGAAATCCTGGCGGCTCAGCACTTCGGGAACATCGACAAATACCTGCGCGACAGTCGCGTGCGGTACGTGCTGCTGCGGGGCGGGCTGGGCAAGCGCGAGCGGGCCGACGCGCTGGCGGCCATCGAGCAGGGGGAGATGGACCTGGTGGTGGGGACGCAGGCGCTGATCCAGAAGGATGTGGCGTTCGACGAGCTGGCGCTGGTGGTGGTGGACGAGCAGCACAAGTTCGGGGTTTTGCAACGGCACGTGTTCCGGACCAAGGGGCCGATGCCACATTACCTGGTCATGACGGCCACGCCGATCCCGCGGACGCTGGCAATGACGGTGTTCGGCGACTTGGACGTGTCGGTGCTGGACGAGTCGCCCCCGGGGCGGGGGAAGATCATCACGAAGCTGGTCAGCATTCCGCAGTGGCCGACGGTGATGCACTATGTCCGCGGGCGGCTGGAGCGCGGCGAGCAGGCGTACGTGGTGTGCCCGGTGATCGGTGAGGAGGTGGCCCAGCCGCCGTTGGCGGGGATGGGCGATGTGGCCCAGCCGCCCTTGGCCGGAAAGCGGACACCGCCGAGGGCGGCGGTGCCACAGGGGATGGCGGTGCCACAGGGGATGGCGGGGCCACAGGGGATGGCGGTGCCACAGGGGATGGCGGGGCCACAGGGGATGGCGGGGCCACAGGGGGTGACGGCGCAACGGGAGCTGGTCTCGGTGCAGGAGGCGCACCGGCACCTGGTGAACGGGCCGTGGCGGGGGCTGAACGTGGGGCTGCTGCACGGGTCGCTGCCGGCGGCGGAGAAGAACCGGGTGATTGCGGACTTCGCGGCGGGGCGGCTGCACGCGCTGGTCACGACGACGGTGGTGGAGGTGGGGGTGGATGTGGCGAATGCGACGATCATGATTGTCGAGCACGCCGAGCGGTTCGGGCTGTCGCAGTTGCATCAGCTACGCGGACGGGTGGGGCGTGGAAGCCGGGAGAGCCTGTGCGTGCTGATCGCTCATGGTCGGGGGCCGAAGGCGCGGGAGCGGCTGGAGGCGTTGGTGCAGACTACGGACGGCTTCAGGATCGCGGAGGCGGACCTGCGGCAGCGGGGGCCGGGGCAGCTATTCGGCACGAAGCAGCACGGACTGCCGGAGCTGCGGGTGGCCAGTGTGATCGAGGACTTCGATCTGCTGGAGCACGCGCGGCAGGATGCGTTCGCGATCGTCGCGGCCGACCCGGAACTCGAAAGCGCAGAGCACCGGCCGCTGCTGCCGGCCCTGAAGAGGATGTTCGGGGAGAAGCTGGCGTTGATTGATGCGGCGTGATCGTCGGCACGGCAAACCTTGCGCGGCGGCGCGACCGGGAGGAGGGGATGCGCGTGCTGCGACAGGTAGGCGCGGTGGTCGGGGGGCGCCAGAGGAGGTCAGGGGAGGGG
>CAZMCT010000160.1:0-6757 GCA_964564785.1 uncultured Planctomycetales bacterium
CGTTGCGACAGTCACATCAGTTCGCTGCTTTTCGCCGGGAATCCACTCGGGGGGCTGGAATTCTGCGATTTCTCAGCGGAATCTGCGGCAGGTCCGAGTGCGCTCTCGGGGGCGGCGGGAACCCGCATTTCCCCCGCGTTCAGCATGGCGACCAGCGCGTCCAGCCCGGCGCCGCGGTCATGGGCGCCATCCTGGTAGCCCTGCACGTAGGCCTGCAGCAGCGCGCGGCGGACCTGCGGCCCGTAGACCTCGTGGAAGTCGAGCCGGTCCAGGCCGCGGCGCTCGAGCGTCTCGATCCCGAGGCGGCCCTGGGCGATGCCGAGCAGCAGCGCGTCCAGGCGGGCACTGTCGATCGTCTTGGATTTGCGCGTCTTCATCGTGGTAGCTCCGTGTCTTCAGGCCTGCGTCGGGACGAACAGCTCGCCGACCTCCCAGATCTCGCGGCCGGAGGCGGTGTCGACCAGGTACGACCAGGCGTCGACGCCGTTGCGGCGGAAGGTGCAGACTCGGACGATCTGGCCGGGCTCGCCGTCTTCGCGGCTGACCACCAGGGTCCTGGGCGTCAGGCGGCGGTTCGTTTTCGTGGTCGCGTTCATCGTCGTTTCTCCATCGCGTACGCCCCATGCGTACAGACACATGAGTCGCTCGTTTTCCGGGAAAAGCAAGGCGATGTAGCGAGGAATTCGAGAGATTCTTGCATGTCTTGGCGCCAGGTCCGAGTCGGCCGTCCGCCGGGCCCTGAGAGCGCTCTCGCCCGCGCCGCGGCGGCCTGGACCGGTTACTCGTTACATACGCCGCCCCGGGGCCGCCCTGCCGGGCCCGGGGGCGGCCGTGGGCGGGAGGCGGCGTGATGGCCGGCGCCGACGCCAAGCTGAACCCCATGGCGCTCCCCGTGGCGGAGGCGGCCCGGCTGCTCTCCGCGGTGGGCGGCCAGGCCGTCACGGTCGAGATGCTGCAGGCCGATGTCGCGGCCGGCGCGCCCACCAACGCCGACGGCACGCTCAACTTGGTCGCGTACGCAGCGTGGCTCGTACGGGAGATGACGTCTGGTGCCGATTGACCCGCGCAAACTGAAGCCGACCGAGCTCGTGCGGCTGCTCAACAGCACGCCGCTGGGCGAGGTGATCTCCGAGCGGCAACTGCACCGCCATCGCTCGCGCGCGGGGTTCCGCATCGGCGACGGGCGGACGGTGGACCTGCTGCGTTACGTCGCGTGGCTGGTCATCGAGCGGCACCGGCCGAAGCCCGAGCCGACCGGGCTGACCGGCTACGAGGCCCACAAGGAGCGGGCGGCGCAGCGTAACCGCGAGATGGCGCTGCTCGGCCGCGACATCGCGACAGGTGAGTGGGTGCATCCGCCACGCAATGCGGAGCAGCGCGAGCGAGCCGAGCGCGACTTCCGCTTCTTCTGCGAGCAGTACTTCCCGCAGACGTTCCACCTGCCGTGGTCGGACGACCACCTGAAGGTCATCGCCAAGATCGAGCAGGCGGTGCTGGAAGGCGGGCTGTTCGCGATGGCCATGCCGCGCGGGTCGGGCAAGACGTCCCTGTGCGAGGTCGCCTGTCTGTGGGCACTGGTATACGGGCACCGGGAGTTCGTGGCGCTGATTGGCAGTGACGAGGAGCACGCCGCCAGCATGCTCGACTCGATCAAGGTGGAGCTGGAGACGAACGAGCTGCTCGAGGACGATTTCAGCGAGGTCGTGGGGCCGGTGCGGGCGCTGGAGGGCATTCATCAACGCGCTGCGGGTCAGCTCTATCAGGGGAAGCAGACGCATATCGGCTGGACAGCACGCGAGATCGTCCTGCCCACATTGCCGCCGCTGGAGTGGCTGGGCAACCACTCGCCCAAGTCGAACGGCGCGATCATCAAGGTCGCCGGCATCACGGGGCGCATCCGCGGCATGAAGCACAAGCGGGCGGACGGCAGCAGCGTCCGGCCATCGCTCGTGCTGATCGACGATCCGCAGACGGATGAGTCGGCCCGCTCGCCGTCGCAGTGCATGACGCGGGAGCGCATCCTGTCGGGCGCGATCCTGGGCCTCGCCGGCCCGGGGCGGAAGATCGCCGGGCTGATGGCGCTGACCGTTGTGCGGCCAGACGACCTGGCCGATCGTATCCTCGACCGGGAGAAGCATCCGCAGTGGCAGGGCGAACGCACGAAGATGGTCTACGCGTTCCCGGCCAACGAAGCGCTGTGGGCCCGGTACGCCGAATTGTGGCGGCTGGGCATGCAGGCCGACCGCGGGATCGCTGACGCCACCGCGTTCTACCGCGCGAATCGGGAGGCGATGGACGCGGGCGCCGTGGTCGCCTGGCCGAAGCGGCACCATCCTGATGAGCTGTCCGCCATCCAGCACGCGATGAACCTCAAGCTCGACCGGGGGGAAGCGGCGTTCTGGGCTGAGTACCAGAACGAGCCGCTGCCCGAGGAGCAGGTCGATGACGAGTTGCTCACGGTCGACCAGATCATGGCCAAGGTCAACGGCCACCGGCGCGGCGAGGCTCCGCTGGCAGCCACGCACGTGACGATGTTCGTCGACGTGCAAGCCAAGGCCCTCTTTTGGCTCGTCGCCGCGTGGGAGGACGATTTCACGGGCTACGTGCTGGACTACGGCACCGAGCCGGATCAGAAGGCGGAGTATTTCACGCTGCGTGACATTCGGCGCACGCTGTCGGCCGCTGCACCGCGGGCCGGGATCGAGGGGGCGATTTACGCGGGACTGGAACGGTTGACGGAACGCGCGCTCGGGCGCGAGTGGCAGCGCGACGATGGGGCGCAGGTGCGGATCGACCGCTGCCTGATCGACGCGAACTGGGGCCAGTCGTCCGACGTGGTGTACCAGTTCTGCCGGCAGAGCAAGTTCGCCGGCGTGGTGATGCCCAGCCACGGCCGGTATGTCGGCGCGTCGTCGATCCCGTTCGCCGACTACAAGCGCAAGCGCGGCGACCGCGTCGGACTGAATTGGCGTGTGCCGGTGACGACTGGGCGGCGCACCGTCCGGCACGTCGTGTTCGACACGAACTATTGGAAGTCGTTCATCCAGGCCCGCTTGGCCGTGCCGATGGGTGATCCGGGCTGTCTGTCGCTGTTCGGTCGTCAGCCGGAGCGTCACCGCCTGCTCGCTGACCACCTGACCAGCGAGTACCGCGTCAAGACCGCGGGCCGGGGCCGGACCGTCGACGAGTGGAAGCTGCGCGTCGACGGTCTCGACAACCACTGGCTGGATTGCCTGGTCGGCTGCGCCGTGGCGGCTTCGATGGGCGGCGCCGCTCCGCCCGGGCTGGTAGGCGACACACCGAAGGCCCGCCCGGCCGTGCGGCTCTCGGAATTGCGGAGATCCCGGCGATGAAGGCCTCGCCGAAGTCGAGCGCTGGGCAGGCCCCGCGCGGGCTCGAGTGCCCGCGCTGCGGGTGCCGGCACTTTCGAGTGGTCTACACGCGCGCTGCCCAAGGGGGCCGCATCATGCGGCGCCGGGAATGCCGACACTGTGGGCGCCGCATAACCACCTCCGAACGCGTCGGCATTTAGTCCGTCCACCGTCGCCATGTCTACCGGTGGAACAATTCCCGTGGTCGGCAGCCTCCGTCCGACAGCCCGGTTCCGCGTGGCGTATGTAACCCGTAGCGGGATGGTGTAACGGCAACATGCCGGCTTCATGCGCCGGCGCTGCGGGTTCAAGTCCCGCTCCCGCAAGTTGGAGCACGCGATGCCTGAGGAAATCGCCAACGCGATCCACGAGGCGGCCCAGCAGCCAGCCGAGGTGTCGGTCGACGGTCAGACGGTCAAGCAGCAGCCGCTACGCGACCAGATCGAGGCGGATCGGTACCTCGCCAGCAAGGACGCGGCCAAACAGGGCCTCGGCGTGCGGATGACGAAGGTCGTGCCCCCCGGAGCGGTGTGACGTTGTTCCAGTGGTTGCGACAGCTTGGTGCGCGGAAGACCCAGGGCGCCACGGCGCCCCGCGGCCGTCTGCTCGTCGTGCGCGGCAAGTATGATGCCGCCCAGACCACGCCCGAAAACCGCCGCCATTGGGCAAACGCCGACCACCTTTCTGCCGACGCGGCCATGGGCGCGGACGTGCGGCGAGTGCTCCGTAGCCGCGCCCGCTACGAGGTCGCCAACAACAGCTATGCCAAGGGCATCGTCGCCACGCTGGCGAACTACGTCGTCGGCACCGGCCCGCGGCTCCAGATGCTCACCGACGATCCCGAAGCCAACCGCCTGATCGAGCACGAGTTCAGCCGCTGGGCCAAGTCGATCGCCTTGCCGCACAAATTGCGGACCATGCGTGTGGCGCAGTGCGAGAGCGGCGAGTGCTTTGGCCTGCTGACCAGCAACCCGCGCATCGCCGCGCCGGTGCAACTCGACCTGCGGCTGATCGAGGCCGACCAGGTCGCGACACCGTTCGGCGCGCTGCCCCCCGAGGAGCGGGCCGTCGACGGCATTGTCTTCGACGGCTTCGGCAACCCCATCGCCTACTACGTCCTGCGACGCCACCCGGGCGACCCACGCGCGTGGCGTGCGGGCCCCGACGCCTACGACCTCATGCCGATCGAGTCGGTCGTGCACCTGTTCCGGGCCGAGCGCCCGGGCCAGAGCCGCGGCATCCCCGAGATCACCAGTTCATTGTCGCTGTTCGCGACGCTGCGGCGCTACACGCTCGCCGTGCTCGGCGCCGCCGAGCAGGCCGCGCTGCCCAGCGGCGTGATCTACACCGACGCGCCCGCCGACGCGGAGGCCGCCAGCGTCGAGCCGATGGACACGGTCGAGATGGACCGCGGCACCTGGATGACCATGCCGTACGGCTGGAAGATCGGCCAGGTCAAAGCCGAGCAGCCGACCACGGTGTACGGCGACTTCAAGCACGAGGTGATCAACGAGATCGCGCGCTGCCTGAACATGCCGTTCAACATCGCCGCCGGTAACAGCTCGGGCTACAACTACGCCTCGGGGCGGCTCGACCACCAGGCCTTCTTCAAGGCCATCCGCATCGACCAGCACTACCTCGGCGACATGGTCCTCGACCGGCTGCTGAAAGCGTGGCTCGACGAGGCCGTGCTCATCGAAGGCTACCTGCCGCAGTGGCTGCGGCAACTCGGCGTCGACCTGCCGCACCAGTGGTTCTGGGACGGCTTCGAACACGTCGATCCCCAGAAGGAAGCCGGCGCGCAGGCCACCCGGCTGCAGAGCAACACCACCACGCTGGCGGCTGAGTTCGCGAAGGCCGGGCTCGATTGGGAGTCCGAGCTCCGCCAGCGCGCCCGTGAAGTGGCGCTGATGCGCGAGCTGGGACTGACCAGCGCCACTGCCGCGCCGGCTACGCCACCCACCGCAGATGAACCTGAGGATGAGGAGGATGACGATGTCACGGAAGACGTCGACGCCCACGCCCGCGCGTGAGCTGGACCGGGTGCCCGACCGCATCGAGCTGCGCTGCCTGCCGGGGCGGATCGCCCTGGAGGCCCTCGCCGTTGAAGGCGAGGTCGACGCGGTGCCGCGCTTCACGATGGTCGCCTACACCGGCGAGCCGCTGCGCGTCGAGGGCTGGCGCTTCCCGGTCGTGGTGGACCTGGAGGGCCTGTCGATCCCATCGCAGCGCCGGCCGGTGCGCTTCGGGCACAGCATGTATGCCGGCGTCGGACACACCGAGCGGATCGCCGTCGAAGCCGGGCGGCTGATCGCCGAGGGCATCGTCAGCCGGGATACGGCCGCCGCCCGCGAAGTCGTGGCGAGCGGCAAGCGCGGCTTCCCCTGGCAGGCGTCCATCGGGGCGCAGGTCGCGCAGGCGGAGTTCATCCGCGCCGGCAAGAGCGCGACCGTCAACGGCCGCACGTTCGAGGGACCGCTGTACGTCGCCCGCCGCACGGTGCTGGGCGAGATCAGCTTTGTGGATCTGGGGGCCGACGGCAATACCACCGCGACGATCGCGGCGCAGCAGGAGAACGAACCCATGAACGAGACGCAGGACACGGAGGTCCGCGGGACCGAGGCGCAGGATGCGCCGCAGACGGGCGTCGCGCACGACGAGGCGGAGGGCGCCGGCACGGAGGCCGGCCCCGCCGCCAATCCTGCGCCGCCGGCGGTGAATCCGGTCGCGGAGATTCGCGCGCAGGCCCTGGCGGAGACGAAGCGCATCGCCGCGATCCGGACGGTGTGCAACGGCCGCTTCCCCGAGATCGAGGCCCGCGCGATCGCCGAAGGCTGGACGCGCGACAAGACCGAGCTCGCGGTGCTGCGGGAGTCGCGCCCGAAGGCGCCGGCGGTGCACGTGACCGAGCTGGTCGTCACCGACCGGGTGCTCGAGGCCGCGTGCCTGCAGGCCGCCAAGGTCGAGAAGCCCGAGCGCTATTACGACGCGCCCACGCTCGAGGAGGCCCACCGCCAGTTCGACGGCCGGCTCGGCCTGGCCGAGCTGATCATCGAGGCCGCCCGCGCCAACGGCTACGTCGGCCGCGAGCGGCGCGTGACACCGGAGATGCTGCGCTATGCCTTCGGCCGCGAGATCCGGGCCGCGGCGTCGACGATCGACATCGGCGGCATCCTCAGCAACGTCGCGAACAAGTTCCTGCTGGAGGGCTTCTTCGGTGTCGAGCGCACCTGGCGGAACCTCTGCGCCGTCCGCAACGTGTCGGACTTCAAGACGGTTACGAGCTACCGGCTGATCGGCAAGGATCAGTACGAGCAGGTGGCCCCGGGCGGCGAGCTGAAGCACGGCACGCTGGGCGAGCAGGCCTACACGAACAAGGCCGACAC
>CAZMCT010000161.1:0-6490 GCA_964564785.1 uncultured Planctomycetales bacterium
GGCGTCGGCAACAGGGCCTGGAGACGCTCGTCGGCGGTCATGAGCACGGCGTCACCGGCCGTCAGGCCCTCGCTGACCTCGATCATGGCGGTGGTGGCGCGGCCGAGCTTGACTTCGACCGGCTCAGCCGAGAGGCCGCGCTGCACGAAGACGAAATGCTTCGCGCCGCGCGAGAAGACGCACTGGACCGGTACGGCCAGCACGTTCGGCACTTCCTCGATCAAGATTTCGACCTGAGCCGTATCGCCGGGCGATAGGGCGGCATCGGCCTGATCCAGGAGGATTTCGGCCGCGTGCTCTTTCAGATTCGGATTGAGCCAACCGCGCTCGGAGTCGGCGAACTTGGCGATCTTGGAGATCGTGCCGCTGAACGTCTGGCCGGGGCAGGCCGGGACCTTGACGATACAGCGCAGCCCCTCCTCGACCTTGTGGCGGTCGGCCTCGTGGATGCGCGTGCGCACCATCATCTGGCTGGTGTCGGGGATCGTGATCAGCGTCTGCCCGGCATAGACCTGTTCGCCGGTCGCGATGCGGTTGCCACCCCAGCGGAATCCGCCGCCCTCGTCTCCGCCGTATCTCACGACGCCGTCGATCGGCGCGACCACCTCGGTCTTGGAAAGCTGGTCCTTCAGCCGCTCAAAACGAATCTTGCGCACCTCGAGCGTGGCTTGGGCCTCGGCCAGCTTGGCCTCAGCCTGGCCGAGGCGCAGGGCGCCACGGGCCATCTCGCGCTCGACCTCCAGGCGGGCCTGCTCCAGCGCCTCGGACTTCTCGATGGTGTTCTTGGCGCACTCGAACTGCTCCAGGATCGCGAGTTCCTGCTTGTTCTTCTCGAGCAGCAGTGTCAGACGCTCGACGTCGTCCTCGAGCTCCTCGATCTTCGACGTGGCGATGTACCGGCGCTCGTGCAGCCAGCGGCTCTTGTTCAGCTCGTCCTTCGTGCGGGCCAGCTCCATTTCCGTCTGCTTGATCGCGATCGTCGCGGCCAGCGAGGCCTTCTGGAACTCGCCCTCCGTGTAGCGCTGCAACTCCAGCATCGCCACTTCGAACTCCACCTGGGCCTTCTTCAGCTTGCTGGCGTTCTCGCTCTTGGTGATCTCGACGTTCTGCTGCGCATCCGCCAGCGCCGCCTCGATCCGCGTCAGCTCGATCTGCTCCTGGTCAACCCTGTTCCGCAGCTCGTCCGCAGCGATACGAAACAGCGGGTCACCCGCCTTGACGTGCGTGCTCTCCTCCACGATCCATTCGATCGTCAGCCCCTGCCCCTGAACCTCGCACTTCAGCTCGACCGAGTGCACCGGCCGGATCTCGCCGTCTTCCTTGAGTGTCACCTGCAACGGGCCGGGCACCACGCGATGTACCAAGCCCGCGTCCACCGGCCGCCGCAGCAGGTCCCAGAAACCCAGCGGGCCCGTCCCGAAGATCAACCCAACCACGACCACCCCGCCCCCGGCAATCCACACCCAACGCGGCATCCGTCGGCGCCGGGCGACCGCCACTGGCGGTGCGTGGCCCGGAGCCGGCCCGTCCGGCCGCGCCGTCGCGCTGCCCGGCGGGTCCGCCAACAGGGGCGCCGGGGGCGATGAAGTACTCATGCACGAAACTCCATCCGCTGGAGGCCTGGAAGCGCGCACACCCCTCATGGTCCGCCGGGACCTGGCGGCGATCCTCCGACATCATTCTACTGGACCCGGCTCGCCCCGTCCCCCGCACTGACGGATTCCTACAATGCTGGCTCCACCCGCTGCCGGAACCGCCCACGACCGATACCCCGCCGCGTCCCACCGCGCCACGCCGCTTCAGCCCGCCCTTGACCGCCCCTTGAGGGGGGCACTGCGGGATTGGCCGTTGGCGTCACCGCGATCGTGGGGTGACACGGCGTCCGCCCCGATCTCAGCGGGGTGCGACCCCCCTCACTCGGCCAGCCAGCGCCGGATACGCTCCGTGTTATCCTGAAGCCAGCGCACCTTTCGCCCCACCATTTGCAGCACGCCGAACCCCGGCAACCGACCAAACGAACCCGTGACCGCAATCGGGAGCGCTGCTTCCGCAATCAGGGCCTCGATCATCAGATACGGAATGACCCGCCGCTGCTCGGGTGTGATACTGGCCCGTCCCAGGTACCCGGCCAGGAACCGCCGCATCCGGCTTTCATCGAAGTAGTCCGGCCACAGGTTCGGCGGTGTCGTGTCCCGCAGAATCGAGAACTGTAGCATTCCGTAGGCGACATCGATGATGTACGGCTGGTGCCGGCTGGCGTCGAAATCCAGCACGGCCACCACGCGACCGTTGCGATACAGCAGGTTTCCGGGATGCCAATCGCCGTGGATGATCGTGGCCGGCCAGTTGGCGAAGCCGCCGCGCCGCACGTGATCGCACGCCTCGTCGTAATCTTCGTGCAGCATATGCGTCAGGTGCAGCAGCTCGGCCTCGTGTCCGCAGACCGAATCGTGCCCGGACGTGACGGTGGGTATCGCGTTCAGGCCCGCCCGCACGTTCGGCGCGTTGTGATAGCTCCCGGCCGGCGGCGTCCACTCGGTGTCGAAATCCTCGACCGCGGCGTGGTACTGTGCGAGCACCTGCCCGGCCCGCATGGTCTCCTCGAGCGAGCTGTCGCAGCGGTGCCCCTCTACGAACTCGTACAACTCGTACACCCGCCCGTGTAGTTGCAGCATCGAGTTCTGGTCGTCGCACGTGCCCACCAGGGCCGGCACCGGGAACCCGCGGGCCCGCAGGTGCCCCATCAGCGCGTGGGCGAAGGCCACCTTGAACGGATCGTCGCGCCCAACCGCGCGACGCTTCAGCAGGTACCGCCCGACCGGCGTCTCCAGGATCAGCTTCGGCGCCCGCCGCGAGCCGCGGGTGAACTCCTTCGCGCTGCGGATCACCCCCACGTCGTAGTGGCTGAGGACTTCGGCGAGCTCGTCGCGCTCGAATCGTTCGCGATCCATCAGGCCAGTCCCGGCCGGCTTGCGCCTCGGCCATTCCTCCCATCGGAATCATACCCGCCACGGTCCAGCGCCGGGCCCGCCCCGGCCCGCTCGCCTGCCCACGGGAACTCGCTGTGGCCAGCAGCGGACCGGGTTGCCCCAGCGGGTCCCGTTGACGGTACACTGCGGTGCGGAAATCGGAGGTACGCGGATGACGACTCAGGCACACATGGCCGCCCGCGGGGGTGCGGCAAGCACGCTGCGGGCCATTCTGGTGGCACTCGCATTCACCGTGGTCGTCGTGTTGTTACTGCTCTGGCTGGCCGGCTTCTTCCACCACAAGCTCGACACCGCCGGCGGACACGGGCCGATCGAGCGCCCGGTCGGCGGAACACCGCTGGCGACCGTCACGGCCGTCCGCCTGCCGCAGATCGAGCTGGCGGTCGGCACCGTCCGGGCGGTGCACGAGACCGCGATCGCGTCGAAGCTGCTGGCGAAGGTGCTGGCGGTGAACGTGCAAGCGGGGCAGTTGGTGAAGGCGGGCGAGGTCCTCGTCCAGCTCGACGACGCCGACTTGCAGGCCCAGTTGCGGCAGAGCGCGGCGGCCGTCACCGCCGCGGAGGCTGCCCTGGCGAACGCCCAGGTCGAGTTCGACCGCATCCGGCAACTCTACGAACAAAGCAACGAGACCAAGTCGGCCTTTGATCGCGCTGAGACGACGCTGAAGATGGCCGCGGCCGAGTTGGAGCGGGCCCGCCAGGCGCACGAGCAGGCCCGCACCACGCTCGAGTACGCGACCATCCGCAGCCCGATCGACGGGCGGGTGATCGAGCGTCGGGTCGAGGTCGGAGACATGGCCCGCCCCGGCGAGCCGCTCGTATCGCTGTACGATCCGGACCGGATGCAGCTCGTTGCCAGCGTGCGCGAGTCGCTCAGCCAGCGGCTCGCGGTCGGGCAGACGATCGGGGTGCGGGTCGACGCGCTCGGCCACACGTGCCAGGGGCGGATTAGCGAGATTGTGCCGGAAGCCGAGTCGGCCAGCCGCACGTTTCAGGTCAAGGTGACCGGGCCGTGCCCGCCGGGCGTCTATTCCGGCATGTTCGGCCGGCTGCTGATTCCGCTCGACGAGCAGGAAGTGCTGCTGATTCCGCCCGCGGCCGTGCGGCGGGTGGGGCAGCTCGATCTGGTCGACGTGGTCGAGGCGGGGGCGGCAGGGCCGGTGCTGCGGCGGCGGGTGGTGCAGGTGGGCCGCACGCTCGAGGGGCAGGTGGAGGTGCTGGCGGGTCTGCGGGCGGGCGAGCAGGTCGCGCTGCCGACCTGAGGTCGGGCTGTGCTCGACGGGCTCCCGTTCTAGAGGTGGTCTGACCTCAGCCGGGAACTGCCCGTATTGCTGCGCCGACACGGGATCTGTTCGTCGAGACAGCGCTGATCCGGACGCAGGTCCTGAATGAAGGTCCGGTCGTGTACGATCCGCACGGCCGGGCCCGGCCGGCCGGCCCGTCCGGTATCATCCGCCGCATGTCCGCGCGCCGCAGCGTCGTCTCCTCCGCCAAGCTCATCGCCCTCTGCACGCTCCTCTCACGCATCACCGGCCTCGTCCGCGACGTCCTGCTCGCCCAGGCCTTCGGCCTCGGCCGCGTCCAGGACGCGTTCGCCTACGCCTTCCAGTTCCCCAACCTCTTCCGCCGTCTCTTCGGCGAGGGCGCCATGGCCCCCGCCTTCGTCCCCACCTTCACCCACACGCTCGAGCACGAGGGCCGCCACGCCGCCTGGCGACTGCTCGCCCACACGCTCGCCCTGCTGACCGTCACGCTGGCCGGCCTCATCCTCGCGATCGGCGTCGTTCTCGCCGCCATTGCGCTCTTCCCCCCGCAGGACCCCACCGCGGCCGAGGCCCGCCGCCTGCTGCTCTCCCTCACCGCCCTGATGCTGCCGTTCATGCTGCTGGTCTGCCTCCTGGCGCTGCTCTCCAGCATCCTCAACTGCGTCGGCAGCTTCGTGCCGGCCGCCTTGGCCCCGGTGCTGCTGAACCTGTTCATGATCACGGCCGCCGGCTGGGCCGGTCCGCTCGTGGCGCGCAGACTCGGCCATGACCCGGGCGAGTACGAAGGGATGGCGGTCATCGCGTACACCGTCGGCGTGGCCGTGCTCGCGGCCGGCGTGGCGCAGCTCGCATTCGTGTACCCGGCCCTGCGGGCGCGGGGTGTGCCGCTGGGCTGGCGGCTGAGCGTCGAGCCCCCGGCCGTGCGGCGAATGCTCAAGCTGCTGGCGCCCGTCGCGGTCGGCCAGGGCGTGCTGGCATTCGGCGTCTTCCTCGACACGCAGGTGTGCTGGATGTTCTCGCACGTGCGCGGCACGCCCGAGCTGGCGAACTGGCTGGGCATCATGTTCCGATATCCGCTCGACGAGGGGGCGCTGGGCGCGCTGTCCTACGCCCAGCGGCTCTACCAGTTCCCGCTGGGCGTGCTGGTGATCTCGCTCGGCACGGCCGCCCTGCCCGAGTTCAGCCGGCTGGCCGCCCGGCAGGAATGGCCGGCGTGGACGGCCGAAGTGCGGCAGTCGCTGCGGCTGGCGGTGTTCGAAGGGCTGCTGGCGGGCGTGATGATGATCGTGCTGGCGGTGCCGCTCGTGCGGCTGCTGTTCGAGCGCGGGCAGTTCACGGCTGCGGACACGCAGCGGGCGGCGTTCGTGGTGCGCTGGTACGGCGTGGGGCTGTGGGCGTTCTGTGCGCAACACATCGTGCTGCGCGGCTTCTACAGCCTGGGCGACGCCCGCACGCCGCTGCGGATCAGTCTCGTGCTGTTGCCGCTGAACGTGCTGCTGAACGTGCTGCTGATCTGGGTCCCGGCGGTCCGCGAGGCCGGCTTCGCGATCAGCACCACCGTGACCTCCGGACTGGCCGTAATTACCGGACTTTTCATCTTGCAGCGCCGCGGCCACGCCCGCGTATTCGACGGCCCGACGCTCGGCGCCATTCTGCGGATGATCGCCGCGGCAGCCGCAACCGCCGCAGTGCTATGGATCGCGGCCCCGCCCTGGCAGAGCCTCGCCGCCCGGCTGCCCGGCACGCTGACCGTGCGAGCGGTTGAGACGCTCGGCCTGCTGGCGATCGGCACGCTCACGTTCCTGGCGGCGGCGTGGCTGCTGCGGCTGAACGAGTTGGAGCTGCTCGTGGTGCGGCGGCGCCGTGCGTAGTGCGCGGGGCAGGTTGCATCTGTCCGCAACCTGCCGCCATGATCGGGAACGGCCCGCCGGCAAACAGATGATGTGGACGGCAACGGCAGGTCGCCAAACAAACCGCAACCGGCCCTGCCGTTTACCGACTAACAGCCGGCTCCCGGACTTCCATCCGTGCCGTGGTGCCCCGTGCTGCCGCCATTGCCCTTGAGGCCGCCCGGACAAGCGGCGTTCCCGCCGTTGCCGCCATTACCCCCGTTGCCGCTGCCATTGGTGTAGGCATCGCCACCACGTCCCCCGTTTCCTCCGTTACCCCCATTGGATCTTCCAGCCGGCGCACCCCCGTCGCCGCCACGCCCGCCATTACCGCCGTTGCCGTTGCC
>CAZMCT010000162.1:0-6474 GCA_964564785.1 uncultured Planctomycetales bacterium
GCAGACCGTAGCAGACGCGTTTTTCGGGCGGGCCATCGCGGTACTCGGGCGTGAGCCGCTCGGCCCGCAGCTTTTCGAGGTACTCGACGCCGCGGACGACGCGCGGGAAGTGCCGCTCGAGCGTCGCCCGATCCTTCGTGAAGCGGTAGTACGTGTGCAGCAGGTAGAGCAGCTCGCCTGTGCTGTCGTGCTCGTTGACGGGGTCGGGCCCGCGGCGGTCGACGACGCACGGCACCTTGCCGCTGTCGAACTGGTGGGGCGCGTACCAGTCGATGAAGGCCGCAACGCGGTCGGGGTGGTCGGTGTAGAGCAGCGCGGTCGAGGTCAGCGCGCCGTCGCGGATCCAGCTTCGCTCGTAGGTTCGCGAGCCGGGCTGGATGGCGGGGCCGTCGGCGTTGATCAGGATGTACGCCTGCGTGGCGGCAAATGTGTACGCGATCGGGTACTGCCGGGGTCCGCTGGGCGGCGAAGCGGTCGAGAAGCGCACGCGCTGGAGCTGCTCGCGCCAGAAGTCCCCATTCGCGCGCTGCATGCCGGAGAAGCGCAGCCCGACCTCGGCGCCGTTCGGTACATTCAACGGCGGTTGGCCGTGCAGCGGGATGGCCAGGCGGACGGACACGGTCGCGTGCGGCTCGGGTTCGAGGTCGAAGCGCAGGGCAGCCGAGGCGCGGCCGGTGGGGTCGTCGATCGGGTCTGCGGTCGGCAATTTGCCCGCCGCGAGCTGCTCGACGATGTCGCCGTCGACGAAGTCGACCGCGCCGCAGCCGGCCGGCTCGGTCCACGGCACGATCGTGTGCGTGCCGTTCACGACGACGTTGCGGCCGTCGCGGCGGATTGTGGTGATGCGGCTCGCGCCGCCGGTGATATTCAGCTCGTGCCAGGGCGGGAGGACCTGGAACGGGCGGATGGCGACGAAGAGCGTGTGAGCACGGCGCTGCGGGGCTTCGCATGAGAGTTGATACTCGACGAGCAGCGTCGAGGCGCCCGGCAGACCGATGACGTCGGCCCGCACGAACACGTGCGTATCGCCCGCTTCCCAGCCGACGATGGGGATCGGGAGATACCCGTCGGCCAGCGCGGCCGTGCGGCCGACATCGGCCCAGGTGATGAGCCGGCCGTCGTCGTACAGAAACGGCTCGAGCCGGAAGCCGAGCTTGTCGACTTCGATCGCGCCGTCCGTGTCAACCAGCACTTCCTTGCGGTCGTCCACCGCGCCGACGACCGTCCACGCCGGCTGTTCGCCGAGGAAGTAGCGCGGGTAGTGGCCGCGGGGCGATTCGCGGGCGATCGTCGCGAACATGGTGTTCGGGACGGCGAACTCGGGCGGCATGATCCGCACGCGCCGCAGGCCGGCTGGCGCGGCGAGCGTGATCCGCACGGCCGCGGCCTCGGCGTCGGGGAGGGGCGGCCAATCGCGGCCGCCGTTGCTACCGGCAATGGTGGAGGCGGTTTCCCAACGTGTGCCGTCGGGCGAGAGCGCGATCTCATAATGCGATGGAGCGGGCCCGGCCCACTCGAGCGCGAGGCCGCCCAGCTCGCGCGGAGCGCCGAGGTCGATGGTGAGCTGGGGCCGGTGGTCGTCAGCGGCCGGCTGCCAGTCGATCTCGCCGCTCTCCGGCAGCGTCCCGAGACCGGGCGGGGCGGCCGAGGAGAACGCGAGGCGGGCGGGCGGCGAGGCCGGCGTCGTGGCGGGCAGCGGCTCGAACGTGAGGTTGTCCAGCCAGACGGAGCCGCGGCCGCCCTCGGCGGCGGCGATGGCGAGCTCGATCGCCCCGAGCTGCGTCAGGGGAGCGCCGCCGGAAGGTCCCCAGGCGAAGGTGAACTTGCGGGCTCGAAGCGTGATGCGGCGCCACTCGGCCGGGAACTCGAATGCTCGCTGGTTGACCCACCAGACGTTGTCGCCGCCGGGGTCGACCAGCTTGAACTCGAAGTTGTTGGGTGGGCCCTGGCCGCGGACGTCGAGCGCGAAGCGGTAGTTCTCGGGCAGCGGCAGGTCGAGCTTGCGGCGCAGGACGCAGAAGCCGGCCCCGTGCGTAAAGTCGTAGTCGAGGCGGAGGGCGGGGCCGTGAGGGCCGGCGGCCGGCGTCGTGGTGGCCGTCACTCCGTCGGAAGTGATGACGGTCCACGCGGCGGGGTCGGAGAAGTCGTCGAGCGGGGTCACGTCGGCGCGGGCGCATGTGAGGAGGAGCAGCAGGGCGAGCAGGCCGGCGGTTTTCATCGATGGCTCCCTGGCGGTTTTCATCCGTGAGCTGTTCGCGCGAATCAGGCCGGCGGTGTCCATGGCCAGATCTCTCGTCGCCGCGCTCCGCGGGATGACACGCGGACGGGCGAGACGCCCGCACCAGCCGGCCGGCCGGTGCCACGGGGGGGCGCGGGTCAGCGGCTGCAAGCCGATACCACATGCGGACGCGGGGGGATTATACTGCCGGGCCGATCATCCCGACCCCAGCGGAGGTGCACATGCAGCGGCGAGAGTTTCTCGCGGCCGGGCTCGCGGCCGGAGCGGCGGCGTCGGTGAACGTGGTGGCGAGCGCCATGCAACCCGGGAAGAGTGGCATGCGATCGGAGACGGGCGGCGGGCAGGCGGCGGGCGGCGGGCGGAAATTCAAGCTGAAGTATGCGCCGCACTTCGGGATGTTCCGCCACCATGCGGGCGACGACGTGGTCGACCAGCTCAAGTTCATCGCCGACCAGGGCTTCACGGCCCTGGAGGACAACGGCATGGCCGGCCGACCCATCGAGGAGCAGGAAAGAATCGCCCGCGAGATGAGCCGGCTGGGGCTGACGATGGGGGTGTTCGTGGCGTACGCGGACTTCGGGGCGCAGAGCTTCGTGCTCAGCAAGCCCGACGTGCGCGAAATGCTGGTGGGCAGGATGCGGGACGCGGTCGAGGTCGCGAAGCGGGTGAACGCGAAGTGGACCACGGTTGTGCCGGGGCAGTACGACCCGCGGACGGCATGGGAGTACCAGACGGCGAACTGCGTCGAGAACCTGAAGGCGTGCGCGGAGGTGTGCGAGCCGGCGGGGCTGGTGATGGTGCTGGAGCCGCTGAACCCGCGCGACCACCCGACGCTGTTCCTGACGCGCGTGCCGCAGGCGTACCAGATCTGCCGCGCGGTCGGCAGCCCGTCCTGCAAGATTCTCGACGACCTGTATCACCAGCAGGTGACCGAGGGGAACCTGATTCCGAACCTGGAGGCGGCGTGGGAGGAGATCGCGTACATCCAGATCGGCGACAATCCCGGGCGGCGCGAGCCGACGACGGGCGAGATCAACTACCGCAACATCTTCAAGCATCTGCACGCCAAGGGTTACGCGGGCATCCTCGGCATGGAGCACGGCGTGGCCCACGAAGGCAAGGCCGGCGAGCAGGCGCTGCTGGCGGCGTACCGAACGTGCGATGACTTCTGACGTGAAAACGTGAAAAAAAAGTGAAAAGGCGAAAAAGGGGTCCCCCCGCGTCTGTTCACGTTTTCACCTCTTCACGGGTAGCTGCAAATGGCCACAGGAGATCACGAAATGGCGAGCCCCGCATCCCCCGAACCACGCGTTCCGCTAACGCGGCGCGATTTTCTCAAGACCACGGCCGCCGCGGCCGCGACCACCTGGGTGGCGGGCTGCGCCGCGACGGGCGAGCGTGGGCAGGCGCCGGCCGTGCTGGGCCCGGAGCGGCGGTATGACCGCATCCGGGTGGGGCTGATCGGCTGCGGCGGGCGCGGTACGGGGGCGGCGATGGATGCGATCAAGGCGGCCCCGCGGGTGGAGGTCGTGGCGCTGGGGGACGTGATCCGTGAGCGGGTGGACGAATGCCGCAAGACGCTGAGCGAGTCGGAGGTCCACGAGCAGGTGCGCATCACGGATGACGCGTGTTTTGCCGGCTTTGACGCCTACAAGGGCGTGCTGGCAACGGATGTGGAGATGGTGATCCTGGCGACGCCACCGGGCTTCCGGCCGCTGCACTACGCCGCGGCGATCGCGGCGGGCAAGCACGTGTTCATGGAGAAGCCGGTGGCGGTGGACCCGGTGGGAGTGCGAAAGGTGATCGCGGCGTCGCAGGAAGCGGCGGCCCGCGGGCTGGGGGTGGTGGCGGGAACGCAGCGGCGGCACCAGCCGGCGTACTTGGAGACGATGAAGCGTGTGCAGCGCGGGGCGATCGGCGAGATTGTGGCGGCGCAGTGCTACTGGAACCAGGGCGAGCTGTGGGTGAAGGAGCGGCAGCCGGGCTGGAGCGACATGGAGTGGCAGCTCCGCAACTGGCTGTACTTCACGTGGTTGTCGGGCGACCACATCGTGGAGCAGCACGTGCACAACCTGGACGTGATCAACTGGGCGATGAGGAGCCCGCCGGTCAAGTGCGTGGGCATGGGCGGGCGGCAGGCGCGGACCGGGCCGGAGTTCGGAAACATCTACGACCATTTCGCGATCGAGTACGAGTATCCCGGCGGCGTGCGCGTGCTCAGCATGTGCCGGCAGACGAAGGGTGCGTCGGAGCGCGTCTCGGAGCGGCTCGTGGGGACGCGCGGCGTGTGCGACCCCGCGGGCGTCATCGAGCGCGGCGGCAAGAAGGTCTGGGAGTTCAAGCCCAAGGTCGAGGTGAACCCGTACATCCAGGAGCACGCGGACCTGATCGCGAGCATCCGCCAGGGCCGGCCGTTGAACGAGGGCGTACGGATCGCCGAGAGCACACTGACGGCGATCATGGGGCGGATGTCGGCCTACACCGGCCGCGAGGTCTCGTGGAGCTGGGTGCTGAACGCGTCGCAGCTCGACCTGACGCCGCCGCGGCTGGAGTTCGGCGATTTGCCGGTGGAGCCGGTAGCGATTCCGGGGGTGACGGCGCTGGTCTAGCGGAACAACGGCCCCCGGCGGGGCGCGAGGGCCTGGGCGGTGAACGCCCGATTCTTCGCGGCCGTCAGTGCGGCCCAACTGTTGCGGTCGGGGCTCCAGCCGGCGGGGTGCGGGTCGCCGAGCCACTTGCGGAACCCGGCGTCGCCGCTTTCGGCCCCCACCCCCGAACCTTCCTCGACGTGGATCACATCGTCAGGCTCGGGCGGGAACCGCGCGCTGCTCGCCGCTGTGGAGGAGGCGGCCCGGGCGGCCGGTTGCAAGCGGTTGTGGCTGATCACGACCAACGACAATCTCGCAGCGCTGCGGTTCTACCAGCGGCGCGGCTACGCGCTGGTGGCGGTGCACCGCGCCGCGCTCGATGGGGCGCGGCAGCTCAAGCCCGGCATCCCCCTGGTCGGGCGCTCCGGTGTTCCGCTGCGCGACGAGCTGGAACTCGAGAAACGACTGTACTCTATGACTCCGTCGGCGGCAGGAAAACCACCTGGACCGTGTAGTTGACTCCGGCGCTGCACGGATAGTACGCGGTCGCCAGGTCACCGAGTGCGTCGATGATGCAGATCACGCCGTAGTACGTTCCGGCGGCGAGGTTGCCCGTGTTGATTTGCGTGCTGCCCGGGCAGCCATACAGCGGCGAGTGCTCGACGAGCGGGTTGGACGGATAGTCCGCACATGACGCGAAGAGCGCCAGGTACCAGCGGAACTCGGCATTGACGGTCAGCCGGATGCGCTGCGTGGCCGGCAGCATGACCTCGAACCAGTCGGCGTCGTAGGCGGGCGTACCGTCCTGGAGCCCCGCGAACACTCGGCCGCAGTACGTCGTGCCGGCCAAGTAATCCATGAAATCGGCCGGCGTGGGGCTGGGCAGGTCGCAGCCCGCGTTGGTGTCGACGCCGTTCACGTCGTCGCAGGGGTCGTCCGGGCCGGCGGCGCAAGACAGATTGCACCAGACGCAGGCTAGCGGCTCCGAGAGCTCGATCAGGTAGCGCGCACTGAGCGGCGCCGTCATCGTCGGGTACACGCGGATCCAGAACGTACCCGGTGCGGTGTACGGGAAACAATGGACGGTCCTCACGTCCGGGTTCACGAGCGGCGGCACCGCCAACCCCTCGAGCGGCCCGGCCGCGCAATCGGGGGCCTCGGCCGTTCCGCGATAGACCTCCCAGGTCATGGCGGTCTGCGCCCACAACTCGATGTTGAACCGCACACCGGCGCCGCTGGTCCGTGTGAACGTGTACCAGTCGTAGTCCCGCCGCAGCGTGTCGGGGTCGTTGGGGTCGTCCAGCCATGTGCCCGTAGTCCCACACCACGAGTCCGCGGGCGTGAAGCCGATGGGCAGGGCCGGGCCGGGCGGTGCGGCCGCGTCGCACCCGCTGTTGTAGACGTCGACGTAACCCGGGCCGATGTCCGGCTCGGCCTCGAGGTGACCATAGCCGTCTTCGCAAGGGTCAATGCCGTACGGCACCCAGAGCGTGAGTTCGTAGTTGTTGTTGAGGCCGGCGCCGCCGTCCGTGCAGGGATAGCCGTAGAAGACGGGGCCGGCGTCGCGTTCGGGCGTCACCAGAAACCAATACGTGCCCGGCTGATACAGCATGGTCGCCGTCCAGGAGAAGGGCGTGCAGGCCTCAG
>CAZMCT010000163.1:0-6423 GCA_964564785.1 uncultured Planctomycetales bacterium
GGCCCGCCCCGCGCGGCCGGCGTGTAGCGGCCGGCAGCTCGCCGGCCGGCCCGGAAAGCGGACAGCCGGCCCGGAAAGGGGACATTCCACTTTTCCGGCTGACGTCCCCGAGCCTTGCAGGGCCTGGGCTTTTCGCGGCATCGTCAATCGCCGGTCGTCGCGCAAGGGAAAAAGTAGAATAACCCCTCTTCTATCGCGCCCGCAGCTTCGCCCGCGTGTATTCGAGGAGGCCACCGGCCTCGCAAATCGCCATGATCTCCGGCGGCAGCTTGGGGAAGCTGAACGTACGGTCGCCGACCGTGATCTGCCCGCCGGCCGCGTCGATGTCCACCCGGCTGCCCGCGCGGTACGCGTCGACCGCGTCCGGGCACTCGATCAGCAGCAGGCCCTGGTTGATCGCCGCGCGATAGAAAATGCGCGCAAAGCCCTTGGCCACGATGGCCGCGACACCCACCGCCTTCAGCCCGACCACCGGCTGCTCCCGCGAGCTGCCACAGCCGAAGTTGCGCCCCGCGATGATCACGTCGCCCGGCTGCACGCCTTTGGCGAACGTGGGGTCGAGGTCTTCGAGCAGGTGCGGCTTGATCTCCTCGGGCGTCGCGCAGGTGTAGGTGTACTTGCCCGGGAACAGCATGTCGGTGTTGATGTCGTCGCCGTATTTCCAGATCTTCATGCGATGGCTCTCGCTTGCGCCGGTGAGCCGCTTCCTCGCGGTCGCGGCGCGGATTCGCCGGAATCGGAGATCCGGTGCTACTGCGCTTCCCACACGACTCACGGCCGAGGCGGCAGGGCCACACGGTCCGAGGCGGCAGGGCCGCACGGCCGCCGCGGACGAATCGTCCGGCGGGCCGCCGGACGCTCCGACCACCGGCCGCCTCCTGCGGGTCGCAGTTCGGTTCACCGGCCCAGGTCCGTGCGGTACTGGGCGCCCTCGAACCGGATCCCCGCGACGGCATCGTACGCTTTCGTGCGGGCCTCGGCCAGTGTATCGCCGAGGGCCGTCACGCCCAGCACGCGCCCGCCGGCCGTCACCGTCTCCCCGCCGACCGCGCGCGTCCCGGCGTGGAAGACGATCAGGTCGTCACGCTCCGGTGGCAGGCCGGTGATCGGCGCGCCCACCGTACTCTTGTCCGGGTAGCCCGGCGCGGCCATCACCACGCACAGCGCCGCCCGCGGGTCCCACGCGACCTCCACCTCGTCCAGCCGGCCGGTCACCGCGGCCTCGATCAGCTCGAGGAAATCGGATTTGAGCCGCGGCAAGATCACCTGCGCTTCCGGGTCGCCGAAGCGGCAGTTGAACTCGAGCACCTTCACTCCGGCCGTCGTCAGCATCAGTCCGATGTACAGCACGCCCCGGTACGGTACATCCTGCCGCACCATCGCATCGAGCATCGGCACCAGAATCTGGGTCTCGACCTGTTGAACGACCTTTTCGTCTACCGCCGGCGTGGGGCAGAACGCGCCCATGCCGCCCGTGTTCGGCCCCTGGTCACCGTCGCGCAGCCGCTTGTGGTCCTGCGCCGGCTCCAGCAGCCAGCTCGTGTGACCGTCGACGATCGCCAACAGTGACGCCTCGCGCCCCACCAGCCGCTCCTCGACCACGATCGTCGCCCCGGCCTCGCCGAAGCTGCGCTGCACCAGCATCCGCTCGGCCGCCAAGATCGCGTCGGCCGGGTCGTCGCACACCACCACCCCCTTGCCCTTGGCCAGACCGGCCGCCTTGACCACCACCGGCTCGTCGCGGGTTGCGATGTACTGCCGCGCGGACTCGAAATCCGTGAACGTGCGGGCGTCGGCCGTGGGGACCGCGTGCTGCCGCATCACCTGCTTCGCGAACGCCTTGTCCGATTCGAGCCGGGCCGCCGCCTGCCGCGGGCCGAAGATCCGCAGACCCGCCGCCTCGAATGCGTCCACCACGCCGCTCGCGAGCGGGTCCTCCGGTCCCACGATCGTCAGGTCGATCTGCTCGCGGCGGGCAACCTCGAGCGCCAGTGCGATCTCAGCGGCGTCGCCGGGGACGTTCGTGCCGAGCGCAGCGGTCCCGGCGTTGCCCGGCAGGATGAACAGCTTGTTCAGCCTCCGCGACCGCCGCAGCGCATGGCACAGCGCGTGCTCTCGACCGCCCGAGCCGAGCACCAGGACGTTCATGAATCCTCCCTCGGCACGCCGCCCGTGGCCGCGGTTCCGTCGGCCGCCGCGCCGGAAGCTCCCGCCCCCGCCGCCGCGCCCGCCAGCTCCCGCAGCCGGTAGCGGGCCCAGTTCGCCGGCCACCTGTCGCGGGCGAGATCGACACAGCGCTGATACTCCACCAACGCCGCCGCGACCTCACCCCGCTGGCGGGCCAGCTCACCCGCGAAGAAGTACTGATCATCCCGGAACAGTAGCGGTCGCTCGCCGAAGCTGCCCACGAGGCTGTCGATCAGGGCGGCCGCGGAGCTCTCGCGCTCCGTGCCGGTCATGACGCGAGCGATGACGCTGGCATAGGTCACGGCGACCAGGTCGCGCTGCGGGCCACGGGTCTGCTGCACGCGAATCCGGGCGGCGAGCTGGCGGGCCGCGGGCAGGTCCCCGGCCAGGAGGAGGGCCGACACGCGTTGCAGCGCTGCCAGCGGGACGTCGCCCGGCTCCAGGTCGGGCCGCGTCAGCACTTCGGCCAGCGCGTCCGCGGCGCGGGCATAGTCGCCCAGCAGGTAATCGCACTGCGCGATGCGCCACTGCGTGATCGCGTCCACCGACCCGCCGGCGAGCTCATGGCCGCGCCCCAGCCACGTGCGGGCCTCCTCGAACCGCTCGCCGTCGTACGCGGCATGGCCGAGCGCGAGATGCACATCGGCCGGCGCATCCTGGAGCGCGGCCGCGAGGCACTCGGACGGACACTGCACGTTGGGCCGCCGCAGATTGGCGGAGAGAACCGCGATTTGCGCCGCACGGCCGCGTTGCCGGTCGAGGGCGCACAGCTCGACCGCGGCGTTCCAGGCGGTCGCGAAGTCGGCGTCCGCGAGCGCCCGGACGACCTGCTGTTGGCGGGCGTACGCGCGATTGCGGGCGATGAGCGCGTCCGCCTCGGCGTATCGGTACTCGTGGACGCCGCCGTCATAGGCCAGCAGCATCGCGTCGGCTTCGGTGCCGATCCAGGTCGCGAGCGGGCGCGGCCCGCGGGCGCTGACGGGCCAGGCGGCGACGTGCTCGCCGGTCGCGGCTTCGTAGAGCCGCACGGTGCCGTCGGCGGTGCGCACCAGCAGAACTTCGTCGCGGGGGTTGAAATCGAGCGCCGCCACCGGGCTGTTGAGCAGGATGCGCTGGCGCACCGTGCGGCTGGGGATGGAGAGAATCCGCAACACCTGATCTTCACAGGCGACCGCGAGGTAATCGCCCGAGCGACTCAGCGCGACGCGCGTGGCGGGCGAATCGAGCTCCGCCCAGGGCACGGCTGCCGGCGGGCCCGCGACGGCCGTATCCACGACGAGCACCTGGCCGTTGGAGCGCAGCACCAGCAGGTCGTGCGTGCCAGGCACGAAGGCGAGCTGCCGCACCAGGGCGCCGACGAACGGCAGCTCGCCCGTCTTGCGGACCGGCGCGCCGCTGCCGCCCCCGACCGGCGCCGGCCACTGCCACAGCTCGATCGCTTGCAGGTCGCCCGCGGGCGAAAGTGCCAGCAACGCCACCCGCTCCCCGTCGCCACTGAGCGCGACCTGATCGGGAATGCTCACCCGCCGATCGCTCCATTGAAACGACTGGGTCGCCAGATCGGACAGCTCGAGCAGCCGAATCATCGTCCGGTCGCGAACGATCGCCCGTCGGCCGTCGGCGTTGATCGCCAGCGCCAGCCCGCCGCTGCTGAGGTCCAGCAGGCGCGGTCGCAGCACGGTGCGCGGCTGCGGCGACTGGCCCGGCGTGTACGCCAGCACCTGGCCGCGTGCGCCCGCGAACAGCACCGTCGCGCCGTCCGCGGCGGACGCCCATTCGACCGGCTCGGTGTCCCACACCAGGCGGCGCTGCTCAACACGCCCGGGTGGCACCCAGCGCGTGACGAGCGCGCTCTGGTCGAGCGTGAGCACGGCGCGCTCGTCGTCCGCGACCAGTACCTGGTCGATCCGCTCGCTGCGGTAGTGCCACGTGCCCTGGAGCTGATCCGCGCGCGACACCGCGATCCGCCCATCGCGCCGCGCGAACACCGCAAGCCCGCTCGTGGGCTGCACGTCGAACAACTCCCAGTCGGGGGCGGCCGCGAGCCTCCGCTCCCACCGGCCGCGCTGCGGGCCCTCGAGCGGCGTGACGTAGACGGCGTCGGCCAGCACGGCCAGCTCGGCGTCGGCGAATTTCACTGCCCGGGCCGTGGTAGAGCCGGACCACAGCAGCTCGGCCTGCACCGCCGGGGGGTCCGCCGCAGTGTGCACGATTTCCACCCCCGCCGTGGTCGGAACGGCGATCAACCCCGGCTGCGGTGCGTAGTCAGCCGGTCCGGTGGGCGTACCGCGCAGCCCCACCAGACGCGAGCCGTCACCGCTTTCCCCGCTGAAGATTCGCACGTGGCGCGGGCCGAGCACGGCGACGCTGCGGCCGCCCGAGACGGCGAGAATCGCCAGCGGGCGGCCGGTTTCCGTGAGCGTGAACGACACGCTCGGACGCAGCGCACCTGGCTCCCATGCCCGGCCCCAGCCGGAGTCGCCGAACGCGGCCACGCTGCCGTCATCCTGCACGTCCAGCAGCGTGACGGCGTCGGGCGCCCGCAACCAGCGAGCGGGCGCCCGGCCGTCAAGCGTTTCGACGACGATGGTGTCGGGGGTGGTGCAGGCGGCGGCCAGCCGGGCGGCGGGCGCGAGGCGGCGCGGACCGGGCAGACCGAGGGTCAGGAGCATGGCGCCGTTGTCAGGTGTCTGAAGGTAGTAGCGTCGCAGGGCCCAGATGGCAGGTGGGCTCGGGGCGACGTCATACGCACGCCAGTAGGCGTCCCGGGCGGCGCGGTAGTCGAGCTGCTCCAGTGCGAGGTCGCCGCCCTGGATGTACTGGCGGACGAGCGCGCGTCGCAGGTGCTGCTGCGCGAGGGTGGCCGCGACCGCGCTGGCCTGGACGCGGTCGAGCGCATCTTCCAGCGCCGTTTGGGCCTGACGGGCTTCTTCGGCCTTCTGGTCCGCCCGTCGCCGCTCAGTTCGCTCGCCGGTGAACAGCACGGCGAAGGTAATCAGGAAGCCAACGAGCATGAGGAGAATGAGGCTCGCGGTGACGGTCTCGAGCCGGTAGCGGCGGAGCGTCTTGCGCAACATGTACATGCCGCTGGCCCGCTTGGCCTCGATCGGTTCGCCGGCCAGCAGGTGGCGGAAGTCGCGTGCGAGATCGCCGGCCGTCTGATAGCGGCGCTGCGGCTCCTTCTCGAGCGCCTTGCGCAGGATGGTCTCGAGCTCGTCGTTGATCGGCAGCGGGGCCCGTGTCTGGCGGGCCAACGCGCGCGGGTTGGCGGGCTCGTCCTGCGCGATGCGGCGGAGAACCTCGCCGAGCGGGCCGTCGACCGGGTAGGGCGGCTGCCCCACCAGCGCTTCATAGAAGATCACGCCGAGCGAGTAGACGTCGCTGCGGACGTCGACGTCTTGGTTGCCCGCGGCCTGCTCGGGTGACATGTAGGCGACCGTGCCGAGTAGCTGCCCGCTCACCGACAGCATCTGCACGGTCGACTCCCCGCTGGCCAGCGCATGCACCGGCTTGGCCAGACCGAAGTCCAGGATCCGCGGCTCGCCCTCGGCGTCGACCAGAATGTTCGGCGGCTTCAGGTCGCGGTGGATCACGCCCCGCTGGTGCGCGAAGTTGACGGCCGACGCCACCCGCTCGAACAGCCGCAGCGTGTCCGCCAGCCCCGGCCGACGCTGCGCCAGCCAGCGGTCCAGCCGCACGCCCTCGATGAACTCCATCGCGAAGTAGTACCGGCCGAGGCTCAGGCCGGAATCCAGGATCGTGACGATGTTCGGGTGCCGCAGAGAGGCCGCCAGCTCGATCTCACGCTCGAACCTCCGCCGCGCGGTCTCAGACGCGTAGGGCCCCTCCAGCAGCACCTTGAGCGCCACCTGCCGCTTCGTCCCGAGCTGCACCGCCCGGTACACAACGCCCTGGCCCCCGCGGTGAATCTCCTCCTTCAGCACGTAGCCTTCGATGCTGGGGCCCAGGGGCTCGCCGCCGGCCGCATCGCCGGCGCTGCCCACCTCGCTCACTCGCGTGGGCTCGTCGCCGGTGCTCAAGCCGCCGGCCGCAGCCGCAGGGATGTCGGGGTGCGGATTGTGGTGCGGTTCCATGCTCATGGGCCCGGCCGCCGGTTCGCGACAGGCCATTCATTCTACCTCCGGCGGTCGGCGGTGTGCAGCGGCGCGCGGGCGGAGCGCCGGCGCGTTCGCGGCCCGAAGCGTGCGGCCCCCGCGCGGGTCGCCCTACGAGCCG
>CAZMCT010000164.1:0-6409 GCA_964564785.1 uncultured Planctomycetales bacterium
GGCCGACCTCGTCGGCCCGTGCGGTTGTGGCGGGCTGTGTTTCGGACGGCTGAGAAACGGGTTCCTGGGCCGCAGCGGGCATCACAGCCAGCCGCGCGGCTGCACTGATCACAACGGCTAGCCCGAGTCTCCGCGCCATGAACCCGCGCCGCAAGTGACAGCGTACGAGCGCCGCAGCGAGTCGCGGCGGCCAAGCTAACGGCCGGGTGGGGCGCTGTAAAGCTTCGCCTGGACTTTCGACGGCTTCGGGTTGTTCACCGGCCGGCCCAGCAGTAAAGTGCGCCGGCTCGGCGCGTGCTGACGGCTGCAAAGCCCGGCCGCGCACGCGGTGTGGAACGACCGGAGTCGCGCGCATGCCCCTCGGGCGAAAACAACCGTCGATGTGGGTGTTCCTCCTCCCGCTCGCGGCCCTCGGCGCCGGCTTGCCCGGCATGCAGACCGACGGCGATCCTCCGACCTCGCGGCCGGTCGCACCCGCAGCTCAGGACAGCGCCGCACAAACTCCCTTGGCGCTCTCTTCTTCGCCCGTCGCCAACGATCCCCACGAACTCGCCGCCCGCGAACAGATGATCAGCGGCCTGATCGGCGGTCCGCATGACTTCAGCCAGGGCGGCCGCAGTGGACGGGACCTCTGCCTGCCGTGCCACGTGCCGCACCTCGTCACGCCGCCGGTGCCGCGCCTCGACCTGCGGCCGACCACCACCCAGCCGCTGCGCCCCTACCAGTCACTCGACGCGGAACTGACCGGCTGGTCGCTGCTGTGCCTCGGCTGCCACGACGGTGTCACCGCCCGGGACGTGTATGCCACCGGCCACGCCATCACGGTTGCCGGCCAACTTGGCAACAGCCGGCTCGGGACCCGCGGCCTGCGCAGCCACCCCGTCGGCACACGCTACCCGATCGCGGCCGAGGATTACGCCACCCTCGCCGAGGTCGTCGCGGCCGGCCTGCCCCTGCCGAACGGACGCATTCAGTGCACCACCTGCCACGACGCCCACAACACGCACCGCTACCCGGGCATGTTGAAGATCTCGAACGAACGCAGCCGAATGTGCCTGACATGCCATCGGCTCTGATGTCATTACGGCCGGCCGCACGCTCCGGAGGTCGCGCGGCGACCGCAAGGCCATGGCGGGGCGGCGCAGCTGCGGCCAATCGCGGCGGCGATGGGGCCGTGTCGCGCAGAGCTCGGCCGGGGCCGCGGCTCAACGCCCGGGTGCTGCTGCCCGCAGCGCTGCTCGCGGCTTTCGCCGGTTGCGCCGACCGGCTTGGCCCCGCCGCCCGCAACGAAAGCCGCGCCTACCCCCCCGACCCGCAGCCCCCGCGAGTGATCGCGCTCGGCACGCTCCGCGGCGAACCATCGCCCTCGAAGGCCGAGGTCGAACTCGCGGTGTTCCTCTTCGGGGCCGAGCCGCCCCCGCCGCTGACCATCGCCAACCCGACCGCGCTGGCCGCGGGCCACGACGCCCTCTTCATCGGCGACGGCGTGCTCGATGCCGTCTTCCGCTGGGACGCCGTGACCGACCGCGTAAGCGAGCTGCCGCTTGCCACGCGGGCCGATCATCCCGCCGCGCTGGACGTCGCGGCCGACGGCACGCTCCTGCTCTGCGATGCACGGGGCGTCGTTCGCTTCGCCCCCGATGGTACGCTGCGGAACTCGTTTACACCCCCGCACGGCGCGTTCCGCCCCGCCGGCATCCTTGACCTCGGCGATCAAGTCTGGGTTTCCAACGCCGCGGCCCACACGATCGAGGTCTTCGACCCGGCCGGCTCGCATCGCCGCACCTTGGGCCGCAACGGCCGCGGGCCCGGCGAGTTCGCCCTGCCCCGCGGCCTCGCACGCACGCCCGACGGCCACGTCTGCGTCGTCGACATGCTCAACAACCGCGTACAGGTGCTCGACCGGACGGGCGAGTGGGTCGCCTGTCTCGGCCAGGCGGGAGACACCCCGGGGACCTTCGGCCGGCCCAAGGATGTCGCCGTCGGGCCCGACGGCTCCGTATTCGTGACCGACGCGTTTTCGCAGCGCGTGCACGTATTCAACAGCGACGGCGAGCCGCTGCTGGCGTTCGGCGAGCCCGGCTCCGGCCCCGGGGCCCTTGCGATCCCCAGCGGCATTGCCATCTCGACGGCCGCGCCGCAGACGGGGCTTCCGCTGCCGGCCGACGCCCTCCCCGCCTACTACGTCTTCGTGGGCGAGCAGCTCGACACGCCCGGCGTGCGAGTCTATGCGTGGCTGGGCAGCGTCCAGTCCACCCTGGCCGCGCTACCCCCAGCGCCCGCGACCCATTGGCGACCCGCCTTTCCCGACGCCGCGGCCATCAACCCGCACTGGGACGCGACCCGCTGCGACACCTGTCATTCCGCCGAGCGGCAAACCATCCCCACCGGCAAGGTCGACGCCCTCTGCCTCTCGTGTCACGACGGCCTGCGGGCCCCGGCCGAGCCGCACCCCATCGGCCGCCCCGCCAACACGGAACTGGTCGCGACGCCCAAAGCCTGGCCCACGCCCGGGGAGACCATCGGCTGCCTGACCTGCCACGATATTCAGCGGCACTGCGACGTCCAGGCCCGCCGCCCGGCCGTGAACCCCGGGCTGCTCCGCGGCTGGGACCCGCAGCGGCCGCTCCAGTATTGCAGCGAGTGCCACCGCACCGACGTCGGCGGCCGCTTCAGCCCGCACCGCCAGCGCGACGCGGCCGGGCGCGTGCGTGATGACGCGTGCTTATTCTGCCACACGAGCGTCCCGCAGATCCCGCCCGACGGCCGCCGCCAGCACGACCCGAAGCTTCGCGTCGACACTTCGGACCTGTGTCTGAACTGCCACACGCCGCACTGGGACCTCTCGCCGCTCGGGCACGTGGATCGCCCGGTGACGCCGGCGATCCGCCAGTGGATGCTGATGCGTGAGATCGCCCGCAAGGCCGATGTTTCGCCGGCGGAGCTCGCGTCCCGCGCGCGGCACGCCCCGAACCCGCCCGCCCGTTTGCCGCTGGGGCGCGGCGAGATCGTCACCTGCTACACCTGTCATAACCCGCACTATCTGGGCCTGTTCCCCGCAGACAGCGAGCTGGGCGCGATGGCCGCCAACGAGTCCGACCGGCGGGCCGCCCTGCGCACGGACTGGATCGACCTGTGCTCGGAGTGCCACCACCACTGAGCGTCGAAAACGACCGGTTCACCGCGGTCACCAATCTCGTTCAACCGGGGGTTGTTTCTGAAGCCGTTGTTGCAGAAGCCGCTCGCGGCGGGCTTTCTCGGCGTCGCGGATCATTTGCAGCAGCCGGGCGGCCTGCTCGCGGCTCATCTGCCCCGCGGGCGTGTTGGGGTCCAGGGCGGGCTGCGTCTGCGCCGGCTGTGTTTCCGTGGGCTGCGTCTCTGGCGGCGGCAACTCCCGGTTTTCTCCCTGCTCGCGCTCCGGCTCCTCCGGCGGCTGCTCCTGCGCATCTTCCTTCTGCGGCTCGTCGGGCGGTTGCTGGTCCGGCTGCGGCTCACGCGGCTGCGGCGGCGTACCCTGCTCGCCCGGCTGGCTGGAGGGCTGCGAGCTGGGCCGACTTTGCGGCTGTGAAGAAGGCTGCGATTGCGGTTGCGACGACGGCTGCGATTGCGGCTGCGAAGAAGGCTGCGAAGTGGGCTGCGACGACGGCTGCGACTGCGGCGGCGGCATCTGCTGCTCGATCTGCCGCCGGAGCAGCCCCGTCAGCTCGAGGTTGGCCCGCGCATCCGTAAGCTCGGGGTCGAGCTTGAGCGCCTCGCGATACTGCCGCGCCGCCTGCTCCAGCAGCTTCAGTGCGTCCTGCGGCTGCCCCATCGCGGCCAGCGCATCGAAATAGTCGCAGTTCCCCAGGTTGTACTTTGTCCGCGCTTCCAGCCGCGGATCGCCGCTCTCCTTGAGCTGCACCCACAGGTCGCGGGCCGCCTGCCGGTCGCCCAGCTTGAACAGCGCGGCCGCCCGGTTGTGCACAATCGCCGGGTCCGCTCGTTCGCCGGCGGCCCCGGCCTTCTCGTACCGCTCCAGCGCCTCCGCGTAGCGCCCGGCCGCGTAGTGCGCATTGCCCTCCTGCACCAGCGCCCGCGGTGATTGCGCCCGGCCGACCGCCGTCATCAGCAGCACAGCCGCAAACAAACACGCGCGCCTCATCGCGCCGCCTCCGGCTCCCACGCCCGGCGGGTTGTCGCGACCCGCCGCGGCCCCTCGACCCACACCGCCTCGATCAGAAGCAGCACCAGCGCGGCCAGCGCCGGCACCCACTGCACCGACGGCTGCTGCACGCGCCGCTGGGCCTGGTTCTCGACCGCGCGGATCCGCCCCACGACCGAGCGAAAGATCTCGCCCAGGTCGAAGTTGCTCGTACCCGCCCCGACGAACAGCCCCCGACCCGACACGGCCGCGATTTCGGCCAGCACCGGGAAATTCGCCCGGCTGCGCACGTCCTCGCCGGCGTGCTTCAGATAGGTTTCCGGCCCGCGTTCGGCCGCGACGGGAATGCGGGCCCCCTGCTCCGGGTCGCCCAGCGCCAGGGCGATGATCGGCGCCTGCTGGTCCTGCCACAGGTTGCGGGCCGCCTCGAGCGGAAAGCTCTCGTGATCCTCGCCATCGGTGATCAGCAGCACGAGCTTCTGCGTGTCTAGCTCGGTGCGTCCGAAAACCTCGCCCGCCTTACGGATCGCGTCGCCGATGTTCGTCCCGCCGCGCACCGCGCTTCGCACGCCGACGTCGTCCAGCGCCAGCCGGAAGAACCCGTAGTCGGTCGTCAGCGGGCACGTCAGCGTCGGCACACCCGCGAACGTGATCAACCCGACGCGGTCGCCGCCCAGGACCGGCAGCAAATCGTCCCGGATCGCCAGCTTGGCCCGCTCCAGCCGGTTCGGCGCAATGTCGCGGGCCAGCATCGAGCGCGACACGTCCAGCAGGATCAGAACGTCCAGGTTGCGCCGCAGGATGGTCTGCGCCGCGGTCCCATATCGCGGACCCAGCAGCGCGCCCGTCAGCAGCACCAGCGCCGCCGTCACCAGCCCCAGGCGTATCAACCGCCCCGCCCACCCCGGCCGCGCCCCCAGCCGCGGCAGCAGCCGCGTCTCCGCAAACCAGCGCAGCAGCGTCGCCCGCCACGCCAAGCCGGCGATCCCGCCGCCCAGCACCAGCAGCACGATCCACAGCAGGTTCAGGTTGCCCAGCTCGTCGAAGCTCATCGCCGGCCCGTCTGCTCCTTTCGCTACGGCACCTTGATCAGAATCGTCGCGTCCAGCAGCGTCCCCGCCGCCAGGCAGACGAACGCCGCCAGCAGCCACCCGCCGGCCAGCTCGCCCCATTCCACGTGGCTCTGCTCTTCCGTCCGCGTGCGCTCCAGCGCGTCGATCTGCCCGTAGATCCGCGCCAGGCTCCGCGGATCCCGGGCGTGGAAATACTGCCCGCCGGTCTTCTCCGCGATCGCCCGCAGCGCCGCGTCGTTGACCGGCAGCCGTTCGCCCCACGGCGTCCGCTGCCCGGTTCCCGCCAGAATCGTGTACACGCGGATCCCGTACGCGGCCGCCAGCTCGCCCGCTTGCTCGGGCGCGATCATCCCCGCGTTGTTCTCCCCGTCCGTCAAGAGGATCACCACGCGGCTGCGAATCACGAACTGCTGGCCCGTGCCGCTCGTCCGCTTCAGGTCCTTCAGCCGCTCGACCGCCAGCGCCAATCCGTCGCCGATCGCCGTCCCGTCCTCGTCCCGGTTCCCGCGCCAGCGGCCGCTGCCGTCCATGTGGATCACGGTCTGCGTCTCGTTCACCGCATCCAGCAGCACCGCATGATCCAGCGTCAACGGACACACGCTGTCGGGGTAGCGCGCGAACCGGATCATGCCGATCAGGTCGTTCGGCCGCCCGGGCAGGTGCTCGTCACCCGCGACGAACCGTCGGAACACGTCCTTGACCACGTCCAGTCGCGTCTTCAACTCGCGACCGTCCGAGAGGTCGGAGTCCAGCATGCTCGATGAAATGTCCAGCACCATCTGGATCGCAATCCCCTCCACCACCGTCCGCCGCGACGTGTTCGGCACCTGCGGCCGCGCCGCCGCCACGATCAGGCACGCCAGGGCCGCCAGCCGTAGCGCCGGAACCGTCAGCCGCAGCCAGCGCCAGACCTCGCCGCCGGCGACCCGCAACGGCTCCAGGTCTGAAAACCGCAGCGCCGACCGACCGCTCGGCCTGAGCCACAGCCAGCCCAGCACCGGAAGCACCAGCAGTAATGCCAGCAGCCCGGCCCACGGCAGCGGCCAGTACAGCCAATCGGGCGTCAGCGGCAGGTGCACGTGGCTCATCGCGTCACCCCGCCCCCGAGTTCGCCGGCGCTTCACCCCCCGCGCCGGCCGGCGCGCGCGCCGCTGCGGCCGCGGTCGAGTCGACGAACGCCCGCGCGGTCGCGAGG
>CAZMCT010000165.1:0-6388 GCA_964564785.1 uncultured Planctomycetales bacterium
CGTGATGGACGGCAACGGGCGCTGGGCGCGGGCCCGGGGCCTGCCGCGGATCGAGGGCCACCGCCAAGCGGCCACCGCCGTCCGCGACGTGGTCACGGCCTGCGCGCGACTCGGGCTGCAATGTCTGACGCTCTACAGCTTCTCGCTGGAGAACTGGAAGCGGCCGCGGCTGGAGGTGGAGGGGCTGATGGCGCTCTATGCCGAGTACCTCGCGTCTGAGCGGCAGACGATCATGGACAACGGTATCCGCGTCGTGCAGGCCGGGCGGCGGGCCGGGCTGCCCGAGGGGGTGCTGCGCGAACTGGACCTGACCGAGGCGGCCAGTCGCGACAATCGCGGGATGGTGCTGTGTCTGGCGCTGAATTACGGCTCGCGGGCCGAGCTGGCCGACGCCGTCCGCCGGATCGCGGGCCGCGTGGCGCGCGGCGAGCTGCCGCCGGAGGCGATCACCGAGCAGGATATTTCCGACGCACTCTACACGGCCGGGCTGCCGGACCCTGACCTGGTGGTCCGCACGGCCGGCGAGATGCGGCTGAGTAATTTCCTGCTGTGGCAGATCAGTTACGCGGAGCTGTACGTGACGCCCGTGCTGTGGCCGGAGTTCCGGGCCGAGCACCTGTACGCGGCGATCCGGGAGTATGCGGGTCGGGTGCGGCGCTTCGGGGCGGTGCTGGATGAGCCACCCCCGGCCGCTCCCGTTCAGGGCGGGGCGTGTTGACCCTGGCCCGGCCCCGGCCGGGTCGGGAGCGGGGTTGAGGACGCGACGTGCGGAAACGGCTGCTGGTTGGCATCCCGCTGGCGCTGGTGATCATCGGGCTGCTGCTGCTCGATGCGCGACTGGCCGCCACGCGCGCTCCGGCGCTGCGCGTACCGGGTTTCGATGCGGACCTGGCCCAGTTCGCGACCAACGGCGGAATCTGCGCCGCGATCGTCCTGGTGCTGACGCTGGCGGGCACGTGGGAGTTGGTGTTGCTGGCCCGCGCGCGGGGCTATCGGCCGTTTGGCCGGACGGCGCAGGTCTTCGCGGCGGCGCTGGTGCTGGGGCCGTACATCTCGTTCAACCTGCGCGACGTGACGGGCGGCTACGACGAGTCGTGGGGGCTGTTGTGGATGGCGTTGGCGCTGGCGTTCGTGTTCCTGCTCCAGGCGGTGCGGCACCGGACGGCCAATGCCATGGAGAACCTGGCCATCACGATCTTCATCATCTATTACGCCGGCGGCCTGGCGGGCTTCATGACGAAACTGCGGATGGAGCTCGGCGGCGGCACGGGCGTGGCGGCCCTGCTGTTCTCCGTGTTCCTGGTGAAGATGACGGACACGGGGGCGTACTTCGCCGGCCGGCTGCTGGGGCGGCACAAGATGATCGCGTGGCTGAGCCCGAAGAAGACCTGGGAGGGGTTCGCGGGCGGGATGCTGACAACGGTCGTGCTCGCGGTGCTGGTGGGACAGTGCCTGCACGCGGCCGGGCTGCTGCGACTCGAGGAGCGCTATCTGCCGCACGCGGCGGCGCTGGCGGTGTTCGGCCTCGTGCTGGGGCTGTTCTCGGTCGCGGGTGATCTGTTCGAGTCGCTGCTGAAGCGCGACGCGGCCGTGAAAGACTCGGGCCAGGCGCTGCCGGGGCTGGGGGGCGTGCTGGACGTGATGGACTCGCCGCTGCTGGCGGCGCCGGCCGCGTGGGTGCTGTTCACGCGAGTATTCCACGTGCAGTCGTGAGCGCGAAGTCGGCACCGGGGAGTCGGAGGTCAGAAGCGCAGTCCAGGACCGCGGATCGTGACGCGTCTTGCGCGCCGCTTCCTTCGGATGTCTGAGTCCCTCGTCACTTGTCTTCGCCGAGCAGCGCGGCCAGTTCGGACAGCTTGCGCTCGGCGTCGCTGATCGCGCCGTGAGCGTGCGGCTCGGCCGTGACGCGGACGCTCGCCGCGGGTGGCCCGGCGCCGCCCGCAGCCCGGCGGGCCGATTCCTCGGCCGCAGCCAGCGCGTCACGGTCCTGGCGCCACCAGCGGTCGACGATCTGCTCGACGTCACCGTCGCTGGTGCCCTGGCTCCAGAGACGGAAGAAGTCGACGTCGCTGCTGCGCGGCAGGCGCGGCGGCAGGTCGATCAGCGTCCGCATGGGCATCATGACCGAGTCGCCGATCACGAACCCCTCGCCGGGCCGCATGCTGGGCAGCAGACCGATCAGACTGCGGAACTGGTCGCTGACCACGCGGCCGACGTAGTCCTGGTCGTCGGGATTGTTCATCCGCATCAGGACCATCGAGTTGCACTGGCTGAGGATGGTCTCGCTGATTTCGCTGGGCCGCTGGGTGACGATCATGGCGGAGACGCCGTACTTGCGGCCCTCCTTCGCGACCTTTTCGACCGCGTCGCGGGCGAACATGCTGGTCCCGCGGTCCTTGCGCGGCAGGTAGTTGTGGGCTTCCTCGTACACCAGCACGAACGGCTGGCGCTGCTCGACCGGCGCCCAGAAGTTGAAATCGAACAGCGTGCGGGTGATGGTCGCGACCGTGATGTCGACCACGTCGAACGGCAGGCCCGACAGGTCGATGATCGTCAGATTCTTCCGGGTGTCGAGCCGGCCGAGAAACTGACGGATGATCGCCCCCAGGCTCTTGCTGGCCTCGCCGGGGGAGGTCTCGGGGTTCAGATGCGCGACCAGCTCGGGGTTGCGCAGGGCCTGTTCCCGCGGCCGCAGGAGAAAATCGTAGCGGCGGTCGTTGAGGCGGGTCTCGATCTGGTTGACCAGGCCCAGCAGGCGGCCGAAGTAGGTCGCGTGCGGCACTTCACCCTCGGCATTGCCCTTGTTGAACTCCATGCGCCGGGTCAGCAGCAGCCGCTCCTGCTCCTCGACCGGCAACTGGCGGTAGGGGAGCCGGGAGAACGCATAGTTCTCGCTGTTCAGCACGAAGCGGGCCTCGTTCATGTTCAGTGCGTACGTGCGGAGCTGCTCGAGCGGATAGTACATCGGCGTGTCAATCGTGTACTCCGCCACGAGGTTCAGCTCCTCGGCCGCCGCACGCTTGAGCTTCTCGAACGCTGAGCGCAGGAAGACTTTCTGCGCGTTGATGTTCATCGGATTGTTCGTATCGAGGAAGATCCGCTCGAACTCGGCGTACTGCAACATCCAGTAGGGCATCACCAGATTGCGGTCACACAGATAGGTGACGTTCGGCAGCGGACGGCCGTGGTCGTCGGTGAACGCGGCCAGATACTCGCCGTGCATGTCGAACAGCACGATCTGCGAGTGCGGCAGCTTCAGGGCCTCGTGCAGAATCTTGGCGGTGGTGACCGACTTGCCCGACCCGCTGTTGCCCATCACGGCCACATGCTTGGCGAAGAACTCCTTGCCCAGGGCCCGGACCTCGAAGTCCGTGTCGACCGCGAAACGGCCGAAGGGGAAGGCTTTCGGATGCCCGCCCCCGCCGGCCGCAAGATCGTCGAACGAGCCGAAGATCAGCTCGAAATCCTCGTCAATCGCGAGCCGCACCGGGTCGCCCAGCGTGGGGTACTCATTCACGCCGCGGCTGAACTTGCCGTTGCGGATGGTGCCCAGGAGCTGAACGCTCATGCAGATGCGCCGCGGCCGGTCGGGGTTGGGGCCGGGCTCGAGATCGCCCTGCACCCCCACCTGCGTGATGTACCCGATCAGCGTGTTCCGCTCCATCGGTAGCGTGACATAGGTGCCCAGCCGGCCGACGCGGTAGGTCGTCCCGTGGTATTCGATGTGCAGGTCGGCGACGGAGATCTGGACCTGTACGGTGTCGCCGCAGACCCCGATAACGTGCCCGATCTTGAGCGGATCCATGCTGGTGCTCCGTGGAGGCCCGCGGCCCCATCTTCACTATCGAACCATGGCACGCGCGACCGTAACACGGCCGCGACTTGCGGCCGGCGTGCGCGCGAGCCGCGTTCGGGCAGGGTCTGCCGGTCGGTCCGGCACGTCCGGCCCCTCCGGGAGATCGGACGGGCGGGCCGGCATTCTCGGGCGTTCGGCCCGCCGGGGGTCGCGTGCGAGGACATCGCGGCAGTGCTGCGCGGCCACCGTCGTCCGCCCGGGGGTCGATTCCGCGCCCGACGGACGCAACCGGACGTTGCGGTCTTGTAGGCACAGCGCGCGGCGCGCGTGAGCCGCGGGAGATGCAGATCGAGGTCGTCGTGCTCGGGGTCATACGTCGCCACGCGGCTGCCGGGCTCGCGCCGGAGGCGCTCGCGCTCGCGGGCAGGCCGAAGCGCGGCGCGGCGGCGGGCGCGAGTGGGGCCGCGCCGGTGGCACCGGCCGGTGCCATCCGGGCGGATGCACTTGTACAATGGCGCGGAGTTCGCATACTGTTGCGTTGCGGCACAGCGCTGCGGAGCCGGACCGCCGGTGTGGCCGCCCACCTGTTCTCGCGAGCCGGCCGGCGGCATTTGCAGGGCATGGACTCACATTCGCTCGAGAAACTGGACTTCCAGCGGATTCGCGAGCTGCTGGCGGGTTACGCGCTGACCGGGCTGGGTCGCGGCCTGGCGGCGACGATCCACCCGATTGCGCGGGTGGCGCTGGTGAAACGCTGGCTGGCTCAGGTCCGCGAACTCCAGCGACTGGCACTGGACCGGGGCTTACCGCCGTTCGGCGGCGTGACGGACATTCGTGAGATCGTCGAGCGCTGCGGGCCGCCGCTGCGGGTGAACGTCGAGGAGATGGCCCGCGTGGGTGCGACGCTCGAGGGCACGCACGCGCTGGCCGCGTACCTGCGCGATCTGCCGGGCGATCTGCCCGAGCTGGCGCACCTGGCCGGACGGGTGGGAGACTTTCGCACGATCGCCGAGCGAATCCGGCGGGTGATCGACGACCGCGGGCAGGTGCGCGACGACGCCAGCCCGAAGCTGAGCGGCATCCGGCGACAGATCGCCGAGGCCAGCCAGCAGATCGCGGCCACCGTCGACCGGCTGATCCGGGACACGGGCGTGCGGCGGCTGCTGCAATACCCGAATCATACGTTTCACGGCGACCGGCTGGTGCTGCCGCTGCGCAGCGAGTGCCGCGGCCGGCTGCCGGGGATCGTGCACCGCACCTCGGACAGCGGGGCGACGCTGTATGTTGAGCCGGCCGCGGTCGTCGAATTGAACAATCACATCAGCAACCTGCGGGCGGAAGAACAGGAGGAGATCGGGCGGCTGCTGTGGGACCTGGCGCACGAGGTGCACGTAAACGCAGCCGAGATTCGGCGGACGCTGGACACGCTGGCCGTGCTCGACCTGATCGCGGCGAAAGTCCGGTTCGCGAAGGACTTCCAGTTGCATTGCCCCGAGGTGGGCCAGAACGGAACGCTCCGTGTGCGGCAGGCGCGGCATCCGTTGTTGATCGACCTGATGCGGCAGCGTGCGGCCGCGGGCGAGCCCGTGGGCGAGGTGGTGCCGATCGATTATCGGATCGGCGAGGACTTCAAGCTGCTGATCATCACCGGCCCGAACACGGGCGGGAAGACGGTGACGCTGAAGACCATCGGCTTGCTGAGCCTGATGCTGCAAGCGGGGTTGCCGGTGCCGGTCGCCGAAGGATCCGAGCTGGGGGTGTTCACGAACGTGCTGATCGACGTGGGGGACGAGCAGAGCTTGCAGCAGTCGCTGAGCACATTCAGCGCGCACATCGTGCGGGTGGTGGACATGCTGCGGCACGCCGGCCCGCAGGCGCTGCTGCTGATCGACGAGTTGGGGGCGGGGACCGATCCGGACGAGGGCGCGGCGCTCGGGCGGGCCATCCTGGACGAGATGCTGCGGCTCGACTGCCGCGGCGTGGTGACCACCCACCTGGGGGCCCTCAAGAGCTTCGCGCTCACTCACGCGGGGGCCGAGAACGCGTGCGTCGAGTTCGACCCGCAGACCCTGCGGCCGACGTACCGCCTGCTCCTGGGCGAGCCCGGCTCGAGCAACGCGATCGAGGTGGCCCAGCGGCTGGGCCTCTCCCGGCGACTGATCAACGCGGCCCGCCGCCACCTGTCGCGCAAGGGCCGGGCGCTGACGGCGGCGATCGAAAGCACCCGCGTCGTGAAGCGACAGGCCGAGGATGCCCGCCGCCAGGCCGAACAGGCTCAGATCGAGGCCGGCAAGGCGGCGAGCGCAGCCGAGGAAGCGCGGACCCACTTCGAGCGGCAAAAAGTCGACTTTCAAACCTGGCTCCAACGCGTCGTCCACCTGCGGCCCGGCGATGCCGTCCGCGTGCGTGACTTCGACCGCGACGGGCGGATCGTCCGCGTCCGGCTCGACCAGCAGCGGGCCGAGGTTGACGTGGGCGCGTTTTCCGTCGAGGTGCCGCTGGGGGACGTGCTGCCGCCCGAGACGCCGGCCCCGCCGCGACGCCCTCCGCGCCCGGTGGTGCCGCCGAGCGCCGCCCCCGCGCCGCGCAAGC
>CAZMCT010000166.1:0-6324 GCA_964564785.1 uncultured Planctomycetales bacterium
AACATCGGGCAGGGTTCGGGGCCGAACGGCGAATACACGCTCGAAGACCTGATGCGGTTGCGGGACGAATACGAGCGGCAGCAGGGGGGCGGCGGATGAGCGGGTCGGCCGGGAATCGGGGTGTTACAGAGCGAGCGTCGCGGGGTGGCCCGGTCCGGAGCTCGCGCAGCGAGCACAGGGCCGTGGGGAACCGAAGCGGCCACGGCCCGGCGCGGCTGCGCCGCTGGGACCGTGCGACCCGCCGCGGGCTGACGCTGCTGGAGGTGATGATCGCGATTGCGCTGATATCGCTGCTACTGTCGGCGCTGATGGCGTTTTTCTGGCAGACGCTGCGGCTGCGGGAGGAGGCGGCGGCGACGGTGGACCGGACGCAGCTCGTGCAGCAGATACTGGACCACATCGCGACCGAGTTGCGGGACGCGGTGCCGGCCGAGCAGACGGGCTTTCCGGTGGTGACGTTCACCGGGGAGCGGCGGAAGATCACGTTTCTGACGAACCCGCTGCCGCCGGCGGAGTCGTACGATTTCTACCGCGCGTCGCAGCGGGGCGTGCTGCCGGCGATGCACGACCTGCGGGAGATCACGTACGAGCTGTGGGTCGACCCCGAGGAGACGCTGGAAGGCGGGGAGCCGCTGGTGGGCGGGCTGTTGCGGACCGAGCGGCGGGCGATCGACCCGTACATCACGGAGGAGGAGGTATCGGAGGACGAGGACCTGCTCTACATCCGGCACGACCTGTGGTCGGCGGAGCTGGGCTACCTCGAGTTCCGGTATTTCGACGGCGTCGAGTGGACCACGAGCTGGCAGGTGAGCGAGGGCAACCCGCTGCCGCACCTGGTGCAGGTGACGGTCGGGTTCGACTCGCTGACGCGCGATGATCTGGAGGACCGGGACCTGGACCGCTGGCCGGTCGAGGAGTATCCGTTGGGGCCGGACGTGCCGGTGCCGGGGCGGTACAGCACGATCGTGCGGATCGCGGCCGCGGATGCGGGTTTCAGCGCGCGGGTGAACCGGTTGGGGGGCGCGGTCGAGCAGGTGTTCCAGTTCGGCGGGGCGACGGAGGAGGGGGACGAGGATCGCACGGGCGAGGAGGGGGGGCCGTGAGGAGGAGGGCGCGAGGGATCCGGGGAGCGCGGGATCAGGGACGCGCGTTCGTGTTGCCGGTGGTGCTGTTGCTGATCGGCCTGCTGGCGTTGACGATGGCGGGGTTCCTGTTCTTTGCGCGGGCGGAGGCGGCGGGGATCCAGGCCCAGCGGGATTCGCAGCAGGCGCGGTTGGCGGCGCAATCGGGCCTGGAAGAGGTCGTAACGGTGCTGCGCGCGGAGCCGAACAACCCGGACGCTTGGTATGACGTGCCGGAGCGATTCCGTCACGCGCTGGTGTGGTCGGAGGCGTACCGTCGCGAGGACGACCCGGTGGCGAAGATGGGCTCGCGCGTGGAGCTCCTCCGCGCGGACCGCGTGGCGGAGGCGTGGCGCTACAGCGTAGTGGCGATGAACCTGGACGGGCCGCCGGACACAATCCGTTACGGGGTGACGCCCGAGGCGGGCAAGCTGAACATCAACGCGGCCACGGACACGGAGATCGAAGCGTTGCTGTTGCCGCTGCTGACGGGGCTGGGGATCGAAACGGCGCCGGAGCTGGTGGCGGCGCTGCTGGACTGGCGCGACGAGGACGACGAGCCGCGGCCGGGCGGCGCGGAGAACGAGTACTACAACAACCTGGAGCCGGGCTACAACACGAAGAACGGGCGGTTCGACACGATCGAGGAGCTGCTGCTGGTGAAGGGGTTCTCCGCGGCGGTGCTGTACGGCGAGGACGTGAACCGCAACGGGCTGCTGGACGCGAACGAGGACGACGGCGACCGGACGGCGCCGTACTATGACAACGGGAGCGGCGAGTTGGACCACGGCCTCGCGCCGTTCATCACGGTCTGGTCGCGCGAGCCGCGGCTCGAGACGCAGCCGCAGGGCAGCGGCGGGCCGCAGGACGGACAGCGGCCCGAGGGTGAGGACGACCCGGACGCCGATGCGGAAGACAGTGGGTCGAAGGACAGCCGGCGTCAGGACCGGGGCGGCGGGGCGCCGCCGACGGGTCCGGGCGGGCCGCCGCCGGGCGGTCAGGGTCCGAGCGGTCAGCCGCAGGGACGGCTTGTGATGAAAGAGGGGCTGGTAAACGTGAACACCGCCCCGCTGATCGTGCTGCGGGCGCTGGACGACATGCCGCCGGAGGCGGCGGAGGCGATCGTCACGCTGCGGCAGGAACTGGCCGGCGAGACGCTGGCGCAGCCCGACTGGCCGGTGACCATGGGGGCGATGGACGCCGGCACGTTCGAAGCGCTTCAGGACAAGCTGACGACGCGAGCGCTGCAATTCCACGTCGAGATTCTGGGGTACGGGGACCACACGCAGCTCGTGAGGCGCTATGAATGGGTGATCGAGATGCGCGGGCAGCTCGTGCAGGTGCTGTACCATCGCGACCTGACCGCGCTGGGCGTGGCCTGGCCGGTGGACGACGACTCGTATCTGGTGATCGGCGGATAGGGGCATCACGAGGGCACGGAGGAACAGGAGTGGCGCACCGGAAGTCCGAGGGCGGAGGTTGAGACCCCGGTGCGGGCCGCGCGTCTTCGTGGTTTTCTGCGTGCCATTGTGGTCATCTTTTGCGGGTAAGAGGTCGATGTCGTGATTCGGAACCGCAAAGTGCTGTGTTTGGACTGGGACAAACGCTCGCTCCGGCTGGTTGTGGCGCGCGTCGGCAAGGGCCGCACGGTGCTCGAGGATGCCCATTCGCACCGCCTGCCGCCGACGGTGGACGCCGACGAGCCGGAGCAGATGGGCGACTTCATCCGCTCGATGCTGAAGCGGCACCGCCTCAGCCACCGGACGGTCGTCGTCGACGTGCCGCGCGAGCGGGCGGTGATCAACCGCCTCACGCTTGCGCCGACGCCGCCGGCCGAGGTGGCCGCGGCCGTGCGTTTCCAGGCCATGAAGGAGCTGCCGTTCTCGATCGAGACGGCGGCGATCGACTACGTCGAACTGAGCCGCGACGAGGCCGGCCGGGTGACCGAGGTACTGCTGGCGGCAGTGACGCTGGAGACGCTGGACCGGGTGCGGCTCACGTGCGAGGCGGCGGGCCTGGCGCCGGCGCGGATCGGGCTGCGGCCGTACGCGAACCTGCTGAGTGCCCGGCAGATGCGGGGCGCGGCGGACAAGCGGCTGCTGTTCGTGGACGTGGGTCCGGGCGCGACCGAGATCGACGTGTTTCGGGGCGCGCTGCTGGCGTTTGCGCGTTCGGCGAACGTGAACGTGCCGCTGCCGGCGGCGGACGGGACGGTGCGCGAGGATTCGCGGGTGATCTCGCTGGCGGAGATCAGCGAGCTCATCGGCTCGGACGAGGCGGTGGATGCGGCGGTGGGCGAGCTGCTGGTCGAGGTGACGCGCACGATTCAGGCGTACCGCGCGACGGAAGCCGAGGGCGTGATCGACGAGGTGATCGTCGCGGGCGGGACGGGGATCGAGACGCATCTGGCGGACCGGCTGGGTCAGCGGCTGGGTTTGAGCGTGACGCTGTTCGACCCGACGGAGGCGCTGGCGTTGCCGGCCGGGGAAGCGGTGAAGCTGCGGTCGTTCTCGGCGGCGTTGGGGCTGGCGTGGGGGATGGGGCGTGAGGGCTCGCTGGCGCTGGACTTTCTGAACCCCAAGCGGCCGGTGTCGAGCCGCGAAGCGTTGCAAAAGCGGGTGCGGGTGATGGGGCTGGCGGCGGCGTTGCTGCTGGTGCTGGTCGGCGGGGTGCTGGGCCTACAGTACCACGGACTGAAGCGTGAGCGGGACGGGCTGCGGAAGGCGAACAACGTGCTGGTGAAGCAGGTGGAGGAGAAGCTGAAGATCCAGGAGCGGATCGAGCAGGCGCAGGAATGGGCGATGCAGGCGGTCTGGCCGGACGAGTTTCTGAACGTGACGCAATTGGCACTGGAGCCGGGCGTGCCGCCGGGCGAGAAGCTGGTGGTGCAGGAAATCTCGTTCGACATGGTGTCGCGGACGCCGGGGGTGACGCTGCGGAACGTGTACGCGACCGACTGGCAGGTGCCGACGGATTTCGTGCGGCGGCTGAACGAGGGCGAGGGGGAGGGGGAGCGGCTGTACGATGCGGCTCAGATGTCGTGGACGGAAATCAAGGATGGTCAGAAGTTCAAGGGCAAGACTGACGTTCGGATCTCACTGCGGAAGCTGCAGGAGTTCCGCGAGCAGACGGCCAAGCGGCTGAAAGAGCGCAAGGACCGTCTGCGGAACGTGGGCCGCAAGTGAGGTGCGGGAGCCGGCCATGACGCGACGCGAGAAGATCCTGGGCCTGTGCGTGGGCGGGACGCTGGCGGGGCTGGCGCTGGTGAGCGTGATGCAGTGGGTGGTGGTCGAGCCCTTCCGCAACATGCAGAAGCAGATCGACGCTGAGCGGGAGCGCGGCCACAGTCTCCGCGGGCAACTGGACGCGTTGGCGGATGTGGAGAGCCAATGGCAGAACTGGACCCGGCGGACGTTCAGCGACGATCCGAAGGTTGCGCAGCGGCGCTTCCGGGAGGAGATGCACCAACTGCTCGAGATTCACGGGCTGTCCGAGCCCAAGGTGAGCCCCGGGACGTTCGTCAAGTACAAGGACGGCTCGACCGGCGTGCCGCTGAACATCAGCGCCGCGGGAACGCTGAACGAGGTGGTCAGTTTTCTGACAGACTTCTACCGCATCGACTGGTTGGCGCGGCTGGACAAGGTGCGTATCACGGCCAAGCCTGAAGTGATCGACGACGTGAACAACCCCGCGAAGATGCGCCGCCGCCCCACCGGCCGGCGCGGCGGTACGAGCGCCCCGGGCGGCCCCGTCAGCGTGGGGCCGCAGGGGCCCGAGCTGACCGTCAACATCTCCGCCCTGAATCTGGTCCTGCCGCGTCTAGGCGAGAAAGTGCCGCACCCGGTGATGGAGGAAGTCGTGCACCTGCCGCGGGGTACGCTCAGTCGTGAGCCCGAGGAATACAACGCGATTTTCGCGAGCAACCTGTTCATGCCGCATCGGCCGAAGCCGCCGACGCCGACGCCGGACCCCACGCACGAAGTGGCCGAGCGACCGGTGGTGGAGAGTCCGAGACCGGCGCCACCGCCGCCGCGTCCGGATGCGGAGCGCAAGTTTCTCAAGGCGATGGGGCGCCTGAACGGAACGCTGGTAGCGTACGTCGTCGACGAGACCGACTCGAAGGACCCGCTGAAGCGGGTGCATCTCGATGAGAAGATGGACGATGGAACATTGATCCTGATCTGTGCCGGGGAGGGCGTCGTGGTGCGCGTCAACGACCACGGGCGCGACCGGGATTACTTCTATCCGCTCGGCGCGAGCTTCCGCGAGCGGGTCGAACTCGACGCCGACCTGCACCCGAAGGTGTGGGAGGCGCTGGAGCGGGAGTTCGTCGCCGTCGAGCCCGCGGGGCGCGGGTAGCTTGCGGCCCTGGGCGAGAAAGTGGGGGGCCTCGTCGCTCTTCGGTGGCAGCACCGGCGGAGCGTACGGCGAGCCCGCATCCCACGGCGGCCGGTTCGCTCATGCCCGTTCTCGGTTCACGTTTTCCCCGAACAAGCGCCGAACTCGGCATCGGCATCGGCACCGGGCGGACGCGACGCCCGGAGGTCTCGTGCCGGTGACGCTAAGTGCCGGGCGGCCGGGCGGCTGCGCGCTGACCGGACGGGCGGTTTTTCGGGGTCCGGGCGCCCTTTTTGTCCTGCCACCCCAGCCGGGGTTGCGGGTATAAATAGCGGACCAGTGGCCGGCCACCGGCCGGGCGGGCTGGGCGCGCCGCTATTCGGGCGTCTCGCCGGCCCGGCCGGCGGTCACCGGTCGTTTCTGTGTTGGCGGGTCGCGGCTCGCGACTCGGCAGGAACGCAACGGCCCCAGGCGGGGCTGCTTCGTTGTCGCCAAGCTGAGGTGCAGGCATGACGCTGCGGACGATTCAGCACGGGCTGATCGGCGTGCTGATGCTCGCGAGTTGGGGTGGTGCGGTCCGGGCTGCGGACCCCCAGGAGCTCGAGGGCTCGTCGGCGGGAATGTCGGCGGCTCGCATCCAGCAGCCGCCGGGGGACCAGCCGCCGACGGATACGCAGGAGGCGCTCGAGCGGCTGATGAAGCTGCGTGACGAGCTGGAGGCGCAGGAAAAAGAGAAGCAGGCGGGGGGCGCGCCGGCGGGGGAGACGCCGCCCGCGCCGGCAGCCCGCAGCCGCCACGGTGTGCGGAGGATGGGCCGCGGTTCGGAACCGGCCAGCCAGCCGGCCCCCCCGGGGGCGGCGCAGCG
>CAZMCT010000167.1:0-6316 GCA_964564785.1 uncultured Planctomycetales bacterium
GCGGTGAAGCAACGACGGTGGCGCGCCATCCCACAGCCGAGGGCGGCTGTGCCACACGTTGTGCCACACGCTGTGCCACTGCCCGTGTGCCACTGCCGTGTCGGCAGTGCCGGTAGCGGCCCGCGCCCCGCGCGGCCGCAGTCCTGCCGCCGTCGCGCAACCCATTGCGAAACATGGCGTTAGGGCTTTGCGCCCCGCCCAGCGGGCGTATAATGTGCGGCGGTTTGAACACCGGTTGGAAACGGCGGCGAAACCAGGCCCAACGGTCATGAACCGGTGTCACAAGCGGAGCCACGGGTCATAATCGGACGCCAAAACCAGATCCACCGGTTGAAACCGGTGCCACAACGGCCGAACCCGCCTGCCCCGCCGCCGTACTGAAGGACAGAGCTGTGGAGCAGAAGCGCGATGAGCAACTCCTGGCCGAGCACCTGGCCCACACGCCCGGCGCTTTCGATCAGCTCGTCGCGCGCTACGCCGAAGAGCTGTTCAGCTTCTTCCTGCGGTTCGTCGGCAATCGCTCCGCCGCGGACGACCTGGTCCAGGAGACGTTCCTCCAGGTCCACCTGTCGGCCGCGTCGTTCGACCCGGGGCGCACGTTCAAGCCCTGGCTCTACACGATCGCCGCGAACAAGGGCCGTGACTGGATGCGGGCCCGCGGGCGACGGCCGGTGCAGTCGCTCGACGCCGCGGGCGATAGCGACGGCCCGACGCCCGGCATGCTGATCGCGGCCGAGGGCGAGTCGGCCCCGGCCGAGTTCGAGCGGCAGGAACGGCGGCGACAGGTCCGTGAGGTGATCGATCAGATGCCCGAGATGCAGCGAACGATCCTCTTACTCGGGTATTTTCAGAAGCTGCCCTACGCCGAGATGTCCGAGATTCTCGACATCCCAATCGGCACCGTGAAGAGCCGCCTGCACGCGGCCGTCGGGCAGTTTGCGAAAATGTGGCTCGCCCAGTCGCCGGATGCGGCCGCGGAACGTTCGCGGACCGCACAAAGGGACTGACCGCAAAAGGGGACTGGCTCGCCGCGTGAGGGCGAGGCCGGCGGGTGATGTACCGTTCGCGGCGTACCCGTCGCCTTTTGCGACGGACCGCTGAGCGGCGCGGGACGGCGGGAGAGAAGCGGTGCGGATGATGAACGACTTCGACCCCATCCTGCTTGACTACCATCTGGGGCACCTGAGCGCGGCGCAGGAGCGCGATCTGCGGGAGCGGCTCGCGGCCGATCCGGCGCTGGCGGCGCAGGAGGAGGCCCTGCGGGGCGTGTTTGCCGCGCTGGGGGCGCTGGCCGAGGATGTGCCGGCGCCGCGTGATCTCGCGGCGCGGACGATCGCCCGGGTCCGGGCCGTGGGCCCGGCCCCGCGTGTCGTGCGGCCGCCGCACCGGCTGGCAACGGTGCTGGAGGATCGGGACGAGCGTGTGATCCGGCTGGGCAGCCTGCGCGACATCGTGGCGATCGCGGCGCTGGTCGTCCTGGCGGTCGGTGTGGGGCTGCCCGGGATGCTGCACATGCGCGACCGGCAGCAGCGGGCCGGTTGCTCATGGAACCTGGCCCAGCTCGGAACCGGCCTCCAGCAGTACGCACGCTCGTTCAATGCGAACTTGCCGTTCGCGGGTTTCCAGCGGGGCGAGAACTCATGGCAACCCAGCGCCGAACCGGGCGTGGTCACCGTACCGAACCGCCGGCACATTTACCCCCTGCTGCGGCTCGCATTCGTGCGCGATCCGCGGCTGTTCGTGTGCCCGTCGCAGCAACACGTGCCGATGCCGGTGGACGAGGTCGGGCGCCGGTCGGACTTCCTCGAGTCGCGGAACGTGAGCTACGCCTACCAGAACATGGCCGGCGTGCGGCCGTCGGCCGATGATGACCGCCGGTTGCCGCTGCTGGCCGACGAGAACCCGCTGTTCGCCGACGGTGTGCCGCTGTTCGATTCCCGGCGCTGGTCGGACCCGGCCAAGACGAACTCGGCGGCGCACAAGCAGGCGGGGCAGAACATTCTCAACCTGACGGGTGAGGTGCAGTGGGCGACGACGCCCAACACGGGGGTTGACGGGGACAACATCTGGACGCTGCGGGGCGTCACGCATTACACGGGCGTCGAGGGCCCGCAGGCCGCGACCGATTCCCACCTACTGAAGTGACGGTGGGGACTTCTCCCGGCGCGCCAACGCGGGCCGTGCGGGGCCGCCGCACGCGCCCGGTGGTCTGGTCGAGAATCCCGCGCGACCCCCCTACAAGTCGTCCTCGTCCTCGTCGACGTCGTCGTCATCGTCGTCGAGTTCTTCGTCGTCCTCGAACTCCTCTTCGAAGTCCTCGTCGAGTTCGTCCTCGTCCTCGAACTCGTCGTCCTCGTCTTCGAGGGTGTCGTCGTCGAAGTCTTCGCTTTCGTCCTCGCCCTTGCGGCGTCCCTCGGCCCGCAGGTCGCCGGCCCCGTCCGGCGCGTCCGGGTCGGTTTCCGAATCCTCTTCGGAATCCACTTCTTCCTCTTCTTCGGGCTCGAGCTCGTCGTCGTCCCAGGGCTCGGCATGCACCGCGAGGTCAGCGTTGCCGGGACTCGGTCCTCTCAGGTCGCGCCAGTTCGTTTCGTGAGACATTGCCGCGCTCCTTGTCCGCGTTTTTGGGCGATTCGCGCCGGCTAGATACTGGCCCCGCGCCGGTTCGTCAAGCCCGTTTTCCTGCCCGGTCGCGAACCGCACCCAGGCCCCGCGCGGACACGCCTCTGTTCGTATATAATTGCGCCGTTTTCCGTCGGAAGGAAATCGCCGCATGACCGCTGACAAGTTTTCCAAACGCTATGACCGCGTCCAGGAGCGAAAACGCCGCAACGCCGAAGTCGTCGACCCGGATGCCCCGCCCTTGCCCGACACACCCGTAGAGCAAGCGCACGCCGGTCAGTCCGTGGGACGCAACGATCCGTGCCCCTGCGGCTCGGGTCAAAAGTTCAAGAAGTGCTGCGGAAAAAAGCCGTGAGCGATACCGGAATCGCCGTCAAACCCTGGTACTCCAACGGCTTGTGCTTCTCCTGCACCCAATGCGGAAACTGCTGTAGCGGCGCGCCAGGGTATGTCTGGGTCACCCGTCCCGAGATCCGCGCCATCGCCGACTTCCTCGCCTTGTCCGTCGAAGATTTCCACCTTCGCCACGTGCGGCGCGTCGGTATGGCCCACAGCCTTCTGGAGCGGCCGGGCGGCGACTGCGAGTTCCTCGAGCGGCTCGACGACGGCCGCACCCGTTGCCGAATCCATCCGGTGCGCCCGGTCCAGTGCCGGACCTGGCCGTTCTGGAAGTCCAACCTTCGGACCGCCGAAACGTGGGCACAGGCCGGGAAGAGTTGCCCTGGGATCGACCGCGGACCGCATCATCCGCTGCCCGTCATTCTGGCCGCGCTGATGGAGAACGGCCGACGTCCGCTCTGACGCCGCCGCGCCCGCGCCACGCGAGCGCACCCCAGCCCGCCACCCCAATCGCAAAACCGGCCGCCGGGCGCAGGGGGCTGTCCGCGAATCTGCCCGCCGCCGGATCCGCCGCGCGCACCAGTAGCAGCCCTGTCAGGAGCAGCGCCAGGCCCGTCACACGTCTGGAGCGCGACGACCTCGGATGCATCGTCAGCAGTGCCGCCGCCCCGACCAGGATGATCTCCCGTCCCAGCGGAAACACGGCCACGCCGAACGCCAGTGCGCGAATGGTGTTCCCGAGCAACCCGGAGGCCGTCACCCGCGTGCCGGGTCGCCCACCGGCCAGCGTCGGGCGTTCCCCCGGCCCCATGAGCTCCAACGGCGGCTGCTCGGCATCGCGCTCGCTGGCCGCAACCCATGTGTGCCTCAGGTCGGTCACGAGCCAGGCCCGAAACCCGAGCCGCCGCAAGAGCGAGGCTGCGACGACGGCGCGGCCGTCGCAGTCGTCGCGGCCAACGGCCATGACCTCGGACACCGTGGGCAGGTGGTCCATCACGCCCCAGGTGTCCCAATCAAACGCGTACGGGACGTGGTGCGTCACAACATCCTCGATAACCGGGATCAGCTCAACCAGGGCCGGGTCCGGTCCCGTCCGCTCTCGCACGTCATCGGCGATAACTGCCAGCCCCGGATTCTGCGGATCGAGGACGCTGTCGAGGTCCGTAAGCCGGCTAATCCACTGGGGCAGCAGCCAGGGCTTCGGATAGAGCGTGAGGAAGACGACGAGCGTGAAAACCGCTCCCTTGACGATCCAACGTCTAACATGGGGGCCGCTGTGTAGCCGCGTCCACCAGTTTTCGTATTCGGGCGTTGTGGGTTGCCCCAAATTCGCACGCCTGTTTGCCAATTCGGTGAACATGGGAAATACTACTCTTGGGGAGGCACTCCGGGGCAGGGCCCGCTGTCATTCGGCGAGGCGAGATGGCCGCGTTGGGCAAGATCGGTCGCGGTATGGACCGCACCGAGCCGATCTGGGGTAAACCCGCGGGGGCAGGGACGTATCACATGGCACGCGGGCGATGTCGGGCTGGCGCGCGGCGGCGGGCGATCATACGGATTGAGAGCGCCTTGCCTTTCTTCGCCCCGGCCGAGCTGTCCGCTCTGGCCCAGTACCTTGAGGAGTGCGTTGCAGCGCGTCTTGCGCGCCTTGCACGAACGCGCGGATCTGTTCCTCGGTGGCATCGGCGTACTGCGCCTCCCAATCGCGGAGCCGATTGAGCGCGCGAACGCGGATGGCCGGGTCTTCGACCATCAGCAACAGGCCCGCGGCGCAGAAGCGCGTCACCCAATGCCCGGAAATCTTGGCTTCCTCGTAGAGCATTTTCATCGCCGAATCGACCTGGAAGTTGATCTGAGGCTTGCGACGTTGCATGCCGTACTCCGCTCAAGGATTCCGAACTTTTCTAGTGCGTCATTGTGCGCGCCGCCGGCCGCAAAGCAAGCCGCCCGCGTCGTCGGTCACGATTTTTCCGGGCCCGCGGCCCGGACCAACGCCAACGCCCGTGCCACGAGCGACGATTCCGGCTCCGACGCGTCCGTGTCCAGCCACTGCACGTAGGGCATGCGCTTCAGCCAGGTCCGCTGCTGCTTGGCCAGCCGCCGCGTGTGGATCTTCACCCGCTCGACCGCTTCCGCGAGCGTCCACCGGCCGGCCAGGTGCTCCAGCAGCTCCGCGTACCCTACCGCCTGTCGAGCCTGATCGCTCAGGCCGCGCGGATCACCTGCCAGCCGCCGCACCTCGTCCAACAAGCCGACTTCTACCATGCGTTTCACCCGCATGTTGATTCGGTGATTCGATTCTTCCCGGGAGCGCCGGACACCGATAATGAGCCAATTCCATTCCGGGCGGCGCGGCCCGGCCGTGTTATCCCACTGCCGCTGAAGGGTGCTGATCGGCCGGCCGGTGAGGCGGAAGACCTCGAGGGCGCGCTCCACGCGCCGCAGGTCGTTGCGGTGAATTCGGGCGGCGGCGGCAGGATCGACGCGCTCCAGCTCGGCGTGCAGGACGGCGAGCCCCTCGGAGCGGGCGCGGGCCCGCAACTCGGCCCGCACAGCCGCGTCGGCCGCGGGCCCGGCGAAGATCCCCTCATACCAGCACTTGAAGTAGAGCACCGTGCCGCCGACGGCGACGACCGGGCGGCCACGCGCGTGCACCTCGCGGACTGCTGTATCCGCGAGTTGGACGAATCGGGCCGCGCTGAAAGCTTCCCAGGGGTCAGCTACGTCGATCAGGTGATGCGGAATCGCCGCCTGCTCGGCTGGGGACGGCTTGGCAGTGCCGATATCGAATCCGCGATAGACCTTCATCGAGTCGATGCTGAGAATCTCGCCGGCCAGCGTTTCGGCCAAACTGCGCGCGAGGGCCCCCTTCCCGGAAGCGGTGCAACCGATAATGACGATGATGCAGGGCTTCACAGCGGCGTTTTGTATTCGGGCCGCGTGTGGAAGTCTACGCGAAAGGACTGCACGCCGAGCCGATGAACGGAAGGCGCATGACTCCGATGCACGAGGAGGAGCGGACTGTGCGGGCCGTTGACGCGTTATAAAAGGTACGGCCCGTCTCGGAGCGATCTGAACGGACTTTGCCGGCGTTTGACGCCGTATCTAAACTGTACTTGGGTCGAGGATTGTGCTCGCGCCCCCACCCCCAACCCGGAGGAGCCGCGTGATGGCCGCAACCGTGCTGCGTGCCCACTGGGCAATGGCCCTGCTGTTTGTCGCCGCGTTCGTATTGCTTTTGTCGGGTGGCTGCCCGGGCCCGGGAAACGGCGGGGGCGACGACTCGAACGACGTGAACCATCCGGACGGTGGCGATGCGAACGATCCGAACAGCGGGGGCGGGGGAGGAGACGGCGGG
>CAZMCT010000168.1:0-6255 GCA_964564785.1 uncultured Planctomycetales bacterium
CGGCGACCCGACGAGGCGCCCGCCCGTTGCCATGGTCGAAGCCCGTGAGAGTCTGCCCAAGGGAACGGGGATCACGGGAGAGGGGCTGTCGCGGCGTACGCCGCTACCGCCGGATCGAGCGCAGGAACTCCTGCACCTCGGGGATTTCGCCCTGGTAGACCAGGTAGCCGTTGTACGGCTCGCGGTCGGTGATCTCATCGCTCACCGGCGTGAGCATCAGCCGCTGGACCTCCTCGCGGTCGTCAGTCTGGCCCAGCACCCAGCACAGTTTCATGTACGCGACCTCCGGCAGCATGTTCGATGCGGGCACGATGCCCAGCGTCATCAGGTCGCGACCGGTGTCATAGACGTACATGCCGCAGTAGCCCCACAGCGTCTGCACCGTCATGTAGATGTGCACGCCGGCCGCAATCGCCCGCTTGATCGCCGGGTACAGCGGCTTGTTGATGTGCCCCAGCCCCGTGCCGGCGATCACGATCCCGCGATAGCCCTTTTCGACGATCGCGTCCACGATGTCCGGCAGCATGTTCGGGTAATAGTACAGGATCGTCACCCGCTCCTCGAACGCCGTGTTGATGACCACCTCGCGGTCCGACCGGCGGCGTTTGTAATCCTGCCGCAGATGCGTGAGCTTCTGCGGGGAGATCATCGCCACCGGCACATCGCTGAGCGTGCGGAACGTCGAGCGGTACGACGAGTGCATCTTGCGGACGCGCGTGCCGCGGTGCAGCAGGTTGTACTCGTCCGACGTCGGGCCGAACATGCACACCAGCACCTCGGCGATGTCGCCCTCCGCCGCCGCCTTCACCGCGCATTGCAGATTGATCGCGGCGTCGGACGACGGCCGGTCGCTGGAGCGCTGACTGCCGACCATGATGATCGGGACGGGCGGGTTCTGCACCATGAAGGTCAGGATCGCCGCCGTGTGGTGCATCGTATCGGTGCCGTGGCCGATGACGATGCCGTTGGTTCCCGCGCGGATTTCCTCGCCGATGCGTTGGGCGAGCTTGATGTACTGCTCGGGGCCCATGTTCTCGCTGAACACGCCGAAGAGCTTCTCGGTTCGCAGGTTGCAGATGTCGGCCAGCTCGGGGACGGAGCCGTAGAGCTCCCCGGGGGAGAAGGCGGGGATGACGGCGCCGGTCCGATAATCCAAGCGGCTGGCAATCGTCCCCCCCGTGCCGAAGAGCATCACGTTCGGCTTCTTCGGATCGTACGGGAACTCCTTCTCGGGGATTTTGTAGTGGGCCTCCCGGCGGCCGTGCTCGGTCATGCTGGTGATCGAGTCGGCGGCCAGGCCGATGTTGTAGCCGCTGGCCAGCTTGAGCACGATGTGCTTGTCGTCGGCGGTCTCGGAGCGGGGCAGAATCAGCCCGCGGAAAGTGCCGCGGGTGGACTCGACGGCGACATCGCTCCAGATGCCGACGTTGAAACGCTCCAGGACGGCCCGCCCGGGGCCGCGATAACCTTTGAACTTTTCCGAGGCGAGGGTAGTGGGCGCGGTACTCATGAGGGTTCCTGTGGGGGCTGGGGGGAAAAAGGCTGCGGCTTCCCGGAAGGCGGATTCAGAAACTCCGGATCACCTTCCACAAGCAAGGCACGAACTTCGCGAATGAGAAGAACCAAGTCATCCTCCACGAACTGCCAGACCGCCTCGGGCCGGATATCCCAGTAGCGGTGAAACAGCCGGTTCCTGAAGGCAATGATCTGCTGGTGATCCGTAATCCGTTCCGCGACCGGGGGGTCCACGCGTCGGAGTTGGTTCAACGCTTCGCCCACGATGCCGAATTGGCGCTCGATCCCCGAGCGAAGCAGTTCGTCGGCCGCATAGTCCTGCGCCGTCCGCCCGGCGGCGAACTGACGGATGCGCTCCGCCGCGAGTCGGATGTCTTCCAGCCACTTGAGCGTTTCAAGCTGCATACAGGGGGGTGCGGGTGCGGTTGATGGACAACATCAGGTACTTGTTCTCGATGGCGCTAGGCATGAGCAGGTCCACCGAGCGGCCGAGAAGCTGCTCCATCTCCGCCAGGAGATCGAAGAAGCGATGAAACAAATCGTCGGTCCCGTCAAACTCGACGAGGAAGTCCACGTCGCTCCGCGCCGGGTCGAACCGGTCCGTTGCTGCCGAACCGAAGACCTCCAGCCGCTTCACGCGGAACCGCCGGCAGAGCTCGTGCAGCTCCTCACGCTTGGCCAGGATTTCGGGGCACACGGCCATGCACGCACCCATTCGCCGACGCCACCCGGTTCATACGAGCCCGGCGCCGCCCGGGCTTCCCGCCGGGCGCTTCCGGTAGTGTACTCTGCAAGCGGGCCCGCTCCAACTACGTGACCAATCGCGATGAAAGCTGAAAGCCTACCGCGGCGCGATGTTCTCGCCGAGCTCGACCCAGTACAGGTGCTTGATCGTGAGTAGCAGCAGCTTGCGGCCCGTGGGGGCGACCAGGACCTGATGCCCGCGCTCACCGAGGCCCGCCACCGAATAGGTCCTCTCGACGGTACCGTCTGGAGCATGAACGGCCAGCTTGCCGTCCACCGTACACGTGTAGACGCAGCCAGCCGCGCGGTCAAAGCCCAGTGCCTGCCAAACAGCCGGCGCTGTTCCACAACGGTGATTGCACCGCGCGGCTGCCCGTCCCCGAGAGAACGGAGAGAAGACGGATAGTCACCTACTCTTCCACGCTGGTTCCACAAGAACAGGTCACTGTCGCCGTTTTCATTTACCTGTTTTCTGCACCACGCGCGGACTCGGCGCTGCCCGCAGCCGGGCTTCAACGCGCTCGGCCAGCTTCCGGCCGTCCAGGCGGCCCCGAAAACGCCGTTGGAGCTGTCCGCAGATATACCGGCGTTTCTGCTCGGGGCCGGCAAAGACGGCGCTGCCCAGCTCGGTCAGGCACTCCTCGATCGCCTGCTCCGATTGCGCATCTGGCAGCGGCGTCAGATTGTACTCGGCCAGCACGTGGGCCACGCGGCTTGTGCCGCCCGCCGGTGCCGGTGGCAGTTCCACCAGCCGCGCGATGGCCGCGAGTACACCGTCGCGCGTCAGTTTGCCCACCGCGTGCAGCCGGAATACCTCCAACAGTTCTTCGTCGCGCAGTTGCTCGACCGGCCTGCCGGCGCGGCGCCAGGCCTTCATCTGTTGCACGAGCACGACGGCCGCGAACTTCGCATCGATCTTCAGTTCGGCCACCAGACGGTCAAACAGCTTGTTGCGCGGTGAGACGCACAAGGGGATGAGCGCGTCGTGCGGTACGCCCAAGGCATGGTAACGGGCCTGCCGGTCCCAGACCGGCTCCGGCAAGCGGGCCTGAATCCGCTCCAGGCGGTCCTGCGTGATCGCCAGCGGCGGCAGGTCGGTGTCGGGGTACATCCGGTCGGCCCCCGGCAGCACGCGCTCGAATCCGTTGGTACCGTCCTTGTAGGCCTGGCGCGTGTCGTTCGGAACACCGATGGTCGCCTCTTTGGCCCGCAGCGCGATCTCCTGGCAGGCCGTGGTCGTGTCGCGTGCGTCGCCCCACACGAGCAACAGAGCGTCGCCGTGCTCGGCCCGCATGCGGCGGCGGAGCTGCTTCCAGTCGCGGCCGGCCAGCGTCTCGGAGGCCATGTCGGAATGGATCAGGTTCGGCAGTTGCGTCAAGCAGGCGATCACCCGCACGCGGTCGGAGAACTCCTTGGCGAAGGTGGTGTGCTCCTGCGTCGGCTCGTTCAGCAGGCCCGCGAACCCCCGCAGCAACGTGCACTGCACCACGTTCCCGGCCTGCACCGCCTTCCGCAGCGGCTCGTAGTCGGTCTTGGAGACGATCGGCGTGACGTCCTGGTGGGTCCACTGAAACGTCTCCGGCCGGATGCCGCGCTCGTGCAGCAGCCCGCGGATGTGCAGCAGACTGCACTGCCGCCGGGCCTCGTTGTAGATCAGCCGCGGGTTGCGCCAGATCTGCGGTGTGCCCTTGATCTCGCACCGCTGCCCGCCGGTGACGCTCACGTTCACGTCCTGCCGCCCCGAGCCGTAGCCGGTTCGCACCTTGCCCGTGCTGCGGGCCAGCCGCCGGAGAATCTGCCCCACTTCGGCCGCCTCCTGCGGCGTGTGCATGTCCGGCTCGGTCACCGTCTCGATCAGCGGCATGCCGAGCCGGTCGGTGAGGTACACGCGCTCGTGCCCCACGTCCGATACCTCGCGGCAGGCGTCCTCCTCGATCGAGAGCTGGCGGATGCGGATCCGCCGGCCGTCGCGGAAGGGGATCCAGCCGTCGACGCCCAGGATGCCGGTTCGCTGAAAGCCGGTGGGGATCGAGCCGTCGAGGTACTGCTTGCGGGCGATGTGCAGCTCACCGACCAGATTCAGTTTCAGCAGCAGGCAAATCTCGAGCGCGATGTCGAGCGCCTGCTGATCGATGAAGAACGGCGGCGTGTCGTCAAACTCGTACGTGCACACCGTGTCGTGGTGAATGCGGTAATAAATGTTTTTCCGGGTCTTTTTCTCCATCAAAGCGGTGCCGTCGTATTCGCCCAGCTCCGACAGCGTCGGCCGCATGTGCCTCAGGATCTCGGCGTCGTACTCGTCGCTGTAACGCCCGGCCGGGCAGCGGCAAAACAGCTTGCGCTGCGTGAGGAGCTGCTGGTGGACCTCGAGGCCGACCTTCAGGCCGATGTTGCGGTAGTCCTCGTCCGTCATCTGGTCGAACGGCTTGAACGGCAGCGGCATGGAACGGCTACTCCTGGCCGGTGGGCGGTGCGGGGGCAGTCCGCAGTCCGCAAGCGGCCATTTTAGCAGCCGGACAGAACCGCGCCAAAGCGGTGGAAAGCGCCGCGGAATGGGGCGCGACCGCAGCCGGACGCCGCACGGGCCCGAGCAACAGTTCCCGATCAGGGGCTGCACGAGCGACTTGATCGCACCGAAAGGGTTTCGGCCGAAGCCGCCGTCGCGGCGCATACGGCCGACAAGGCGCCCTACGAGCCCGTTGAAAAAGGGGAGTGGCTCCGCGCCAACCCGCCATCGCGGCAGCGCGGACAGCCACTCCGGCGGTGCCTGTCCACTTTTTGAACTCGCCGAGCGGGAGAGGTTACCCGCGCCGGCGGAGCAGCAGCGTCCCGAGGCCGAGGACCACGACGGCCGCCGGCTCCGGCACGATCCCGGGAACGCGGAAGATGAGGAACTCGTTGTGGTTCCAGCCGCCGAACGGCGCCGGGTAGCCCGTGCCCGGCGCGGTGCCAGAGTCATGCCAGATCCACTGAGCGTTGGCGGGAATGCCGGGCATGTTGTGCATCCACGGGCCCGGGTGGCTCGCGTTCGTCCAGCCGGGCAGCGTGCTCGGCGCGATCCAGAGGTTGTTGGCCGTCGCAAAGGCGATGGCCGCATCGACCTGCGCCTGGGAAGGTTGCAACGACCACGGCCACGGATTCGGCCAAGTCGGGTCGATCTGCGACAGGTAGGCGCCGGCCGGGAAAACCTCCCACACCTGGTCGCCGGTCGAGATGGAGAGGGCCGTCGTGACGTTCGTGAAATGGCCGAGGAACCCCTGCGCGACGGCTTGGTCCGACGCCGTGGCGACGTACAGGTAATCGGTGGGTGCCCGCCCGTAGGCGTACCACGTCTCGACTGAGAACCAGTCGTTGTCGCCACCGGCGAAGTACGTAGTCGTTGTGGGCGTACCGAAGTAAATGTCGTACTGATTGTCAACCGTAATTGTCATCACCCAGTCGTCGGCCAGCACAGCCGGACCGAGCGACAACGCACCGCAGAGTGCCAACAGACAAACCTTGCGCATTCAGCTCTCCTTCTCTTGAATACCTGAAAACCACTTGAATGTCTACCGGACCGAACTTCCGATACTCTAGCAACGGGCATGCAACTGGTCAAGGTCTCCTGCCTCGGGCTTGTGGACCAGCGACAACGAAAACACCAACACCGGGTCTGCACTGGGCGACCCTTCGGGGACTACGTGCTTGGCGTCGAGGTGCATCCGCTGCCCCCGGCCGCGACCGCCGATTGCCCACGCGTCGGCCGTTAGCGATGCGCGCTGCCACACTGCACCGATCGGAAGCGCCAACGAAAACGGTTTCCGAATGTGCCCAACTGCCCCAGGAAAGACGGAAGAGTCAGCCCGGAGATCGATATTAGCCCTAAAGTGGCCGGGGTTAACGCGGAACCCGCCCCTTTGTCTGAGAGCGGCTATCGCAACCCTTCATGACAGGTCTCCGGCCTGTTACCCCTGGGGGACAGGCCTCCGGCCTGTCAACTGACCGACCGGAGGTCGG
>CAZMCT010000169.1:0-6203 GCA_964564785.1 uncultured Planctomycetales bacterium
GCGGCGGCCCGCCCGGCAACACCGCGCGCCCCTGCTGGGCAAGGAGCGAGTTGTTCTGCGCCCACGACAGGCCGGTCATCGCCAGCACGATCAGGACGGCCAGTCGCCCGCGGCTGCAACTTCGCCGGATTCCCGTCTGCGTCGTCTTCATGCACCACCTTCCGCCAGCTTCACCGTGCCGAGCCCGGTCACCACGCCGCGCAGAATGCGCTTCTCGCCCCGCGCATCCCCCAGCCGCACACGCACCGTGTCGCCGTACGTCCCGCTGTCGAGCGCCACGCCCGTCAGCCGCACCTGCACCGGCCCGTCGCCCGTCACCGTCACCGGGCGCGAGCGGGCCACCAGGTCCACGCTCTTCAGGGCGGCCCGCGAAACCAGGTCGCCCGCCGGAACAAATACCTTGACTTGCTGCCCCACGACTTCCTCGAGCCGGGCCACGCCCAGCGCCCCCTCCGCCTCGAACACGCGCGCCTGGAGCTCGACGTCGTCGCTGCGAACGAACGATCCCACGTTGAGCGGCCGCCGCGCGATCACGACCGGCCGCACGAGCCGCGCCTGCGCGACGATGTCCACCCGCCGCTGCACCTCGCCCGCGCCGCGGATCACCACGTGAAACTCGCGCACCCCGAGCTTGCCCCGCCCCGATGTGCTCACCGTGAACGACCACGGCGGGCTCGTGAGCTGTAAGAACTCCTGACCGGCCCGTTCAAAACTCAACTCGACCGTGCCGCCGAGCTCCGCGAACTCCTGCTGCACCTGGCTGCGCAGCACGGCCGCGAGCGTGCGCTGGCCGCCGACTTCTTCCGTCGGGCGCAGCAGCGGCGCTTCGGCCGGCGCGACCGGCTGCGACGCGGGCGGGGCGGCTGGCACGATCCGGCACTGTACGGGCCCGCTCAACAGCACGCGGCCCAGATTCACGCCCAGCTCGCCCAGCCGCCGCGAAACCTGGGCGTGCGTCACCGTCGCCGGCAGCTCCGCGCCGCCCGCCGCGAGCGGCCGGCCCGCGATCTGCTCCGCCAGCTCCTCCGCCCCGCGGCCGAACACCAGAACGTCGCCGAGCGTGACGGCCGTCCCGGTGATCGTCGCCTGAGCCCGCAGGCGCAGCTCGGCCGGCGGCTCATCGCCCCGGGCCCCGCCCGGCGCGGTCAGAACCAGCACCGCGAGGGCGATCAGCGCCGCGAGCGAGAGCGCGTCGCGTCCGGTGCGGTTCTCAGTTCGCCTGAGCACGCGATTCACGGCTACCTCCGTAGATTGGCCACGACCCGCAGCGACTCGTCGGCCGCCTGGATCGTCTGGCTGTTCATCTGGAAGACGCGCTGGGCCTTGATCAGCTCGACCAGTTCGGCAACCGCCTCGGTTGTGCTGGCTTCGAGATGCGCGGCCATCAGCTCGCCGAGGCCCTGATCACCGGGCACGCCCTCGATCGGCTCGCCGGAGGCTTCGGTCGCCAGGAAAATGTTCGCCCCGTGCTGGAGCAAGCCGGTCGGGCTGACGAAGCGGGCCAGTTGGATCTGGCCGAGCTCCTGCGTGGTGCCGTCGGGCATCGTGGCCACGATGCGGCCGTCACTGCCGATCCCGATCGCCTGGCTGGGAACCTCTTCCGGAATGGTGGGCGAGTCCTTGAGGCGGTATCCGAAGCTGTTGCCCAGGACCAGCTCGCCGTTGGCGTTACGGACGAAATTGCCGGCCCGCGTGTAGCCGGTGGCACCGCCCGGCATTTCGACCTGGAAGAAGCCGTCGCCCTGGATCATGATGTCCAGCGGTTCGCCGGTCTGCGTGGCCGAACCCTGCTTGAAGATCACCTGCGTATTGGAGACCGCCACGCCCAGGCCGATCTCGGTCGGCAGCGGCGTCTCGGTCTCGTCCGTGGTCTGCACGCCCGGCTGGGCCCGAAGCTGGTACAGCAGGTCCTGGAAGTTGGCCCGCGCGGCCTTGAAGCCCGGCGTGTCTGCGTTCGCGATGTTGTTCGCGATCACGTCGATCTTGGTCGACAGGGCCTGCATGCCCGTCGCGGCGGTATGAAGAGCGGTGATCGCCATGCCTGATCCTCGAAATCGCCGTGCGCCTGTCGCCCGGCCCGCTTCGCAGCCCGTTGAAAACGGGGTCTGGCTCCGCGCCACCCCGCCATCACGCGAGCGCCGACAACCGCTCCGGCGGCGCCTGTCCCCTTTCCCAACGGGCTGTTACGTGCGGGCGACCGCGTTGATGAGCCGCCCGGCGGTCTCATCCTGCAAGGACACCATCCGCGCGTTCATCTGGTACGCGCGCGACGCCTCCATCATGTCCACGAGTTCCAACACCGGTTGCACGCCCGCGGCCTCCACGTAGCCCGGCTGCACCAGCGTCTCCGACGGAACCGCGTCACGATCCGGGCCGGCGAAGCGCGTCTGCCCCACTTTTCGCAGCGCGCCGTAGTCCCGGAAATCCACCAGTTCGAGTTCCCCCACGAGCACCCCGTCCTGCGTCACCCGGCCGTATTGGTCGATCGTCGGCTCGCTGCCCGCCGGATCCACGCGGATCGGCGCCCCGCCGCGCCCCAGCACCGGAGCACCATCCGCCGCCGAGACCAGTAGCCCCTCGCTGTTGCGCCTCAGCCGGCCGTCACGCGTGTACAACACCTGCCCCCCGGCTTCGAACGCGAGAAACCCCGGACCGTCGAGCGCGACATCCAGGGCGTTATTCGTCACGATCTTCCCGGCCGCGCTGAAATCCGTACAGGTCCGCCCCAGCCACAGCCCGCCCGTGAGGCCCGCCATGTCCGCCGCGCTCGGCCCACGCCGCAGCCCCACGCTCGACTCCGGCAGGCGTTCGGCGAACGTCGCAACGTCGCGCTTGAATGCGACCGTATCAGCGTTCGCCAGGTTGTTGGAGATCACGGCCTGGCGGTACTCGGTCGTCAGCATCCCGGCCGCGGAGTGATACAGGCCGTAGATCATGGCGTTCCCCTGTTTGCGGCGACCGCGTCTGCGCCGCTCGCACAGCCTGGCGCTGCGCGACGCGCTTCGTCGATGGCCGGTGTAGGAGCCGGGACGGCTGGTGTGGCCGACAAACGGCCGGCGTGCTCATCCGTGAGCCGGCGCCAGGCCTCGGCCATCACCTGCCGTCCCAGTTGGCTCCAATCCCGAGGCAGAGGAGGCAGTTCCGGACCGACGTTGTGCTCCTGGGGCACTGTGGGACCGGACGGCTGCGCGGCCGGATTCGCGAACCGACTTCTCCGCGAGCGGTGCATGCCGTGCTCCTATGCCGCGACGCGCGGGGTCGCCACGTCCTTGCGGACGTTCCGCACGCCGCCGCCGCGTTATGGCAGGGTCCGTGCCAACGGCCGCCGCACGCCCGCCGGCACCGTGGCCGGCCTCCCGTAAGTCGCGCCCCCCGAAGAGCTAAGCCCCGCCCGCCCGCAGAAAACCCGCGCCCGCTCCGACCGCAGCACGCCCGCCGCAAGGCCAGCAGCCTTTGCGCGACGTCGCAGCTTCTGCACGACCACGTTCGCCGTGCACCGGGCGTGCCATTCGCGCGATCCAACGCCCAACCCCCGCTCGCGGCGGACTCACGATGTGGATCGAACGACAATGGGTACGCTGGTGTGCGCTTACCGCCCGACCTGCAACACGCCGTCCCCCGCAACCGGCGCCGCCGAACCCGCCTCCCACGCCGCGACGGCGACCGTGCGACCGGTGAAACGCTGAATGATCCGCAGCCGCGGGCCCGGCCGGCCGTCGCCGTACACGTCGAGTTCCATTCCGACCCAACTCCGCTCGAGATCGACCGTCGCCAGACGGTGCGCCTCGTCCACGACCCGCACCCGGCCCCCGACCGCGGGAAGCGCGAGTATCGCCCGCCCCCGGTCGCGGGCCGCCTCCAGGCTCTGTCGCTCCCCCCGCGGCAGCGGCGTGATCACCCGCTCGATGAGCGGCAGACCCGCCGGCGAATCAATTTCGGCCAGCGCCACGGCCGCCGCCAGCGCCACGCGCCGCTCGCCGTCGCTCAGCATCGCGACCAGCGCCGGCTCGCCCGTTTCCAGTCGCAATTGCGCCAGCGTCGCGACGGCCGCGAGCCGCTCGCCCGCCGTCCAACCCGCCAGCTCCGCCCGCCAGTCATCCGCCGTGAAGATCACTTCTTCGGTCAGGTACGCCGGCGTGTGCCGATAATACACCTCCAGCGTCAGCGTGCAGATCGCGGTCGTATAGACCCGCCCGCCCATGCGGCCGTACAGGCCCCAGTTCGGCCCGAACGCCGCCCAGCTCCCCCAGGCGTGCGACCGCCGCCCGTCGATCTCCTCCCGATTCTGGAGCGGGAGGATCGCGTCACGCAGTCGGCCGTTCCAGCGGTCCCAGTCGTCGCCCCCACGCTGGAACATCGCCAGCGTGCCGTAGTACCAGTAGTACTCGTTGTGAAACTGCGCCGGGTCGCGACCACGCGCCTTCGCGGCCGACGGCATATCCGCCAACAGCCGGCCGCGCTGCACCAGCGGCAGCGGCGCATCCAACCGCCAACCTAGCAACTGCTCGCACATCAGACCCGCGGCGAGCATCCCCGGTCCGTACTGATAGGTCGGCCGCAGGTTCGCATCCAGCCGAAACCCGCTCCCCGCGTCGGCGTAACGGACGCGGCCGTCGCGTTCGGCTGCGCGCGAGAAATGCAGTGCCGCGCGCACCAACGCCTCGGGCGGAACATCCATACCCGCGGCCGCACACGCGTGTAGCGCTTGCACCATCCACGCGGTGATGGAGGTGTCGTTGCGGCCGGAATCGGGACGCCGCCCGTAGTCCCACCCGCCCAGGGACTGTTGGCTGGCGACCAGGCGTGCCACGGCGCGCTCGAGCGGCTGGCGAACGCGTTCGTCGTGCGTCAGGGCCGCGTACTCGGCCAGCGCGAACGTCGCCAGGGCGTCGTTGTAGCCCGCCATTGACGCATCGGCCGAAAAACCGCCATCTGCCTGCTGGCGGGAGACGAGCGCCCGCACGCCCGCGTCGACCGTCGCCTGGTATGGACCGGCGCGGTCCGTGTGACCCGCACCGAGAAACGCGAGCAAAACCAGGCCGGTCGTCCCGGCCGCGAGGTCGCTCTCGAGCCGCTGCACGGCCGCGCCCGGGCAGCGATCATCCTCGGGGCACTGGTGATCGAAGTGCACGCGATCCCAGGTGCCGTCGGGCGACTGGTGCGCCGCCAGCCACTGCAACCCGCCCTCGACTGCGTCCTCCGTGCGTGGCGTACCGCCGAAGCGACTCAGGCCCCGCTGGCGGGCCGGCTCCGACCGGTCCCACTCGTCGCGGCGCTCGCCCCGGGCCGCGCCGGCCGGCAGCGTCGCGGCCTGAGAGGCCGCAGGCGGCACGGGTTGTGGCGGCGTATCGGTCGGAAGGTTTGTGCCCCGCTGCACGTGCCGGCGCTCGACGGAAGATTCGGCCCCGGGATCGTCTGGGCCCGGGTTCTCCGGACCGGTTTCGTCGTCGGAGGTGTCCGCCGCGGACGGAAGCTCAAGCGCGGACGGAAGCTCGAGGTCGAGGGGGCGAGCGACACGCGGTTCCGCCGTGCGGCGCGCCCGTGGCGGCGTATCCTGTTCCAGTGGTGTCTCCAAATGAGGCGTGAGAGCGAACACCAGGCCGACCAGTGTCGCCGCCAGCAGCAGCAACATGCCGCCGCCCAGCGGGACGAGGCGGCGCAATCGGCGCTGTGCGGCCAATCCCGAAGAGTCGCCCTCCGTAATCATGGCCGACATCTGTACTGGTCTGGAGCCGCTACAGCGTGATGACTTTGTCCGCCCGGTCCAACTCTTGTACGATTTCATCCATGTTTGACACGTGCCCGACGGCCAGCTTCAGCTTGTAGAAATCGAGGCAGGTCCCGCACGGCCGGAGGTCGACGCCCGCTTCGTGCAGTTGCGTCAGTTCGGCGAGCACGGGCGAGCCCTCACAGGCCAGCCGAATGCCGCTGTTGAATAACACGATGGCCGTGACGTCGCGGATCGCCGGCGACTTGCGCAGGAACGTCGCCAGGATCTTCCGGCCCAGCTCCGGATCCCCGTGGCCCATCTGATCGTTGTTCAGCACGATTACGGTCCGCATACGCACACCTCCGACCGGACTGTACTGCCCCCGAAATACCGCCGACAAGCCCGGCCGGCACACGGCCGACACGCCGCTGCCAGCCCGCGGACCCACCACGGCCCTGCGCGGCTGCGCCGCTGCGGACCGTGCCACCCCACC
>CAZMCT010000170.1:0-6125 GCA_964564785.1 uncultured Planctomycetales bacterium
CGCTCCTGACCATTGTGGCTGACGAAGCCGTCCACCAGGACACGCCGGAAGCGGCAGCCTACTGGCAGGCAGTGCTCCGGGCGCTGGGGGGCTAACGGCCGCCGCTGGTCTGGGGAGCATCGCACACCGCCGAGCGCGGTGAGGCCCCCCTCGCTGGCCGGCGAGGGAGCCCGCACGGATCGCGGATGCGGTCAGTCCGGGGGGCGAGAGGGCATCCCATCCCTTGCGAAATTCCTCGGCGCTGCGCTCCCCGGCATGACCGCGAGGGCGTGTTCCTCGGAACGGCTGCACGCCGCGCAAGGGGTGCGCGCCGCGAAAGGACCGCATCAGCGCAAGCCGCCGAATAGGCGCACGTCCAGCCGACCGCGCTGCGCTCCTCGGTCTGAGTGGAATTGTTCTGCCCCGTTTCCCCAATCGACCTGGTTGCCCGTCCTGAGGAGCGCTGGAAGGCGGGTGGACGATTCAGCGCTCTCGGCCTGATCCGCCGTCAGACGCGGCGGCCGCCCCGGACGGGGCGCAGTCCTTTCAGCTCAGGCGAGCCCGTGCGGTCCGGTGGACCAGGCCACGAGCAGCGCCAGGAGCGCACCCGAGAGGAGCCACAGCCCTGCGGCCACGTACCCGCTGTGCCGGAGCTCGCGCCGGGTGTAGGCCGGGGTCCAAGGCTGTTCAGCCATGCTCAGCCCTCGACCCCGAGCGGCACCAGAAGGGAGATCAGAGACAGGAACTCGAAGAACCAGAGGAACATGCTACACCACCTTTCGTTCCTGCTAGTTTCCCCTCCGCAAGAGGGGTTCTGTTCTCCTTCCCAACGATGTACCCACGCAGGCACTGCGCAGTGCCACTTCATCTGTGGATTCATCGGACACCTGCGGGGAAAACATGAGTACCGCCCGTCCGAAAAACCGTGACAGCCCGGGAAGCCCCCGCGGCGTGCGTTGACAGGGCCCCGATCGCGGAGGCGAGGCGCAGGCATTGCGCGTTTCGGGCGCTGCGCCGCGCTCCCGGCCGTCGAATATGTGTCGCCGGCCTACGAATACACCGCAGAGGGGAACGGCCGCAGTGCTCCGCCGCGGGCCGTCCCCAGGCGATACAATCGGGCCCGGTCAGGGCCGTGGCACGAGGACGGAAATGTTTGCCCGGTGGATGTTTGTGCGAATCAGTGCGGCCGAGAAGGCCCTTCGCGAGGGGCGACTGGACGAGGCTTGTGTCGCCGCGCTCCAGCCCGAAATCCGGCAACACCCGCGCGGCCAGCGCCTGCTCGACGAGCTTGTCCGCCCGCTGGTCGCCCGCGTGCGACTCCACCGCCAGGCCGGCCGCTACCGGGAAGCCCTCGCCGACCTCGACACGCTTTCCGCACTCGGGCGGCCGGCACCCGACGCGGCCGAGCTACGGCAGCGGATCGAGGCCGAAATGCGCACGGCCGCCGCGCAGGCCGCAGACGACCAGGCCGCGGCCGGGCGGGCCGCTCAGGAATTGCGGGAGGGGCGTCTGGAGAGTTGCCGGCTGAACGTGGCGCGGGTGGATGACGAGCGGCAGCGGGAGAAGCTGGCCGAGGAGCTAAACGTGCGGGTTGAGCGCGTGGCGCAGCTCGTTGCGCAGGCGGGGGCGGCGCTGGACGGCGACGACGTGCTGGCGGCGGCCCGCTACTGGCGTGAGGCGTGCGAGCGGCACGGGCGGACGCGTGAGACGGATGCGTTGGGGGCGCGGCTGGCGGGGACGTACCGGCGGGTAGTACCGCAGTGGGTGTGGGAGGGTCGGATCGAGCGGCTGCTGGCGGCGCGGGCGGTACTCGGCGGCCTGACGGCGCTGGACCCGGCGATGGCTGAGTGTGAGCGAGTGGTCGGGCTGTGCGCGCGGGCGGTGGAGTTGTTCGCGACGGGCGATTACGCCGGCTTGCGGCAGACGCTGCTGCGGCTGAAAGGCGTGAGCGGCGACGTGGCGTGGATCGGCGGTGCGCTCGACGCGCTCGGTGAGCTGTCGCGGGCGCAGGAAGCGCTGCTGGCGTCGCCGCTGGGGGTGTACGCTTCGCTGCCGGGCAAGGCGGCGAGTCTGGCCGAGCGGCCGCCGCGTCCGTCGCTGGAAAGCGAAGCGACCGATCCGGGGGCCGTGCGGCTGGAGCAGCCGCTGCTGGTACTGGTCGACGGGGGGGGCAGCGCACTGCTGGTGCGGCGTGCGCACGTGCGGATCGGGCGGGCCGGCGGCAGCGGGTGGGTGGCCGTGGCGCTGCCGGCGGACGTGCAGTCGCACCACGCGGAAATCGTGCGCTGCGGCGAGGATTACTTTCTGACGGCGTACGGGCCGGTGACGGTGAACCGGCGACGGGTGGAGCACACGCTGCTGCGTGACGGGGACCGGATCGTGCTGGGGGACAGCGCGAAGATGGTGTTCGCGCGGCCGAGCGCGAAGAGCACGACGGCGGTGTTGCGGCTGTCGCACCGTTGCCGGCTGCCGCAGGATGTGAGCGAGGTGATCCTGTTTGACGAAACGTGCCTGCTCGGCGGGGGGCCGAGTTGCCATGTGCGGACCACGGAGAGCAGCGGGCAGGTGGTGCTGTTCGAGCGGGGCGGAGGTTTGTACGCGCGTCAGACGGGAGGGAACGGCTGGTTGAGCGCCGCGGCGCGGGCGGTATCCGCGGGCGAGACACTGGAATTCGGGGAGCTGCGCGTCACGGTCAAGCCGTACGCATAGGGAGCCGCTTCGCGGGCGTGGGCCCGTCTACGGAGGACGAAGACGTGTCGTACACGTTCAAACATGGGGATCGACCGCTCGAGGGGCTGACGGTGCAGCGGGCCATCGGGCGGGGCGGCTTCGGCGAGGTGTACTACGCGCTGACCGACTCGGGCAAGCAGGTGGCGTTGAAGTACCTGCGTGAAAACCCGGAGATCGAGCTGCGCGGCATCGCCCACGTCATGAACCTCAAGAGCCCGCACCTGATCACGATCTACGACGTGAAGCGGAATGCGGCCGGCGAGCCGTTCGTGGTGATGGAGTACGTGAGCGGGCCGTCGCTGCGCGAGCTGCTGGTGGCCGAGCCGGGCGGGATGGGTCCGCAGAAGGCCGCTTTTTTCCTGGCCGGCATCGCCAAGGGTCTGGCGTACCTGCACGAGCGCGGCATCGTGCACCGCGACCTGAAGCCCGCGAACATCTTCTACGACGACGGCTACGTGAAGATCGGCGATTACGGCTTGTCCAAGCACATGTCGGTCTCGCAACACAGCGGCCAGACCGTCAGCGTCGGTACCGTGCACTACATGGCACCCGAGATCGGCTCGGGCAGCTACACGAAGGCCATCGACATCTACGCGCTCGGCGTGATCCTCTACGAGATGCTGACCGGGCGGCTGCCGTACAGCGGCTCCAGCATGGGCGAAATCCTCATGCGGCACTTGCGCGACAACCCGGATTTGAGCGGCATCCCCGCCCCGTTCGCCCGCGTGATCGCCAAGGCCCTGGCCAAGGAGCCGCAGGACCGCTACCCGGACGCCGAAGCGATGCTGGCCGCCGTCAGCGAGTGTGCCGACATCAGCCGCAGCCTCGCCAGCTTCGACGCGACGTCGCTGACGCGCGTGCCCCGCAGACCCGAGCTGCTCGACCCCGACCAGACCGTCACCGCCGGCCTCGTCCGGCCGCCGCCGGCGCCGCCGCTGGACGTCCGCGAGGCGCCCGTCAATCCGGCCGGCGCGCTGCCGCCGCGGCTTCAGCAGCGACTCGAGCAGTTGACGCGGAAGCTCGAGCAGAAAACCGCCCGAATGGAGCGTAAACACGGTCGGCGCGCCGGCGCCGCCCCGCGGCCGGCGCCGCCCGAGCGCGTCGAGCAACCCGTTCGCCGCGTCAAACGCGGGGCGCAGACCGTGGTGCTCCTGGCCGTGACGGCCGCGATCGCGTTCGCGCTGTCGGCCCCCTTCGAAAACGCCGGCGGCCCGCTGGATGCGCGGGTGGTCGCGACGATCCTCATGATGCTCGGCGCCGTCGTCGGCCCGCTGCTGGCGCACCTGTGGCTCCTCCAGCGCGCTCCGGCCCGCAGCAAGATCATTGACCGCCTGACCTACGCCAGCCTCGGCGGACTCTTCATGCTGCCGGGCTGGGCGCTCGCGCAGGACGAAGTCCGCGGGCTCGAACCCATTATCCTCGGACCGCTCGCGGCCATGCTCATCTGCTCCTGGGAGAGCCGGATTGACAGCGGCCGTGCCGGCAAGGTCAACGGCTGGTGGGCGTTCTGGCCGGCCGTGGTCGGTCTCGTCACGGCCCACATCGCCGGCGTCCCCGAAGAGTACGACTGGGTGGCCGCCGGCATGACCGCCGCGATTTCCCTGCTCACGCAGGCCGCCGCGAGCATGTGGCCGCACACAGCCGGCTTCAGCCCGGCGGCTCCGGTGTCGAACGCGGTGCCACCCGCGGCACCTGCGGTTCCGCGTTCCGGACTGGTGGTCCAACCACCGCAGAGCGCGCCGGCCGCAACAGCGCCCGTTGGCGGCGCTCCGCGCGCGCAGGCGGTGAGCACGCCGGCGCTCGGGCCCATGCCGCCGAAGCCCATCGTGGTAACGGCGCAGCCCTCGTTCGTGGGCCGGACCGCGAACGCCGGGATGGCATTCTTAGGCAAGCTGCTGCTGCTGACCGGCATGGCGGTGGCGCTGGGCCAGCCGGTTCTGATCGATCGGGCCACGCGGGCCCTGGATGCCGGCAAGTGGCACGTAGACCGCAGCGTGGAGCCGCTGTTACGCAGCGGAGTGCCATTGGGCGTACCGCTGGTACTACTGTTGCTGGGCAGTCTGCTGCTGGTGGCCGCACGACGGCAGCACGGGGCGTGGCACTTTGTGCGGGGCTGCGTCGGCTGCGTGGCGCTGCTGTGGGGTGCGCTGGTGGCGATGCTGTGGGGCGGGCCCGCGCTGCTGTGGCTGTTCTCGGGCCGTGACCCGCGCGACCTGGCGACGGCGCCGGACCTGGCACCCACCGTGGCCTTCGGGCTTGTGCCGCTGGGGCTGGGGGCGCTGCTGCTGCTCTGGCCACGACGCCCGGCCGACCGGCCGATCGTGATTTAGCGGCCCGCCAAGGAGCATCGGGTTGCGGAGCGCCGCCGAATCGCACCGGGCACGAAGGTCCTGCCGAGCGCGACCGCCAGCGTCATCGCGGCGGGCTTTGTGCTGCGGGCCGCAACCCGCCGCCACGGTACTCCCGCGGAGCGTCGACCGCGCGGACGCTGCACCGCGCGTGCTCCGGCCCGGCTCTCTCCCCGCGCGGGCCTCGCGGCGCCGGCCGCAGCGCCTGCGCGATCCGTCCTGGCCGGCTACATCCCCCGGATCGACGACCAGTTCACGTTGCCCATGCCCGCCAGGTGCCGCGGGCGGATCTGCTGCACGCGCCAGCCGTCGGCCGTGTTCACGAACGTCAGCTCCCACCCGCTCTGGAACGTGCCCGCATACACGCCGGCGATGTCGGCGGAATACTCGACCACGACCGTGAATCGCTCACCCTCGTCGCGCTCCACCCGTAGCCACCAGCGCTCGAGGTAGCGGACGTCGATACGCGCCAGCTCGTGGTCCACCAGCTCCAGGAAGCCCGCGCGGCCCTCCGGAAAATCGAAGTCCGGGGCCAGCGCCGCCGCCAGGGCCGTCGTGCGCGAGGCCACGATGTCTTGCTCGATCGCCGACAGGATCCGGCGCGCGTGCTCACGCTTCGTCACCACCAGCGCCTGCACGACCAGCAGCAGCACGGCGGCGGCCAGCCCGAGCAACAGCGGCCGCGGCCGCCCGCTCCGCCGCCAGTGCACGAGCAGCACGAACAGGACCACCCCGAGCAGCGCGGCCAGCGCCGCACGCGACTCGAAGAGGACCCAGACCACCCACGCCATTCCACCAGTGTAGCGGCCGGTCCGGCTCGGTAGCGACCGGGGCCGTCGGGCTCCGGCGGCCGGACCGCCGGCGAGCCGGGCGGGTTTTCGGGGCACACGGCCGCGATTCTTGTCGCCGCGCGGCATCTATGGTTAGATGCCGTGCTCAACACCGAGGAGCCCAACATGCGTCTGCCCATGGTCGTGCTCGCGCTCGTGTTCTGCTGGTCAGCCCCGGCCCGGTCCGCCCCGGGTGAATCGGCCCGCCAGCCGGCCGACCCGCCCCCCGCGCCTCGTC
>CAZMCT010000171.1:0-6114 GCA_964564785.1 uncultured Planctomycetales bacterium
ACGTCAGCGGCAACGGCTCGCTGGGGTTCGAGGACATCAACCCGTTCGTCGTGCTGCTGACGAACCCGTAGGGTGCGTCCTCGACGCAGCCATGTGGCACCGCCGCCAGCCCGGCGGTCGGCTTCGCGTAGCGGTCCGGTGCGTCCTCGACGCAGCCATGTGGCACCGCCGCCCCGGTGGTGGTTGTGGCGGTGTGCCACTGCCGTGTCGGCAGTGCCGGCGTAGGCGTAGGGCAGGTTGCGCTCTGGTTCGCAACCTGCCGTAGCTGAGCGACAGCGGGGGGTGCGCGGTTACGCGTTCTGGCAAAATCGCTTGCAGCCCGCACGCTCGTCTGGGTACGATGCACTGGAGCGCTGCGCGCCGGGATGGAATCCGCGCGCCACCGGAGGATCGAAGCCGCCGTTGCGCGTACCCGGCCTTCGGCCCGGCGATCCCCTGTTCGCTGCGAGCGCCCACACGTTTTCCGCGCGTGCGCGCGGGAAGGGAGTTGTATGTACGCCCCGTCCGGTCATGCCCTGGTGCGGACTTCCTTGGTGGCACTACTCGCCTCGATCGCCGTCGCGGCCGACCGGCCGGCGGGCAAGCTGTCCCCCCTGCTGCTGGAGCGGCTGGCCGACGAGGGCACGACCAAGACCTGGGTGTTCTTCACCGACAAGGGAATCCGGTCGGACGAGGAGCGCGCGGCCGCACTGGCCGACGTGGCCGCGTCCTATAATCCGCGGGCGGTGCAGCGCCGCATCCTTCGAGGCAACAATGCCCTGCGCGGCGGCGCGCTCTTCGATGAGCACGACCTACCCGTGGCGCCGGCCTACATCGACGCCGTGACGGCGACCGGGGCGAAGTTGCACATCGTGAGCCGCTGGGTGAACGCGGTGAGCGTGTGGGCCGACAGGGCGCAGGTGGAGCAGATCGCCGCCCTGCCGTTCGTGGACCGCTGCGAGGCCGTGGCCCGTGTGCGGCGGGTCGAGGCGCTGAACGTCCGCGAAGCGCCGGTCGTGCCGCAGGAGAGCGGCGGCCAGCGGACCATCAACTACGGCAACTCGACCGCGCAGCTCAATCAGCTTCACCTGCCGGAGCTGCACGACCTGGGCTACACCGGCGAGGGCGTGATCATCGGCATCCTCGACACCGGGTTCAAACGCACGCACCAGGCCTTCAACGACCCGGCCCACCCGCTGGTGGTGCTGGCCGAGTGGGACTTCGTCGATAACGACGGGAATACCGCGCCCGAGCCGGGCGATCCGGCCGACCAGCACAGCCACGGCACCATGATTCTCGGGTGCATCGGCGCGTACAAGCCCGGCGCGCTGGTCGGCGGCGCGTTCGACGCCCAGTTCGTCCTCGCCAAGACCGAAGACGTCTCGCAGGAGGTGCCGGCCGAGGAGGACAACTTCGTGGCCGGGCTCGAGTTCCACGAGGCCCACGGCGTCGACATGACCACCGCCTCGCTCGGCTACATCGACTGGTACACGCAGGCGGACATGGACGGCCAGACCTGCGTCACCTCAATCGCGATGAACATCCACACCGCCAACGGCGTGCATCACACCAACGCCGCCGGCAACGAATACCACGACAGCAACCCGAACACGTCGAGCCTTATCGCCCCAGCCGACGCCTTCCAGTGCATCACCTGCGGGGCGGTCGACAGCTCGGGCACCATCGCGTATTTCAGCTCCGACGGGCCGACGGCGGACGGGCGCGTGAAGCCCGAGGTGTGCGCCCGCGGCGTGAGCACGCACACCGTCTCGCCCAGCAGCAACACGGCCTACACCACGGCCGACGGCACCTCGCTGTCGACGCCGCTGGTCGCGTGCGTGGTGGCGTGCCTCGTTCAGGCAAAGCCCACCTGGACCGTGGATCAGATGCGGCAGAACTTGTTCGAGACCTCGAGCTACTACGTACAGCACGGCACCTACGACCCGCTCTACGTCTACGGCTACGGTATCGTCAACGCCTTTGCCGCTTACAGTGTCGTGCCGACGCCCCCGCAGGTCGAGAATGTCAACCTGACTACGGGCGTCGCGACCGCCGTCAGCATCGAGCTGCCCGCCATCGACGACGGCGAACCCCCGCCGCCCGCGTTGACGTTCACGCTGCTCAGTCTGCCGATTCACGGCACCCTGACCGACCCGGCCGCCGGCCTGATTACCGCGGCGCCGTACACCCTCGCCAACGGCGGCAACGCCGTGCTCTACACGCCCGGCACGATCTTCGCCGGCACCGATTCCTTCGAGTTCAAGGCCAACGACGGCGGGCAGCCGCCCGAGGGCGGCGATTCCAACGTCGCGACCGTGACAGTCAGCGTCCTGCCCGAGGTGTCGCTGGTGTACTCGTTCCCGCTCGACACCGACCCCGGCTGGACCACCGAGGATTTGTGGGCCTTCGGGCCGCCGCTCGGTGCGGGCTCGCACTCCGGCGACCCCTTCGCCGGCCACACCGGTCCGTACGTCTACGGCTATAACCTCGCCGGCGATTACTCCAACGACATGCCGCGCCGCGCGCTTACCACACCGGCGCTGGACTTCACCCGCGTCAGCGACATCCAATTGCGCTACTGGGACTGGCTGGCCATCGAGGACGCCCCGTTCGATCAGGCGGCCGTCGAGCTCTCCGCCGACGGCGCGAACTGGTCCCCGATCTGGCAGCATATCGGCCCGGCCGTGAGCCCTACCGCCTGGTCCCTGCGGACGGCTACACTTTCGCCTGCGGCCGACGACGAACCGGCCGTGTACGTCCGCTGGGTCCTCGGCCCGACGGACGCGACGATCACGTACCCGGGGTGGAACATTGACGATGTAGAGGTATGGGGCCGCGTCGCGCCGGCCCTGCCCGCCGCGGGCGACATGGATTGCGACGGGGCTCTCGACTTCGCGGACATCAACCTGTTCGTCCTGGCGTTGACCGATCCGGCCGCGTACGCGATCGACCAGCCCGGCTGCGACGTGCTGGTGGCCGACGTCAACGACAACGGCTCGGCCGGGTTTGACGACATCAACCCGTTCGTGGCGCTCTTTACCGGACGCTGAACGGCGGGCGCGGAATACGTGCACGGGGGCCCGACGCGATGAGGTCCGGGCCGGCGAGTGCGAAGAAATGTGGCAGCGGACCGGTCGCGTCCGCTCGTTCCCGTCGCCAGCGGCGGGCACATCAAGCGTTGAGTTAGACTGCCGCGAGGCGGTTCGTGCGATGTGAAATCTCGTTCATCGGAGCAGGGACATGACAGCAGTGCATCGTTACGCCATCATCGGCTTATCGCTCCTCTTTCTGGCAACGCTGCCCGCCCCGGCCCAGCGGCAGGACGCGGCGCCCGCGTCCGTCACGGCCGCGGCGGCCGGAGGCACCACCACGCTCAGCCTGAACGGCACGCCGTTCCACTCGACGTCGGCCGCCGTGCGGAACCTCCGCACGGTCGCGGTCGCCGGCTCGGACGTGGTGCTGGCGGTGTGGGATGAAGTCGCGGGCACGGCGCAGCCGTATTACGCGATCAGCCTGGACGGCCAGACGGTGGCCCGGGTGCGGGCGACGTCCTACGAGTTGCAACTCCAGCACGGGACGTTCGACCCGGCCTACGGCGAACCGGCCCCCAAGGGCGGGCTGGCGGCCCGGTCGGACTGCCACCTGTACCTGGTGCAGTACCTCACGCAGCCGCTGCCGGAGTTTCGGCCGTTGATCGAGCAGTTCGGCGGGATCATCCGCGGCTTCATTCCGAATCATGCCCAGATCGTCGAGCTGTCGCCGGAGGCGCGTGACGCCGTGGCGGCGTTGCCGTTCGTGCGCTGGGTCGGCTCATATCATCCGGCCTACCGCCTCGAGGCGTACCTGCGCGACAGCCGGCCATATGCCGCGGAGCTGTTCCCGGTGCAGCGCTATGTGATCCGTGTGTTCGCCAGCGGTCCGTGGCAGAAGCAGGCCGTGGCCGACCGCATCGAGGAGCTGGGCGGCAAGGTCGACACGCGTGACTTCGGCAAGCAGCTCATCGCGGCCACGCTCACGCCCGAACTGCTGTACGAGGTCGTGCAGTGGGACGAGGTGATGTTTGTCGACCGCTGGTCGCCGCTCCAGGCCGACATGGACAACGTCCGCGCGCTGGGCGGGGCCAACTACGTCGAAACCGTGGCGGGCTTCACGGGTCTGGGCGTGCGGGGCGAGGCGTTCGACATCGGCTTCAACGTCAGCCACGTCGATTTCGCGTCGCGGCCGCTGATCCTGCACGGACAGGTCGGGACGGACTCGCACGGGGCCGCGACCTCCGGCATCTGCTTCGGCGACGGCACCGGCAACGCGGCCGCCCGCGGCCTGCTGCCCGACGCCCAGGGCATCGTCGGCGACCTGAACTACAGCGGACTGGAGGGCCCCTCGCGCTACCAGCACACGGCCGAGCAGGTGCAGCCGCCGTACTGGTGCGTCTTCGAGACGGCGAGCGTCGGCAGCGACCGGGTCACGACCTACACGAACATCTCGGCTGACACCGACGACGCCCTGTTCGACTTCGACATTCTGCACTGCCAGTCGCAGTCGAACGCGGGCGACCAGATGTCGCGGCCGCAGGCTTGGGCCAAGAACATCCTGTCGGGCGGCGGGGTGTATCACTACAACAACCAGAACTGGAACGACGACTGCTGGTGCGGCGGGGCGTCGATCGGCCCGGCGTCCGACGGGCGGATCAAGCCCGACCTGTGCGCCGCGTACGACGGCATCCTGACCTGCTCGACCGGCAGCCCGACCGCCTATCAGTCCGACTTCGGCGGCACGAGCGGCGCGACGCCGATCATCGCCGGGCACTGCGGGCTGTTCTTCCAGATGTGGGCCGCGGGCCTGTTCGGCAACGAGGTCGACCCGGGCGGCACGGTCTTCGACAACCGGCCGCACATGACGACCGCCAAGGCCGTGATGATCAACAACGCTCGGCAGTACCCGTTCAGCGGCACGTCGCACGACCTGACGCGCGTGCACCAGGGCTGGGGCTGGCCCAGCATCCAGCGCGTGTACGACATGCGCGAGAAGATGTTCATCATCAACGAGACCGACGTGATCTCGAATCTGCAAACCATCGAATACGTGCTGAATGTCGAGCCTGGCGAGCCGGAGCTCAGGGCGACGATGACCTACGCCGACCCGGCCGGCATCCCCGGGTCGGGCCCGGCCCGGATCAATGACCTGACCTTGCAGGTCATTACCCCCAGCGGCACAAGCTACTGGGGCAACTACGGCCTGCTGAGCGGGAACTATTCGCAGCCCGGCGGGTCGGCCAACCACGTCGACACGGTCGAGAACGTCTTCGTCCAGAACCCCGAGAGCGGCCCGTGGATCATCCGCGTGATCGCCGACGAGATCGTGCAGGACAGCCACGTCGAGTCGCCGGAGATCGATGCGGACTTCGCGCTGGTCGTCAGCGGCGTCGTGCCGTGCTCGTCGCGCGGCGCCGCCCGACTGACCCGCAGCATCTATGCGTGCAGCGGCACGGCCGAGGCCCGCGTGCTCGACTGCGATCTGAACGCCGACCCGAACGCGGTCGAGACCGTATCCGTCACGGTGGTCTCCACCTCGGACCCGACCGGCGAGACGCTCGTGCTGACCGAATCCGGCCCGTCGACGGCTTCCTTCTCCGGCACGGTGACGCTGGGCGGCGGCGCCGGCGAACTGCTGGTCGCCCACGGCGACGTCATCACGCTGACGTACATCGACGCCGACGACGGCCTGGGCGGCACCAACGTGGTCGTCACCGATACGGCCGACGTGGACTGCGTGGCGCCGACCATTGCGGACGTGCAGGCCATCAACATCGAGCCGCGCGACGCGCAGATCACGTTCAACAGCAACGAGCCGGTCCGCGCTACCGTGCACTACGGCCTGAGCTGCGGGTCGCTCAACCAGACCGCCGCGAGCAGCGTGTACGATGTGGCGCCCGTGGTCGCGATCGACGGCCTCGAGGACAACACCACGTATTACTACAGCGTCGAGGCCGAGGATCAGGCCGGCAACGTGACCGTTGACGCGAACTGCTACACCTTCACGACGCCCGAGGTCCCCGACTTCTTCACGGAGATCTTCGAGACCAACAACAACGACCTCGACAACATCAGCCTGATCTTCACCCCCAACGGCTCGGTC
>CAZMCT010000172.1:0-6084 GCA_964564785.1 uncultured Planctomycetales bacterium
TGCCGGAGAAGATCGACTCCAGCAGCGGCACCAGGTCGTCCACGCTCGCGTTCTTCAGCGGATAGTGGTAGATCCCCACCACGCCGCGGCCCTCGACTTCCTCCAGTTTATCGATCACGCCCTCGATGATCGTCATGACCTCGGGCGGAGCCGATACCAGCAGCGAGTTCGTCACCGCATTCGGCACGATCTCGACACGCTCCACCTTCGCCCCGCCTTCCACGCCGCCCACCGAGAACATCTGCTGCTGGAGCATCTCCATGAGCTGCTGCTGCTGGCCGCCCGGACCGCCGGGCCGACCCATCGGCAGCCGCTGACCCGTCTTACGCTGCTGCACCTTCGAGATGCCCAAAACATCCTTGATGTTCTCCGCCGTCTCCTCGGCCGCGAGGCTCACGAGTTGAAAGACGCGGACCTGGATTTCCCCCGGCGGAATGTCCAGCTCGCGCAGGAGCTGGTGAATCTCCGGCAGCAGCGCCTCGTCGCAGCGGATGATCAGGTAGTTGTGGCCCGGGTCGGTCGCGATCCGCATCGGCGTGCCGCTCTTGCCCGGCCCCTGCTGGCCCTGCCGCCCGCCCGGTTGGCCGACCATGCCGCGTAACTGGTCCATCATGTTTTGCGACCGGTCGTCGTCGTCCCCGCCCCGGCCTTGCTGGCCCCGCCCGCGCTGTGGCGGCTGCTGAATAATGATCGGCTGCCGCTGCTGCACGTCGAACATCAGCGAGAGGATCTCGGCCGCGGCCGACACGTCGCCCCAGCGGAAGCGGAAGATGCGGATGACCTCGCCCTTCGCGAGATCCTCCTGCATGAGCTCGAGCGCCTTGATCAGATCGTCAACGTCGTCGTCGGGCCCTTCGACAATGAACGAGCCGTCCGGCTGCGGGATTACCTGCACCTGCTCACGCGGCAGCGGCGAGCGCGAGCGGCGCGGGTCGTCCCCCGTCTCGCCCGCGGCCAGCGCGGCCGGCGCGGCGGTCGGCTTCGGCATCGGTGCGGTGGGCTCCGGTTTGGCTGCCGGAGCCTCCGGCGGCGGCTGCGCGGGCGTCGTTGCAGGCGGGACCTGCGCGGAAACCAGGCCCGTCACGGGCGGCGCGCTCGAAGCCGTGCCCGCGTTCGCCGACAGGTCATTCACCGGCGGCTGCGCGACCGACGGCCGCAGCGCCGGTCCTCCGAGTCCGGCATCCGTCGGCGTATCGGCCGCCCACACATCCGCACGGGCGGCCGGCAGCGACTCGCCGCCGCCGATGGCCCGCAGCCACGGCAGGAGTCCGTCCGGAGTTCCACCGGCTTGTTCCTCGTTTGGGCTTCGAACGTCGATCGGGGGTTCGCCCTCGCGCGCGCTTGCGACCTCGAGCACGGCGCCGCCCACGCGCGTCGGCACGACGAACAGCTCGTGCTCGAGCTCGTCGAGCAGCAGCGCGTCGATCGTCAAGCCGGGCTCGAACGGCAGGATCGTCCGACCGCCCGTGTTCTCGACCCGCCCGTTGGCTTCCCGCTTCTCGCGGTCCGTGCGCTCGCGCCGCTGCCTGACTTGCTCCGGTTCTTCACCTTCCGGCCACACGTCGATGATCAGCGGCTTGATCGACCGCTCGGGAAGCGGGGTAATCTGCACATCGTCGCCGCGGGCCTTGATCCAGTCGATCACGGTCTGCTGATCGCCACCCGGCGGACGGTAGACCTTGACCACGCGCTCCACCTTCGCCCGCGCTTCGAACTCTCGAATGGCGCTCAGAATCGTCGGCCACTCGGCGGGCCGGCACTTCACGATCAGGTATTCGTCGAACCAGTCGCTCTCGATGCTCGGACCGCCCTCGCTCTCATCCGGGAACAGGTTGCTCACGTCCCAGGCGATGTAGCTCGGGCTGCCGCGGTGAATATCGACGAAGTGCAGCTCGCGCCCGCCGGCCAGCAGCCCCTCTTCCCCCGGCGGCGTCGGGTCCTGGTCCAGCATCTTGATGTACTGCTCGACCACCCGCATGCGGCGCTTGTTCGCCGAAACGACCAGCCGACCGGTGTACTCGTCGGCCGAGCAGGTCACGTTGTCGGCCGGGGAGCGACCCGGCGGGAAGAGCCCCTTGAGCGTGTTCTGCACATCGCTCGCGGCCGCCCACTTGAGCGTAAAGATCTGGAGCTCGGGCACCGAGGCGCTCTGGCCCTCGAGCTCGGTGATCAGCCTCTCGGCCTCGGCGACGTCCTGTGGCAGGCCGCCCAGCAGGATCGAGTTGCTGCCGGCGTCGGCCACGATCCGCACCTTGGCCGGCCCGCTGCCTTTGGCCCCGCCGCCGGCCAGGGTCTGCGCCAGCGAGTTCGCGAGCTGCGTGGCGTCGGCCGCCTGGAGCGGCACGATGTGGATCAGCTCGCCCGTGTCCACCTGGGCGTCCACCATCTCGATCAGGCTGGCGGCCAGCTTCTGGTACTCCTCCGGCGCGTACACGAACAGCCGGTTGGCGGCCGTGTCGCTGAAGACCGCGGTCCGCGTGACCTGCTGCTTGGCGCCCTCGCGCTCGGCCACCTTGGCCTTGAGCATGGCGTCGACGTTGGCCTGGATCTGGTCGGCCCGCACGTACCGCAGGGCGTAGGTCTGCACCTGGCCGGTGGGCGGAGTCTTGCCCTCGAGCTCGCGGATGAGCTGGTCGATCATCGGCATCAGATCGGTCGGGGCCAGGACGACGAGCGTGTTCGTCATCGGCTCGGCGAAGGCCCCCGGCGGCAGCCCGCCGGCCCGCAGGTTCTTCCGCGAGGCAGCCACGAAGGCCTGGACCTGGCTTTGCACTTGCAGCGCGTTGAGCACCTTCAGGTCGTACGTGCGGACCTGCACTGCCCCGGGGTCCTGCGAATCGAGCGCGGCGACGAGTTCTCGGATGTCCTCCAGCTTGCGCTTCGGACCGCGGAGGATGAGCTGCCCGTTGCTCACGGTGACCTGCACGTCCTGCTGCTGGCTGGCCTTGCCGCCGGTCGGGCGATACATGGCCTGGATCATCTGCGCGAGCTGGTTCGGGTCGGCGTACTTGGGCGCGATGGTGATCGGGCTCTGATCCGGGGCTTCGCGGTCGAGCTGGGCCACCAGCTCCTTGACGTGCGGGTGCACGAACCGCGGCCCGCTGACAATGAGCTGGTTCTGGAGCCCGTCGACCGCGATGTTCACCCGCTTCGCGACGTTCGGCCCCTTCTTGTCCGTCACCCATTGCAGGACCTGCGGGCGGATCAGTTCGGCGATGTAGTTCGCGTCGGCGATCTCGAGCGGGATGAGCTGCCGCTCCGGCACCAGGTCCTCCGCGACCGTGATGTACGCGCTCATCTGCTGGTCGATCTGCGGCAGCATGTCGGCCGGGGCCGTCACGATGATCGACTCGGTGCTCACGTCGGGGATGAACGTGGCTTGCAGCCGGTCCGGCCGCGGCGTGAGGCTGCGGACCCACTGACCCAGCGTGGTCGCGATCTGCGTCACGTCACCGCCGGCCAGCTTGACCGTCTTGGTGACCATGTTCTTGGCGGTGTCGAGCTGCTCGATGAACTGCTCGATCAGCACCATCTTCTCGTGCGGGGCCTCGACCACGACCTGCGAGCCGGCCGCGAACGCCTTGATTTGCGACGCCACAATGCCGCCCCGCCCGCCGCGCTGCCCGGCGAAGATGCTTTGCACCGCATTGGCCACTTCCTGAGGCTGCGCGTTCTTCATCTGGAAGAACTTCTGCTCGGTCGCCTGCTTGCCGATCGCCTGGTCCATCTGGAGCGCGAATTCCTTGATCCGCTCCAGGTCCCGCTGTTCGGCCTGCACGATCAGCGAGTTCGTGGCGGTGTCGGCCTGGATCATCGGCCCCGCACCCGGTACGGTGCCGCGCATCCCGCCCGCCCGGGGCCCGAACATCGTCGCGAGCTGCTGGGCCACCACGTTCGCGTCCGCGTTCACCAGCGGCAGAATCTCGACCCGGTCGCCAAGCTGCTCCTGGTCCAGCGTCTCGATCAGGGCTTCGATCTCGTCCAGCGCCGGCTGCACCGCCTGGACCATCACCCCGCCCGTGGTGGGCTGGATCACCGGCGTGCTGCGGCCCAACACCGGATGGTCGTACGTGCGGTAGAAGTTCGACAGCACCGCGGCCAGCGCCTGCGGCGCGGCCTTCTCCACCGGGAACGTGACAAGCTTCGGCGTATTGCTGATCGCCCGCTCGTCCCACAGCTCGATCGTCTCGCGGATGCGGACCCAGTCCTCCTCCGTGCAGAACACCAGCAGGATGCCGGCCTCGTCCAGCGGAATGAGCTGGTAGTCGCTGGTCGTGGTCGGCGCCGGACTCGACGGCGCCGCCGTAGCGCCGCCCGGAAGCTGCCCGCGAATCCGCCGCCCGATCGCCGGTCGCGCGGCCGCGCCGCCCGCGCTCTCGCCGCCCAGGAACCCGCGGATCCAGTCCGCCACGAGGCTCGGCCGCAGCTTCTGGAGCTCGAGAATGTGCCGCGGCAGGTCCGGCCGCGCCACGTCCAGCTCTGTGATCAGCGACTCGATGCGCTCCATATCGTCCCGCTCAGCCATGACATACAAGAGGTTCCGCCGCTCGTCGGGAACGATGCTCGGCGTGCGCCCGCCGCTCCGCCCGGCCGTGATGCCCTGCACGATCTCGGTCAGCAAGGGCTGGATGTCGCCGACCTTCGCGTGTTCGACCGGGATGGTGCGGAAGTTGTCGGGGATGGCCTTGTCGATCTTCTCGAGCATCTTCTTGACGCGCTCCACGCCCTCGTCGTTGGCGTACACGATGAGCGAGTTGGTGCGCGTGTCGGCCACGAGGCGAATGGTCTTCTTGGCGCGCTCGAACGCGCCCTCACCCATCAGGTCCTCCGGCGCCACCGTCCCGGCCATCATCGGCTGCGGCTGCGGTTGCGGGGGTTGCCCCGGCGGCACGCCGCGGCGACCGCGGTTCATCATCTGCTGCTGGAGCTGCTGGCGCAACTGCCAGGCGGGCGTGGTCCGCCCCTGGCCCTGCTCCTGCTGGAGGATCTGGTTCAGCGTGTTCGCGACCTCGCTCGCGTCGGCGTGCTGGACCTCGATCACGGTGGTCTTGAACTCGCCGATGTCCGGCCGCGTGTCGAGCGTCTTGATCAGGTCCTCGATCTCGGGGAAGCGGTCGGGCATGGCCTTGACGATGATCGTGTTGGTGCGCTCGTCCGCGACCATGTGCACTTCGTGCTGGGCCCCGCCGCCCGCCGCAGGCGAGGGCACCGGCACCGTGGGCGTCATGCGTCCGGTCCGCGGGTCGCGCTGCATGGCCGGCATGGCCGGCGCCGCGACGGCCCCACCGCGAATGTCGAGGAACGCGCGCACGCGCTGCTCGATGTCGACCGCGTTGGTCTTGATCGGGAAGATCCGCATTTCGCGCGGATCGGACGGCGAGAGGTCCACCAGCTCCTTCAGCGCCAGGAACCGCCGCACGTCGCGGGCTACACCCGCAATGCGGATCTGGTTGCTCTCGGCCAGGGCGCTGAGCTCGGTCGGCTCGGGCACCGCGTCGATGAACGCCTTCACGAAATCGTCGGCCGGGCGGTCTTTCACCTGGTAGTAGACCACCACGTAGTCCATGTCGCGCGGATGGGCCCGCTCGAACTCCGCGACCGTGCTGTACTGGTCCTTGATCGGCACCCAGGCCTTCATCTCGTTCGTCGGAATGACGCGGACATGGTGCTCCTGCTCCACGAACCGCAGCCGCTTCTCGTGCAGGATCAGGTTCAGTTCGTCGAGTGCCTCCTCCTTCGTGAACTTGCGGTCGCTCACGTACGTCAGCGTCCCGCTCAGATTCAAGTCGTCGCTCATCAGCAGCGGCTTGCCGATCCGCTCGACGAAGATCGCGATCACGTCCTCCCACGAAGTGTCCTTGAAGTTGAACCACTCGCCGTCATCCTCGGCCGGACGGCGCACGAGCGGCTTCGACTCGCTCCGCTCCGGCCCTGCCTCGGCGTGAGCCGGCTCCGCCTCCTCGGCCGGGGCGGCGTTCGAGAGCAACTCGGGCGGCCCGACGAAGTCCGCCGGAATCTCGTCCCAACTGCTCGTCCGCGCCCGCTGCGTCGAAGCCCGGGCCCGGGCCTTCAACTCTTCCACGC
>CAZMCT010000173.1:0-5691 GCA_964564785.1 uncultured Planctomycetales bacterium
GTGCTCGACCCGCTGATGGACGCGGGCAAGATGCCCAACCTGCGGGCGTTCATCCGCAGCGGCGTGGCGGGGGTGCTCATGTCGACGCGGCCGCCGATCACGCCGGCGGCGTGGACGACGTTCATGACGGGCAAAGGGCCGGGGCGACACGGAATCCTGGATTTCGAGACCTACGACGCGACGACGCACACGCTGACGTTCAACAGCACGTACGAGATTCGGGAGAAGACGCTCTGGCAACTGCTGAGCGAGAAGGGGCTGCGGGTCGGCAGCATCAACGTGCCGATGACGTACCCGCCGAAGCCGGTGAACGGGTTCATGATCAGCGGGTTCGAGACGCCCAGCGTCGATGCGCAGTTCACGTGGCCGCCGGAACTGAAGGAGCAGATCTTCCGGCTGATTCCCAACTACGACTACCGGACGAACTGGCGGCGGACCGCGCTCGGGCGGCTCGAACAGCTCCGCGACAACCTGGAGTATATCGCGAACAGCTTCGACCAGGGCACGCGCCTGACGACGCACTGCGGCGACAAGTTCGGCTGGGACGTTCTGATGGTGGTGTTCAAGTTGGTCGACAACCTCCAGCACAAGGCCTGGAAGTACCTCGACCCGCGGTTCAGTGCCCGCTTCCCGCGCGAGAATGAGATGGCGGCGGCGTGCTTCACGCGGCTGGACGACTGCCTCGGCGAGTTGTTCGCCTACGCGCGGCGCAACGACGCCACGGTGGTGATCATGTCGGACCACGGCCACGGCAGTCTCGACGGCAAGGCCCAGCCCAACCTGCTGCTGGCGAAGTGGGGCTATCTCGCGCTGCGCAGCGGCTGGAAGCAGGCCCGCACACGCGCGGGCTACTGGTGGCACCGCCTGACCAAGGGCCGCGCCACGCGCTTCGAGCAGGGCAGCCGCGGGATCGAGCGCGACCTCGCCGTCGACTGGACGCGGACCCGGGCGTGCGTCATGCACGCCGGGATCTACGGCTACCTGTACATCAACCTGCGCGGCCGCGGGCCGCAGGGGATCGTCGATCCGGCCGAATACGACCGGCTGCGCGACGAGCTTGCCCAGCGGCTGCGGGCCGAGACCACCCGCCATCCCGACGGCCGCGTGACGCCGATCTTCACGGCCGTGCACCGCACGGAAGAGCTGTATGGGTGCAGCCGGGCCGAAAACCCGAACCTGCCCGACCTGCTGCTGGAGCCGCACCCGGGCTTTGCGGTGGTGCGGAAGATCCGCGGGAGCCGGGCGGTGCGCTGGTGCGGTCTGAACCGGCTGGAGGGCACGCACCGCGTGGAGGGCATCTTGACGATGACCGGGCCGAACGTGAAGAGGGGGGCTCGGGTCGACGCGAACATTGTGGATATCACGCCGACGGCACTGGCGGCGCTCGGCCTGCGCGTGCCGGTCGACATGGAAGGGCGCGTCATCACCGAGGCGTTCAGCACGCCGCCGGTGGTCGAGCAGGAACCGCCGGTCGCGAAGGTTGTGCGGACGGCCGACGAGGCCTACACCGAGGAAGACCGGAAGATCCTCGAGCGGCGGCTGAGCGACCTGGGCTATTTGGAATAGCGGCGGCCCGCGCGAAACGCGACGTTTCGCGACGCGAACCCGAGGAAGCCGGTGCGCACGTTCATCGCCATCGAGCTCGACCCGGCCGTGCGTCGGCCGCTGATGCAACTGCTGCGCGGTCTGCCGCGCGACCGTGAAGTGCGCTGGTGCAGTGAGGCGCAACTGCACATCACGCTCAAGTTCCTGGGCGAGGTGCCGCCGGCACGGATCGAAGCCGTGTGTGCTGCGGCGGGTGAAGCCGCTCGGCGGGTGCCGGCGTTTACGATCCGGGTGGCGGGGTTGGGTGGGTTTCCAAGCCGGCGCAGCCCGCGCGTGCTGTGGTGTGGAGTGGAGGATGCGAGCGGGGGCGCTGGGCGGTGGGTGGAGTTGGCGGACCCGCTGTTCGAGGCGCTGGGCTACCCGCGCGAGCCGCGCGCGTACACGCCGCACATCACCCTGGGCCGGGCACGAACGCCCGCGGGCGGGCGGGTGTTCGAGCGCGTCCTCGACGGGGTGACGCTGCCCGCCACGCCGGGCATGCGCGTGGAGTGCGTGACCGTGTTCGAAAGCCAACTGCTGCCGCAGGGGGCGCGCTACCGGCCGGTGGCGAAGCTCGCGCTGGGCGCCAGGGCGTAGTGATCGGTCCGCAGCGTGGCGCCCGCGCCCGCGTGGTGGCCGGCCGCGGGCGCGCCCGATAGAATCATCTGACTACGCATGGGTCCAACCGCCGAGCCCCGGAGGGTTTCCGTGCTGCCTGATGTCGCTGCGCCGGATTTCCTGAATCTCGAGTCGCTCCTGACGGAGGATGAGCGGCACGTCCGCGACGCGGTCGGCCGCTTCGTCGACGAGCGCGTCCTGCCGATCATCGCGGAGTGCTTCGAGCGTGAGCGCTTCCCACGCGAGCTGGTGCCGGAGATGGCCGCCTTGGGACTGTTCGGCCCCACCTTTCACGATTACGGCTGCGCCGGGCTGTCGAATGTCGCCTACGGGTTGATCATGCAGGAGCTGGAGCGCGGGGACAGCGGCCTGCGCAGTTTTGCTTCGGTGCAGAGCGGGCTGGTGATGTACCCGATCCACCGCTTTGGCAGCGTGGCGCAGAAGGAGCGCTGGCTGCCCGCACTGGCCCGGGGCGAGGCCATCGGCTGCTTCGGGCTGACGGAACCCGACGGCGGCTCCGACCCCGGGACGATGAAGACACACGCCCAACGCGTCGGCGGCGAATGGGAGTTGAGCGGGGCCAAAATGTGGATCACGAACGGATCCATCGCCGATGTGGCCGTGGTGTGGGCCCGCACCGAGGAGGGCATCCGCGGCTTTCTGGTCGAGCGCGACACGCCAGGGTATACCGCCCGCGACATTCCACACAAGTTCTCGCTGCGGGCTTCGGTCACCAGCGAGTTGTTCTTCGACCGTTGTCGCGTGCCGGACAGCGCCCGGCTGCCTGGGGCGGAAGGGCTCGGAGCACCGCTCTCGTGCCTGACACAGGCCCGCTACGGCATCGCGTGGGGAGCGATCGGGGCGGCCCAGGCGTGCTACCGCGAGGCCCTCGCGTTCGCTCGGCAGCGGATTCTCTTCGGCGAGCCGTTGATCAAGAAGCAGATCATTCAGCAGCGGTTGGCCGATATGGCCAGGCGGATCGCAACGGGCCAGCTCCTGGCTTGGCAGCTCGGCCGACTGAAGGACGCCGAGCAGATGCACCACACGCAGGTCTCGCTGGCCAAGTGGAACAACGTGCGGATGGCGCTGGAGGTGGCCCGTGACGCCCGCGACCTCCTGGGCGCCGGCGGCATCACGGTCGAGCAGAGTCCCGTACGGCACATGCTCAATCTTGAGAGCGTCATCACGTACGAAGGGACCGAGACGATCCATCAGCTCATCGTCGGCCGTCAGATCGTCGGCGAAGAGGCGTTTTAGCAGCTCGTCGAGAAAAGGGTTCGGCCTCCGCGCTAGCCCGCCATCCCGAGAGCGGACACAGCCACTCCCGCATTGCCTGTCCCCTTTTTTGAGCCGTTTTCAGCCCCCGCGGTGCCTGTCCCTGTTTTCAGCCCGGCGCCTGTCCGCGCTTTCAGCCCCTTCTTCAGCCGGCTGTCGGGCCGCGGCCGGCCCCACGCCCGTGTCCATCGCGAGGTCTATCGGGCACGTGCGTCCGTGTAAGACCGGCCCGCCGGTCGGAGTCCTTTATGGATCCCGCTGCTGCGGATGACGATGTTCACATTCGCGCGCGGGTCGCGTGCGCGGCGACCGCTCCCACCCCGGCGGGATTCGCGCTGGGGCCACGACGTCCGCGGCAACATCAGCGGCCGTTGTGCGGAGTTCGGCCAAAGGGTGTGGTGGTCGGATGCGGCGTCGCATCGGCCGGGGGCAGGACCCAAACGCTTTCGCGCTGCCCTTTGACGTAGTTGAACCCATTCACCCGCCGCGTCCCGCCACGCTTTGCCGACGCTTCCGCACCGGCGTTGGCCGCCAACACATCTTCGCGCAGAATCAGCGCCGCGGCCGGAAGCTCGTTCGCCAGCGCGGCCGCGGCGTCCTGCGCCCGAATCACCCGGCCGGGCCGCTCGAGGTAGAAAAAGACACTCGGCTCGACATAGCCGCTGACCAGCACCGGCGCATGCGGATCGCCCGCGCGAGCCGCCACCGCATTCGCCGCGTTGGCCACGTTCCGGCTGAGCCGGTACGGCTCGAACGCGGGCAGCAGCCAGAATCCGAGCACCCACTGCACCCCCACGGCCGAACCGGCCGCCGCCCGCCAACCACAGGCCAGGCAACCGCGGGGCATGCGGTACGCACTCCAGGTGCAGGCGAGCAACAGAACGACGCCGGCCGCGATCAGCGGCGTACTCCACGGCTCGCCGCGAGCGGCGAGTCCCGCCGTGACCAGTCCGCCCCCGAGCACAACCAGCACCGCGACCCAGAGGCCGAGCACGAAGCCCTGGACACGAGTGATGGGACGCTCAAGCCCCCGATCCCACATTCGGCCGAGCAGGATCGCCAGCGGGACGTAACACGGCAGGATGTAGTGCGGCAGCTTGCTGGGCACGCATTCGAGCAGAGTCCACGGCACTAGGGCCCAAATCAACAACCGGCGGGCCGCCGGGTCGCTGCGGCGGTCGCGCCAGGCTTCAAACACCGCACCGGGCACAAGCGGGGTCCAGGGTAGCCAACCGGCCAGACTGAGCAGGACGTAGTACCCGGGCGGGCCACCGTGCCCGTGGGGCGTGCCCACCAGCCGCGCGCCGATCTCGTGCCAGAAGAACTGCTGGATGAGTGCGCCGCTCGCGTAACGCGCGGCCAGCAGGTACCACGGCGCCGCGACCACAGCGGCCACGAGAGCAGTCGCCCAAAACAGTGGCCGGCGAAGCCATGATCGGCCGGCCGGGGGCGATGTGAGCAGCGCCAGCCCCAGGGCGCCGACAAAAACCAGGATTGCCGGGCCTTTCGTCAGCGCGCCGAGTCCGATGAAGAGCCAGAACGCGCTCGCGCGCTGGATGGTCAGCGCGCGAGCGGCGATGCGCCGGAGTGCGACCGCGGCGCTCATGATCCAGAGCAACAGCAAACCGTCGGTCAGCAGCATCTTGCCAACGAGCGTCGGAAGGCCCGCGGTGATGAAACAGATGGACGCGAACCACGCCGCCCGTCGGCCGTAGAGCTCGGCCGCCAGCGTCGCGACGAGATGCGTCGCGCCGGTCGCGGCGATGACCGAAACCAGGCGCGCGAGGCCCACGTTGGGTCCGAACAGGCGAAAGACCGCCGCCACGCACCAGTACAGGAGCGGCGGCTTGGCGATCCACGGCTGGCCCAGATAGTGGGGGATCAGCCAGTCGCCGCCGGCGGCCATCTCGCGGCTGACCTGGGCATACCAGCCCTCATCGCGATCGACGAGACTCACGCCGAACGTGCCGGGCAGCAGTATGGCCGTCGCCAGCAACGTCAGCAGAACTCGCTCACGCGCGGTCAGCGAGCTCGCGGTCCTGGTGAGGACGGTGTCCACGGGGCGGTGTCAGCATAACACGGAACCCCAGCCGGCGTTGTGGCACCGCCGCCCCCGGCGGTGTCCGGCACCCCGCCTGCCGTGCGCTCATGGAGCTGCTCGTTGTGGCACCGCCGCCCCCGGCGGTGTCCGGCACCCCGCCTGCCGTGCGCTCA
>CAZMCT010000173.1:5791-5938 GCA_964564785.1 uncultured Planctomycetales bacterium
TGGAGCTGCTCGTTGTGGCACCGCCGCCCCCGGCGGTGTCCGGCACCCGGTGTGGCCGCCGACGCACGGCCGACACGGCAGTGGCACGCTGTGCTGCCGCTGGCCGATGCACCGGATACCGCACATGAACGCAAAACCGCGGTGGCG
>CAZMCT010000174.1:0-5864 GCA_964564785.1 uncultured Planctomycetales bacterium
GCGCTGAACGTGGCGCGGCTGGCGGGGCTGCTCGCGCTGGTTTTGGCGATCGGGCTGCTCGTGGGCGCGGCGGCGCTCGCGCGGGTGCTGCGGACGCCGCTGCTGCCGGCGCTGCGGGCGGAGTAGGCAGGTCCCGCGGACAAGAGGGGGCGAGCCGGGGGCGACCGGGCCGCCAGCACTGCCGCGCAGCGTTCGGAATGACCACGGCGAGCACGCGGGTCAATCCTCCCGAGAAGACTCCGAAGCGGGGCGGCGGGCGATCCCGCCACTCCGCGCTGGGATACGATTGGTGTGCTGGCTACGTTTGGCAGCCCGTTGAAAAAGGGAGCTGGCTTCACGCCCACCCAACATCGTGGCATAGGCTATTCGCCCGCGTTCCTACTCTCCGTCTGCTCTCGCGGTGTCTGTCCCCGCTCTCAACCGGATCACGTCTTGCCGAGACGGCAGTGGCACCCGGCGCGGATACGCCGGACTCGGAGGTCCGGCGTCAGTTGCTACGCGCAACTCGGCCTTCGGCCGCTACGTCCCTTCCCCCGAACTTGCCAGGTACTCCACCTGCTCCGGCGTCAGTTTGTCGATGCGGATGTTCATCGCCTGGAGCTTCAGGCGCGCGACCTGAGCCTCGATCTCACTCGGAACGTCGTGGACCGCGACGCCGAGCTTGCGGCCCGACTTCGCGATCCACTCCGCGCACAACGCCTGCGTCGCGAAACTCATGTCCATCACGCTCGCCGGGTGGCCGGTCGCGGCGCTCAGGTTCACCAGCCGGCCGTCGGCGAGGAGGAAGATGCTGCGGCCATGGGAGGGACGGGACGCCCGCGAATTCCGCCCGGACGGCCGCGGCGCCTGTGCCACCCCGCGTGACGCCCGTGCCGCCCGGCCGTTCTTCAGTCGGAACTCGGTGACCAGCGGCCGAACATCCGGAATCACCTGCGACGACATGCTCGCCAGAGCCGGGATGTCGATCTCGACGTCGAAGTGCCCGCTGTTGCAGACGATGGCGCCGTCGCGCATCTTTGCGAAGTGCTCGGCCCGCAAGACGTGCTTGTTGCCGGTGACCGTGATGAACACCTCGCCGAACGCGGCCGCCTCAGCCATCGGCCGCACGTCGAACCCGTCCATGACCGCTTCGAGCGCCTTCAGCGGATCGATTTCGGTGACCGTGACGATGGCGCCGGCGCCGCGGGCCCGCATGGCCACGCCGCGGCCGCACCAGCCGTAGCCGACCACGACCACGCGCTTGCCGGCCAACAGCACGTCGGTCGCCCGCAGGACGCCGTCGAGCGTGCTCTGTCCGGTTCCGTAGCGGTTGTCGAAGAGGTGCTTGGTGTCGGCGTCGTTGACGGCCACGACCGGAAAGCGGAGCTTGCCCTCGGCCGCCATGGCCCGCAGGCGGATGACGCCGGTGGTGGTCTCCTCCATGCTGGCAATGACGCCGGCGGCCTCTTTCTGCCGCTTGGTATGTAGTGTGTTCACCAGGTCGGCCCCGTCGTCCATGGTGATCTGCGGCCGGGTGTCGATCACCGCGTGGAGGTGGTCGTAAAAGACCTTCACGCTCTCGCCGCGGCGGGCGAAGACGGGAATACCGAAATCTTGGACCAGGCTCGCGGCCGTCGCATCCTGCGTACTGAGCGGGTTCGAGGCGCACAGCGCGACCGCGGCGCCGCCTTCGCGGAGCGTCCGCATGAGATTCGCGGTTTCGCTGGTAACGTGCATGCAGCAGCCGACGTGCAGCCCGCGGAGCGGCTTCTCGCGCGCGAAGCGTTGGCGAATCAGCGCCAGGACCGGCATGTCGCGGTCGGCCCATTCGATCTTCTTCCGGCCGGCGCCGGCCAGCCTCAGGTCCGTGACGTCACAGAGCTTCTTCGCCATACGCTTGAACTCCTCGACCCAGGGCCGACGGGCGGGGTGCGCACCGGCACCCACGCCGGCGGCGCGGAACGGCGTTTATCCGGGTTCCGGCGGTCGTTGTCAACCCGCGGGCGGGCAAGCGGATGCACCGATCGAGCGCCTGCGGCGGTGCGGCGCTAGCGGTTCTCGGGCCGGCTGCGGACATGCTTGATCCAGAACGTCGTCATGTGGGCGCAGGTGTCCGGTCCGAAATACTCGGCCGTGATTCGGGCGGTGTTGCGACCGTCGTCACGCGCGAGGTCGCGGATGTAGTCGTGGAGCCGCCGGCGGCCGGTCGGATCGGCGATGAGCAGGTGCACGAGCGTGTAAGCCTCGGCGTAGAACAGGTTGCGGCGGCGGAGATCCTCGAAGCCGCTGATGTGGATGGGGGTGGGGTCGTAGAACTGGGCCCGGCTGGCCTGGACGACCTCGCTGAGTGGGATGCTGAGGTCCTTGTCGAGCGCCTTGCGGACGAGCTTCCACAGGTCCGGATCGGGCACGAACGTGAGGCCGCCGCGGTCGACGCGGGCGGTGCCGTAATAGGTCGCCAGGCCCTCGTTGAGCCACATCGGCGGGTCCTTGAGATAGCGATGCACGAACTGGTGGAAGGCCTCGTGAAAAAGCACCTCGGCCGTGTCGTCGGGGTTTCCGCGATCGAGGATCAGCAGGACGCCGGGGCCGGACAGGAACATCCCGCCGGTGTGCTCGGTGGAACCGCGCAGGAACTCGCGGCCGAAATCCTGATACTCGTTGTCGGTGCCGAAGACCAGCACGCGGAAGCGGCGGGCCTCGTCCTCCTGATCCATGGTGCGGGGCGGGGCCTCGTCGGGCGCGGCCGATTTCGCGTCGACCCGGGCGGACTTTTTTCCGCTCTTGGCGAGCTTGCGCGCCGGCCGCGGGGACTTCGCGGGTTGGGCGGCCGACGGCGAAGTCGCGGGCTGAGCGTCCTTGAGCACTTCCGCGAAGCCGGCCGCGTACTCGCGGTGGATGAACTCGAGCAACCGGCCGTACTCCTGGAGCGCACGGTCACTGACGGTTCCGGCCAGGAGGTAATGGTCGGTCTCCAAGCGGACGTTCAGGTCCTTGAGGCGCTCTTCGAGCCGCGTGCTCTGCGCGGGGGCGCCGCACGGGAGCAGCAGAAGCAGAGCACCAAGCGTCAGGCCGCGGGCGGGCACGGTTCGCTCCTCACGCGGGCAGTATACCGCGGTCGGGGCGCGGGCGTGGCGTTCGGAGCGCCCGCGTGCGTCGGCGCATCGGTCTCGTTGTGCGTCGCGCGATCAGATTCGCCGGCTACCAGCGTGTGGAGAAAGGCGCCGGCTCCGTGTCAACCCACCATTACGGCAGCGCCTAAAGCTGCTCCCGCGGTGCCTGTGCCTGTTTTCAACCAACCCTTTTTCAGCGGGTTGTTACGGGCACTGACCCGTGGTGAGGCAGTTGACGAACGGGTTGATGTCGTCGAACCCGACCGTGCCGCTGCCGTTGATGTCGCCGTTGAGGATGTCGCAGCCCGGATGCAGGTTCTGCCAGCCGGTCGGGTCGGTCAGGGCCTGCACGAACGGGTTGATGTCGCCGAAGTTGACGACCCCGTCGCAGTTCATGTCACCGGTCAGGCCGGCACCGGGCGACGTCGTCGCGCACGCGGGGCTCGAGAGCGCGGTCTCCGTCCCCACACTGTTGCGGGCCTTGACGGCGAAGCAGTACTGGGTGTTGCTCTGGAGGCCCTGCACGGTGATCGTCGCCCAGCTCCCGTCCGTCTGCCACACGGCGGCCGAACTCGGTTGACCGCTGCCATTGACGTACTTGCCGTTCCAGCTCGGGTCGCTTGTGACCACTTGGATGGCGAACTCCGTCTCGGCCGGGTTGGCACCCGGGACCACGTCGACGTCCAGCGTGTTGCTGGTGGGATTGCCTACGGTCGGGGCCGCGGGGACCGCGGCCAGGGTGACGGCTACGGCCGGGCCGACGTACACCGTCTCGATTCCGGCCTGATTGCGAGCCTTTACCTGGAACGCGTAGCTGGTATTCGGCGTCAGCCCGGTCGCCGTGTCGCTCGTCGTCTGAACCCACTGGTTCAGGCCCGTGTCGCCGCCGGGCGTCGTGGAGTCGAAGTACACGCCGGACTGGCCGACGGTCAGATTGGTCAGCGGACCGGTCGCGGTCAGCGTGATGCTGGACACGGTGATGTCGCTGACCGTCAGCCCGGCCGGGGTCTCGATCAGCGTTGCCTGGCTGGCGGAGCCGCTGAACGGCGTCTCGACGCCGCCCTGGTTGCGGGCCTTCACCTGGAAGGTGTAGCTCGTGTTCGGGGCCAGATCAGTGGCGGTGTCGGTCGTGACCTGAACCCACTGGTTGATTCCGCCGTCTCCGCCCGCGGTGGTGGAGTCGAACCACAGGCCGGACTGGAGGAGCGTGAGGTTCGTGAACGTGCCGGTCGCGTTGAGCACGATCGAGTTCGTCGTGGTCGCGCCGAAGGTGAGGCCGGCCGGCGTCTCGATGAAGGTGTAGGTCGTGGCCTCGGTCGAGAACTGCGTCTCGTTCGGGGGATTGGCGCTGTCGCGCGCGTTGACGCGGTAGGTGTAGCTCGTGTTCGGTGACAGGCCGAGGTCCTGGTAGAACGACGAGCTGACCCAGCCGCTGTCGGTCCCGCCCGCGCCGCCCGAGACGAAATCGAACTGGTACTGCACGGGCGGCGACTGCGTGTCGGTGGCGGTGGTCGCGGTCATCGACAGCGCCGTCGTGCCGAAGGCCGCGGGCGGGACGGACCACGTCATGGGATTGGGCGTCGGCGGGGTCGTGTCCACCACCACCTCGCCATAGATCGCGATGATCCCGGCGATGTCGTCGGCGTGCAACGTCCGCTTCAAGGTCTCGCACAAGTTCACGTAGCCGTACATCGTCTTCTGCGTGTCGCCCCCCCCGTACAGGTCGCCCAGGCACAGAAAGTGGCCGAATTCGTGCGTGGCCACGTTCCAGATGTCCATCTTGTTGCCGCCGCAGGTGCCGCTGCCGTTCCACCACGTGTAGTTCAGGTCGTTGAAGACCAGGTCGCACTCGGTGATGTTGTTCCCGCTCTGCCAGTAGTACGTCGCCGCCACATACTCACCGCCGTCCGGCGGCGTGGTGTCGAAATACACCAGGTTGATGTTGTTGAACGTCACGGCCGTGCCCGAGCTTTCACCGCCGTAGCTGAAGATGAAATCCGCACCGGCGTTGTTCCATGCGGCCGTGCCGTTGTTCAGTTGGGTGCGCTGCGACTCCGCGTTGCCCGCCGAGCCGTCCACGCAGTTCGCGTTGATCACGTAGTTCTCGCCCATCGGCTGCGGTTTGTAGGTCCAGTCCGGGCCGCACAGCGCATAGCGCGACTCGTCGAGCGGCAGCGCGAACGGGCCGCTGTAGGGCGCGAGCTCCGGCAGTTCGGTCCCGTCCGGCAGCGCGCGGGCGACCTGCGCGAGGAGCGTTGCCAGGGGCTGCCGCGATTCCGGGATGATGCGCCGGCAGGCGGGCGCCATCTGCACGACGTCCGTGCCATCCGTCAGAAACGCCCCCTGAAACGACTCGACCAGGCGGATCTCGTTGTCACCAAGGAACAGCAGCACGTGATCGCCGGGCTGGAACACCGGGAGCACGGACACGTACAACGTCTCATCGCCGACCGTCCCGCCGCTCAGCTCGATAATCTCCGTGCCGCAACCGTGCCCGGTCAGATACTGACCGACCTGAACCACGACGCGGCTGCGGATCAGCCCGTCCTCCCAGAAGCTCGTGACCTCTGCCACGTCACCGATGACAATCTGGCTTGCGGCGGCCGTAAGCTCCGCCACAGTCCGCGGCTCAACGGCGGCCTGTGCGGGCGGGGCGAGCAGAGCGATCAAAGCCAGGCATGCAAAGAAAGCAGTGCGAGTCATGGGTGCATCTCCGCAGCTAAATGACTATTCGTAATCACGCGACGGCTTTCGGTCGTTGGCGTAGCCGGG
>CAZMCT010000175.1:0-5666 GCA_964564785.1 uncultured Planctomycetales bacterium
CCCCCCCCCGCAGCGCCGCCTCGGCCTCTTCGTAGCGGTGCTCCGCGAGCCAGGACTCCGCGAGCGCCAGATGCAGGTCGACGAATTCGCGCCGCACGCCGGGATCGGACGGCCGGTCCCGGAGGGCTTGCTGCGCCGCGCGGATGGCGTCCACCGCCCGGTCCTCGCGGAGGGCCTGCGTCAGCGTGCGACGCAGGTCGGGGTCGGCCGGCCGGGTGTCCTGGGCCTGCGTGCCGCCGGCGAGCGCGAGCAAGAGCAGGGCGGCGGGGCCGGGGCGCGCGGGCATGCGCCGGCGTTGCGGCTTGAGCGCAGCCCACGATCGCGTAGAATGGACGTTTTTGAGCACATGCGCGGCCATCGAACGCATCCTAACAGTCCGTTGAGCCAGCGGGCTGGCTCCGCGCGAACCCACCAACAGGGTAGCGCCGACAGCCACGCCCGCGGCGCCGGTCCCCTCTTTGAGCGGGCTGCGCACGGCCCGTGGGGCGAACGCCGCGGGCGGCCGGTCCGGACGAACCGGCCGCTGTCATTCAATCATTCATTCTGCCGAGATTCATAAGGAGCGGCCATGATTCTCTGGATCCTCAGGGGGTTGTTCATCCTGCTGATGGTGGCGGCATCACTGGCGGTGGGGCGCGGGACGGGCGCGGGCGGCCAGTACAGTTTTTTCCTGATGGTCGGCGCGTCGATCCTCGCGGTGATTCTCGTCGGGGTGGACCTGTTCGTCACGCGCAAGTCGCTGGCGGCGCTCTCGGGGGCGTTCCTGGGGCTGGTGGCGGGGCTGGCGTTCGCGTTCGGCGTGGGGCTGATCGTGGACCTGCTGGTGACGGTGTTCTGGAAGGTCTCGCCGACGGAATTGGCGTATAAGGAGATCGAGCCGGTGGTGGGGGCCGTGAAGCTGCTACTCGGCATCATGTGCTGTTATCTGACGATCAGTTTCATTCTTCAGACGAAGGACGATGTGCGCTTCGTCATCCCCTACGTCGAGTTCGCGCGGCAGACGCGGGGGGCCCGGCCGCTGATCCTCGACACCTCGGTGATCATCGACGGCCGCATCGCGGATATCTGCGAAACGCGGATCATCGACTCGCCGATCTTCATCCCGCGCTTCGTGCTCCAGGAATTGCAGGCCATCGCGGACAGCGCCGACAAGCTGAAGCGCAACCGCGGGCGACGCGGCCTGGACATGCTCAACAAGCTCCAGACCAACGACAAGGTCGAGATTCGTATCTCGGACACACGCCTGCCGACGGTCGAAGAGGCCGGCGACGTCGACCAGAAGCTGGTCGCGCTGGCCAAGAAGGTCGACGGGCGGATCGTCACCAACGATTACAACCTCAACAAGATCGCCCAGATTCGCGGCGTCGACGTGATCAACATCAACGAGCTGGCCAACGCCCTCAAGCCGGTCGTCATGCCCGGAGAAACCATGACCGTCAGGGTCATCAAGCCCGGGGAGGAGCCCGGCCAGGGCGTCGGTTACCTCGAAGACGGGACCATGGTCGTGGCCGAAAACGCCCGCGACAAGATCAACGAGGAAGTCACGCTCACCGTGACCAGCGTGCTCCAGACCTCGGCCGGCCGCATGATCTTCGGTCGCCCCGAGGGGTCGCCGCCACTGCCGCGCCGCCCGCGGGCCTCCCGCCCGTGACGAACGGCCGGGCGGCCGCATCGATCCGGACCCACCGCGGTTATCAGGCCCGCGCGAGACTCAACGCCCGGCCCACGCGTGCCGATTTCCGACGTAGCGCGACCGCGCGCCCGCCCCGCGGCCGCGCCCCTACGGGAATAAAATAGGATGTAACGCCGGCCAGCGGGGCGAGCGCGAGTGCCGGCGCGGATTCGTACCATGACGCCGACGCTCGGTGCCGGGCACCCACTTCGCCGGTTATTCGACGGTCTGGTCGAGCAGGTTTTCTTGGTCGACCTGGGCATCGGCGACCCGGGACTGACGAGCTACGTGGGGGAGATGCTGGCCGAGTTCGTGCACATGGACCACATCTACCGGCTGCGCACGGTCGACAACCAGGTGATCCGCGAGCTGTCGCGGATGGAGGCGGAGGCCGATCTGGGCGGCGAACTCGACGAGACTCGCCGGCGGCGGCTGATCAACAAGTACATCGGCGACTTCACGCTCTTCTGGGCCGGCGTCTACCCGGAGAACCTCCGCCCCGCTCGCCACGGGGGCATCGACCTGCTCGAAGTCTACCTGCGGCAGGGCAAGCGCTCCTACGGCATTGCAAGCGAACTGACCGCGGCCCGCGAGCACCCCCCCGCCTCAGTCCTCTACCAGCTCAGCGAGCAATTCGAATACTGCGTCCACGGCCTGCACCTGGTGCGGCAAGGCTGGGAGCAGCTCAGCCGGAACCCCGGCAAGAACTGATCGTCGACGCCGCTACGGGCCCCCGAGTCGCAGCCACTGGTAGTCTCTCGTGGCATCGTTGCGGTCCAGCCCGCTGCCCCAGCTCAGCGGCACGGCCGGGAATGCGTCGGCGTCGTCGTCCACATATCGGACCGCGAGCAGAATCTGATCGCCCGGCCCGAGCGGGGCCGCGCCCAGATCGGCAGCCGGAATGAGGACCAGGTACGAGCGGTTGGCCGCGCCGGCGGCGGACTGCGCGCCCACGGACCCGCCGCCCCCGGACGGGGTGCCGGGCTGCACCCGAACCTGCCAGCCGGCAACGCGCTCGGCCGCGGTAGCGCGAAGCGGCTCAATGCGCGGGTGCTCGGCCGCGGGGTCAATGCGGACCTGCGCGTGGCGGATCGTTCCCGCGCGTGCGATCCCGAGCTGGATCTGGTCTCCGGCCTCGCGGCCGGTGCCGGCCGTGAACGGAATGAGCTTGTCGTCCTCGACGACCAGGGCGAGTTGCAGCGTGTCGGGGGAGAAGCCGGCGTGCAGCCAGACTCTGGCCGTCGCGCGCTGCGTGGCAGGCGGTACCAATTGGCAGACGCGGTGAGCTTCGTCGAGGATGCTGCCACCGGCGGGCAGGATCACAACCGCCGGGCGGACCTCGATCGGGATCTCGAGGATACTGCCCTCGAGCGCGACGCGCAGCGGAACCTCGGCCCGCTCGAACGGCTGCCCCGCCTTCGGCGTCAGCCGGATGTCGACCCGGGTGGTTTCGCCGGCTTCAGCCTTGAGCGCGGCGGCGCTGACGGAGGATTCGATCGGCGAGTTCTTTGGCAGGCGGATCTGGAGGTAGCTCTGCTTGAGGGCCCGCGGGGCTTCGACCTCGACGGCGAACTCGTCGCCGGCAAAGACCAGGCCCGGCGCGCGCAACCAGGGGCGGGCCAGCGTGAGCTGGGGGTCGGACTCGGCCTGTTTCGTCGTCAGCGTAATGAACAGCGGGCGCGGGCCGATGGGGACCAGCGGCGGGGCGCTGGACGTCAGAACGGTTTGCCGGCGGCGTTCAAAATCCTGCACGGCGAACTCACCCGGTACGCCTGCCGCGGGCGAAAGCACGGCCGGCAGGACGACGTTCGCTTTGGGGAGGAGCACGGCCACCTGGCGGTTCGCGCCGATGAAGAGGGCGGAATCGAAGGTAGCCGGCGTGCCCCGCACCGGGCCGGCGGCGCGGTAACCGGTGAGCATGCCGGCGGTGCTGGCATAGCCCAAAAGACGGGTCTTGGGACTGAAATCGCGGCAGACCAACCCGCGCAGACCCTCGGGCCGCGCGGGGTCGTTGTCGTCGTCCCGCAGGTCGAACCAGATCAGGCCGCCGACGCCGGCTGCGGCGGCGGCGACATAGTGGCGCAGCACGGCCTCGGCGTCGGCGTCGTCGCCGGGGCTGGCGAGCGGCTCGGCGTCGTGCAACCACCAGTCGGTGGCGCGCCAGCTGAATTGTCCGCGGGCCCGCAATTCGTCGAGCGCCGCGAGCGCGAGTGCCGTGTTGCCGCGAGTCGCGAAGACGAGCGGTGTCTCGGGGGCGCGGTCGCGGAGCGCGGGGATGTCCAGCGCGGCCGGAGAATCGACGGGAAGCGGGGGCGGCAGGACCTCGGCCTTGGGGGCGGTCCGGGACACGCGCGTGCGCACCGTTGCGACGTCCTCCAGCAGCGCGGCAAAATCGTCGCGGGGAAGCACGTCGGGCCCGATCTGAAAGCGGTACAGCCGTTCGCCGAAGCGGGCGGCGAGGGCGGAGACGAGGGCCGCCAGCGGCTCGACCCGCCGGTCGGTATCGGCCGGCAGCCACTCGGGCGGGTCGTTCAGCACCAGCAGCGCGGCCATGTCCTTCTGCACGATGTCGCCGACGAGCGGCTCGAGCGCGGCTGTTTCGTACACGCCGGCTTTCGGCTCGAGCAGCCGCCAGCGGGCGTCGAGCGCGAGCAGATTGACACCGATGTCGCGGGCCACGTCGACCTCGAGCCGCTGGTCGAGGTCGGGCTCGCGCAGGAGATTGCTGCGGACGGCGAAGAACGTCGCCCGCCCGCGCGAGACGCGGCGGTTGCTGGGTGTGACCGCGATAGTCGTCGAGAACGTGCTGGGGGCAGGCCAGCCGGGCGCGCGGGCCTGCGCGACGAGGCGATACAGCCCGGGTTCCCGGATCCGTTGCGAGAAGTCGAGCGTGCGGCGCGAGCGGAAATCGACGCCGCTGGGCGGGAGCGTGACTTCGGCCTTCTGGGTCTGTAGCACCGAGCCGTCGGGCCGCGTCCACGCCAGGTCCACGCCGAGCGTCAGCGCCTTGGAACGTGAACGGTTCTCCAGCTCGAGCGCGGCCGCGACAGACGCCCCCGGCTCGTACAGTTGTGTGGGCTCGTCGAACCGGAACTCGCCCAGCACCAGCTCACTGGGGCGCACCACGTGCTCGATCTGCAAATCGTCCAGGTAGACGGTCTGCCGACCCACCTGCGAGAGGAAGACGCGGAAGCCCTGGATTTCGATCGGGGGAACCGGGCCGCCACTGCCCTGCACACCTTGCAGCGCTTCGAGCTTCAGGTCCGCCGGGACAAACACCCAGCGCCGGTCGAGCTTCACTGTCTGGCGCGGCGTCTCGAACAGCCGGCCCCGCGCGTCGCGCAGCCGGTACGCCAGTCCGACTTCCTGCTCGTTGACCCAGCAATACGCCCCGACCCGGCCCTCCAGCGCCAATCGCCGAGGTTCGCGAAACGTCAGATCACACGCGACCGATACGTCCGCGGCCGTCGCACCGATTTCGATCGCCAGCGCGCCCTGGCCCCGGGCTGGGATCGCCGTCCGCGTCGCCGAGCAATCGCCGCGCGCCAGGCCGCGGAAGTCCACCAGTTGCGCGGCCACCGAGGCCCCCTCGAAGTCCGCCAGCACCGTGACGGCCGGTTCCTGCGCCGCGGCCGCGCCGTGGAGCACCGCGATCATGGCGGCCGGCCGCAGCCATCCGTGCCACGCTGGTCTTCTCGTGCGCTTGCCCATCAATGCCCTTGCGCGTGGTGGCTCACCCGTTCCGCAGGAGGCCGACCAAGTCGACGAGTCGTTGCCGGTACGAGTGCCGGGCGCGGACGTGGGAGCGCGCGCGGGATGCTTGCTCTCGTCCACCCGGCCCCGCAGCCCATTCTAAGGCTCCCCAAAGTCCCGGGGAATCATGGAACACCCGCACGTGTTCGCCGCGGAGAACGCCCCCCAGGTCGGGGAACGGGTCGCGGCTGCGAGGTGCGTGCAGCAGGATCGGCCAGCCGTGGGCCGCGGCGTGCAGCAC
>CAZMCT010000176.1:0-5484 GCA_964564785.1 uncultured Planctomycetales bacterium
CCGTAGCCCTCGCCCCCCGTCTCGACGACGTCGTCCACCGGCCAGTACTCGCACGCGACGCCGGGCACCCGATACGAGTACGGATCGTTGGCCGCGGCAAACAGCGGCCGGCGGCTGTCCGTCCGCCGGTAGATCCGCTCCGCCACGTCGGCCGCCACGTCGGCCGCGACGCCCGGCAGCCGCGCCGTCCACGCCGCCTCGGCGTACGCGAGGAAGAACGACGGCCACTCGAGCCACGGCCGCGGGTGGTCGCGGAAATGCGCGAAGCGCGGCCGGAGTTGCTCGACCTGAGCGGCGCTGGCCACGCCGCAGGTCAGCGGCGCGAGCATCATGATGTCGATGTAGTCCGGCAGCAGGATCGGCCGCTCGGTCCGCGTGTCGAAATCGCGGAACCAGCCGTCCACGAACATCTCCTGCACCGCGCGACTTCGCTGTCGGGCGAGTTCCCGCCACTGCCCGGCCTCCGCGCCGCGGCCGAGCCGGTGGGCGAACGCGGCCATGTTGGCATACGCCTCGGCCATCGCGGCCTCGACGTCGACCGTGCGGACCACGTCGGCGAGCGCACCTTCGGCGCCGGGGAAACGCTTCGAGCCGTCCTGGCCGGATTCCCAGTCGCAATGGCAGTGCAGCCAGCCATGCTCGTCGGCGCGGTGGGCGAGCCACCACTCGAGGTAGGCCCGCAGGTGGGGATAGAGCGCGGCCAGCCAGGCGTCGTCGGGGTGTTGCGTGTACAGCGCGCGCAGGACATGGAACGGGAAGCACCAGCTCGGGGCCGTGCCGCAGGCTTCGCCGTCGGCCGCGATCATGTTCATGCTGCCGTCCTCGCGGCAGCACGGCGCATTCGGGAGGGGGCCGTCGGCGAACGTGCCGAGCAGCACCTCCTGGGCCAGCGCGGCGTCCGCGTGGCCGAGGGCGAACATGTCGACGCTCGCCTCGCCGAGCACGCTCCGCGGCGAGTGAATCTGCATCGCGTCCCACGGGTGCTTGAAGATGCCCAGCGGCGGCCGCACGTTCATCCGCAGCGTTTCCCAGTCGTAAACCCAGCCGTGCCGCCAGGCGACCGGCCAGTCACCCGCGAGCTGCGGGCAGCGCGACCAGAAGGCTTCGTCGGCCGCGAGCTGCGCCCGCAGGGCGGGGAGGGCCGCCGCGCGCCCTTCACGCAGCTCACGCAACGCCCACGCTTCGTTCGCCCCGCGCGCCAGGTTGATCAGCAGCGTCTCCGCACCACCCGCCGGCACATGCAACTGCCACGAGAGCACGGTATGCAGCGGCCCCTCTCCGCGAACGGTCGCCTCGTCGAGCGCGGTGCAGTCGCTCGCATGCAGCCAGCGCAGCCACTCGCCGCGATCGGCCGTGGCCTTGTGGGCACAGCTCGGCCGGTCGCCGCCCAGCGCGAAATAGTCGCCGTAGGCCCAGATGGCCGAGACGGCCGCGTCGTCCGCGGCCCGATACCGCATGCCGATCCCATCGCTGCCCCACCAGCGCTGCTCCCAGAGGCCGTAGATGTGGCTGGCGTGAATGAGCACGTCCTGGGCCGCGCGGCCGGTGTTCTCGACGCGGACGCGGCCGGCCAGGGTGTGTTCGCGGACGAGGAAGTAGCGCAGGGCGAAGCGCAGGCCGGCGTGCTCCCAGTCGTAGCCGAGGATGTGCTTCGTATGGCAGCGGGAGCCGAGCGCGATGTCGTGCTCGTCAAAGTCCTCGGGCTCGACCAGCCGGACGTCGTCGTACGCGACGCTGACCTGGAGCAGCGACAGGTAGTTGAGCGGGGCCCGCGGGCCGTTGCCGTACGCGCCCTTGAACGTCCGCCGCCACCAGCCGAGGCCCAGCGGCGGCAGCGAGCGCAGTACGCCGCTGCGGTTGGCGACCATGCTGTGGTGCGGGTTGTCGATGTAGCCGTGCGGCGTGTAGTCGCCGGCGGGGAAGCTCCGGGGTGCGAGCAACGCGTCTTCAGGCGGCATCTCGAGATCCGTTCCCTGTCCAGGAACGCGGATCATAGCGTGCCGCGGCGGTGGGCGGTATTGCCCGGGCCGGCTAGGTCAGCGCGCGGGCGGCGCGCTTGCGGGCCGTCTCGTCCAGCAGCCGCTTGCGAAGCCGCAGCGCCTCCGGCGTGACCTCGACCAGCTCGTCGTCCTCGATGAACTCCAGCGCCAGCTCGAGCGTGAGCACACGCGGCGGCTTGAGCACCACCGTCTTGTCGGCCGAGGCCGCCCGGATGTTCGTCAGCTTCTTGGCCCGGCAGACGTTCACCACGATGTCGTTGTCGCGGCAGTGCTCGCCCACGATCTGCCCGCGGTAGACCCGCTCGCCGGGCGCGACGAACATCGTCCCCCGATCGGCCAGCCCCTCCAGCGCGTACGCGGTCACCGCCCCATCCTCGCTCGCGACCAGCACGCCGGCGCTGCGGCCGGCGATCGGCCCCCGGTCGTCGCCGTACGCGAGGAAATTGTGGTGCAGGATGATCGTGCCGTTCGTCGCGGTCAGCAGCCGGTTGCGCACCCCGATCAAACCGCGGGCCGGCACGCTGAACTCGAGGTACGTCCGCTCGCCGCGGGTCTCCATCTTCTCGCAGATCCCGCGCCGCCCGCCCAAGACCTCCATCACCGCCCCGACGTGCTCGACCGGCACGTCCACCACGCACAGCTCCAGCGGCTCCGTCCGCCGTCCGCCCCGCTCGCCGAAGATCACCTTCGGCTTGCCGACCGCGAGCTCGTACCCCTCGCGTCGCATGTTCTCGATCAGGATCGCCAGGTGCAGCACCCCGCGCCCAGAAACCAGAAACTCGTCCGGCGTGGCCCCCGGCGCAACCCGCAGGGCCACGTTGCGCTGCAACTCCTTCTCGAGCCGCTCGCGCAGGTGGCGGCTCGTCACGAACCGCCCCGCCCGCCCGGCAAACGGCGAGTCGTTGATGCGGAACACCATGTGCAGCGTGGGCTCGTCGATTGCCAAAGCCGGCAACGCCGCCGGCTTCTCCACGTCCGCAATCGTGTCGCCGATGTCGATCGGGTCGAGACCGAGCACCGCACAGATGTCGCCGGCTGCGACCTCGTCGACCGGCCGGCGGCCGAGACCGTCGAATGTGTGCAGCTCGCCGATCGCCTCGACCAGCGGCGGCTCACCGCTGCGGCGGAGCACGGCGACGCGCTGGCCGGCCCGCAGGATGCCGCCGAACACGCGGCCGATCGCGATCCGACCGACGTAGTCGCTGTAGTCGAGCGTCGTGACGAGCATTTGCAGCGGGCGGGTGACGTCCGCCTGCGGTGGCGGGACATGGCCGAGGATCGCGTCGAAAACGGGCGAGATGTCCCGGCCGCGGGCGGCCGGGTCGCGGCTGGCCCAGCCCTCGGTGGCGGAGGCGTAGAGCGTGGGGAAATCGAGGGCGTGCTCGTCGGCGCCGAGCTCGATGAACAGGTCGAGCACGGCATCGTGTACATCCGTCGGCCGGGCGTCGGGCCGGTCCATCTTGTTGATCACCACGATCGGCCGCAGCCCGTACTCGAAGGCTTTGCGGAGCACGAAGCGCGTCTGCGGCATCGGCCCCTCGAACGCATCGACCAGCAGCAGACAACCGTCGGCCATCTTGAGGACGCGTTCCACCTCGCCGCCAAAATCGGCATGGCCGGGCGTGTCGATCAGGTTGATCTTGGTGTCGCCGTAGCGAATGGCGATGTTCTTGGCCAGGATCGTGATGCCGCGCTCGCGCTCCAGGTCGTTGGAGTCCAGAATCCGCTCGCCGCGGAGCTGCTCGGCGCGAAACTGACCGCATTGACGCAGCAGTTGATCGACAAGCGTCGTCTTGCCGTGGTCGACGTGGGCGATGATGGCGACGTTGCGAAGGTCCAAGCGCGTTCCTGTTCCGACGATGCCCCCCGATCGACGCGATTGTAGGCACGGACGCAGTCCCTGTCATCCCCAGCAGCGCGGCGACCGGGGAGCGAGCCACGGACGGAGAAACCGCCCGCACGCCGCACGCGACCTTCACCCGCGGCCAGATTCCTCCGCCCGCCCTCGCGGGCTTCGGAAGGACACGCGGGGAGCCAGCGGGCACCAACGTCCGCCGCCGGAGCCCGGCCGCTACACCCGCCCCAGCCGCTCGAGTACGCCGCGCAGCAGCAGCGGCCAGGCCACCGTCGCATCGGCGAACACTTCGGCGTGCCGGCCACCCTCCTGGGCCGAGACGAACTTGCCCCACGACACGCCCTCCGAGTACGTGCAGCCCGACAGCCCGCCCCAGTGCACCGGCTCGGGACAGATGCGGATCGCGTAGTGAAAGCGGATGTACGCCCCGTGCCGGCCGCCGGTCCGCCGGTCGAGAATCTCGCCCAGCGGCCCCACCTGCTGAGCCCAGTTCCGCGGCACGCCGCCGCCGATCGTGAAGATGCCCAGCCGCTCCGCCTTCGCGCACCGCTCGTAAAAATCGCCGATGTCGCGGAGCTGATCCAGCCGCACCTCCGGCCGGCCGGCGCCGCGCGCGAGCAGGTTGTGAACGTACAAGTCCAGTCCCAGCTCGCTGTCGGTGAACGCGGGCACGTACACCGGCACCTGCCGATCGAACGCCGACTGGAGAATGCCGCGGCCAGCCCCGGACTTCCGCACGTGCTCGCCGATCTTCCAGTTGATCTCGTGGCTGCCCCAGGCCCGGTCCGTCGGCAGCGATTCGAGCACCTGCTGGAGGATACCGGCCGCCTCTTCGAGGTTGCGCTCCAGCTCCAGCGTGTCGTACACCCGGCAGTAACCCTCGTCGTATAGCTTCTCGTCGCTCCAGTGCGGGTCGTGCGCAAAGTGCGTGTGGCCGCTCTGCTCGATCAGCCCGTGGCACATCAGCGCCCCCGTGCTGACCACCGCGTGCAGCAGACCCTGGTCGATCATTTCGGTGATCAGCAACCCCTGCTTCGCGATCGTCATCGCCCCGGAGAACGTCCCCACGATGAAGCACCCAGGGTCGCGGGCCATCTCGACCAGCACGTCGGCCGCCTCGCCCAGCGACCGCCCGCTGAACGCCGTCGCCTTCATCGCGGCCAGCAGCTCGGACGCCGTCCCGGTCTGCCGCACGTCGATCGGCGCGAGCGGCCGCAGATTGTGAGACCACCCGTCGGCCAGCTCGTTGAAGCCACGGGAATACGGACTCGAATGGTCGGACTCGCTCACGCGGGGCTCCTCGACGTCTGCGGCCGCGGGATGATAGCCGAAACCCTCGCAACCCGCACGCGCGGTCCGGACACGCGGCGCGTGGCCGCAAGTCGGATAAGATGCCGCGTCTCGGCCCCTCCGGAGGCTCTGCGACGCATGCGACCGCACGCCGTGATTCGGCCGCTCCGCTGGTGCGATCCCGCCGTCATGGCCGCGACGGCCGCATCGGCCGACGAAGAGCTTGCCTGGCTCGACACGGCCGCCTGCGGCCCGACGCCGGCTGCGCGCGGGTACAGTCTGGTCGCGTGCAACCCGGGCGCGACGCTGGAGCAGTTGCCCGGCGGACCGGCGCGGCTG
>CAZMCT010000177.1:0-5463 GCA_964564785.1 uncultured Planctomycetales bacterium
GGCTGGGATGCGGCCGGGGCGCTGGCGGCCGGCCGCGCGTCCCCCGGGCGGGTTTGGCCGGGGGCGGAAACCGACGCGAAAGCGACGCACACCGCGATCAGCAGCGTTCGGGACATGAGCTCCAGCCTCCGCGGATCACCCACAGCGCGTGTCATTCCGAAGCCCGCGCCGCGGGCCTGAGGAATCTGGCTTCGTATGGTACCGGGTTCCGCAGTGCCCGCCATCTCCAGGCCGCGGCCGAATCACTCGCCAGTCGCCGCGCCGACCGGCTCGGGATGACATCGCTCCGCTCCCACCTTCCCATATTCCCACGTTCTCACGCCTTACACTGCCGACACGGCACACGGATCACCGCCGAGGGCCGCGGTGCCACACGCGGCAAGTCACCGCCGAGGGCCGCGGTGCCACACGCGACAAGTCACCGCCGAGGGCGGCGGTGCCACACGGCGGTGGCGCACGGCACACGGCCCTCCGCTCTACCCGCGGCTGCGGCGGCCCGGCGGCGCGGATATCATCCCACGAATGCGTCCCCTGATCGGCATCACGAGCGATTTCGAGCTCGACACCACGCGTGACCCGCCGCGGCTGCGGGCGGCGCTGCTCGCGCACTACACCGACGCGGTTCTCGCGGCGGGCGGGTTACCGTTGCCGCTGGTGCCCCCGCCGGAAGTCGACGAAGCTTTGCTCGATCAACTGCTCACGCCGCTGGACGGGATCGTTTTCACGGGTGGCGACGATCTCGATCCCGCCCTTTACGGCGAGCCGCCGCATTCCAAGACGCGTGTCATGCACGCCCGGCGCAATCAATTCGAGCCGAGGCTGTTCCGGCGCGCCGACGCGGCCGGCCTGCCAATCCTCGCCATCTGCCTCGGCTTTCAGGTGGCGCACGTCACGCGCGGCGGACGACTACTTCAGCATGTGGACGACCGGGCCGGCGCCCTCACCCACCATCTGCCCGGCGGCCGCAGTGCGTTCCACCCGGTGCGGATCGAGCCGGACTCGCGCCTGGCCGCCATCGTCGGGCGCACCGAGATCGAGGTCAACAGCCGCCATCACCAAGCCGTCGAACCCGCCCTGTCCGGCCGCGGCCTGCGACCCGTGGCGTGGTCGCCCGACGGACTACTCGAGGCCAGCGAAGACTGCCGGGGCCGGTTTCTGATCGCGGTTCAGTGGCACCCCGAGAATCTCGTGGATCGAGCCGAGCACCTGGCTTTGTTCCGTGCGCTGGTGGGGCAGGCGGCGCGGCGCGAGCTGTGAGCCCCCTCCGCACGGCGTCTTACCCCCTCGTTCAAAGAGGCCGCCGGCTGCGCGTCAACCCGCCCTCCCGAGAGCGCCGGCGGACGCTTCCGCGGTGACTCGCCCCCTGGTCATGTCCCCTCTATCACGATCGAACCGGCGGGCCCCCGAAAACACCGACCCCGCCGGCATCGTACCGGCGGGGTCGTGTGAGAGAGAAGAGGTACGGGAGGGAGGCTTGTTGCCGGCGTTCACGCTCAGGCGCCGAGCAGCCGCTGTACATCTTGCTCGAATCCGCCGCGCAATTTCGTAATCGCCCGGGCCTCGAGCTGGCGGATCCGTTCCTTGGACACGCCCAGCCGCCGCCCGATCTGCTCGAGCGTCTGCGGCTGGCCGACGTCGTCGAGTCCGTAGCGCTGGCGGATGATCGCCCGCTCGCGGTTGTCGAGTGAGGCCAGCATGCGATCCACCGTGCCGCGCACCACCGCGAGGTGATCGCTCTCGCCCTCGTCCGGCGTCAGCGACCCGACCACATCCAGCATCTCGTCGCGGCCGGTTTGGTAACGCTCGCCGTGCCGCCGCTGCTCCGGGATCGAGCGGGCGAAGTTCTTGATCACTGCCCACGAGGCGTAGGTGCTGAACTTGAAGCCTCGGGTATAGTCGAACTTGTCGACCGCCCGCATCAGCGACATGTTGCCGTCGCTGATCAGCTCGAACAGGTCCTGCCCGGGGGTCAGGTGCCGCTTGGCGATACTCACGACCAGCCGCAGGTTGGCCTGGACGATCTCGCCCTTCACGCGGGCGGCCTGGTCCAGCAGGCCCTCGATGCGGTCCAGTTCCGCAGCGCGGGCCGAGGGCGGGTCGAGCTGCGCGATCAGGCGCGTCGCCTTGAACTTCAGATAATTCATTCGCCGGAACAGGACCCGCTCGCCCTCGCGCGTCAGGAGTGGAATCCGGAACAGGTTCGCCAGGTACGGCGGCAGGTCGGCCGGCACCCGCCGCGCCGCCGTACCCAGCTCTTGACGAAGCGGGCCGGAAAGCACCGGGTTCAGAATACGTTCATCCGCCTCCGGCGCCTCGAAATCCGGGCTCCCGACGAACTCGATTTTCCGGGCCCGCATTTCCCGGGCGCGCATCTGCGTAACGGTCGCGTAGACCCACGACTCGGTCTGCCCGAACCGCTCCGCCAGCGCTTCAATCGTCGCACCGTCAACGTACGCCTCCCAGATCGCCAGGCACTGCTCGTCCACCTCGCCGCGCAGCGGCGAGCGGTTGAACACGCCCGCGCCCGGGTGCGTCTCGTCGTGGTGCTTCAGAATCAAACGGATCGTTTCGATCGCCCGGCCGGTCTCGGCCGCGATCGTGCGTGCGACGGCGTTCACGGTTTTCTGACCCCCTCCCACAAGCTCCGCCGCCCGGCGCACGATGACCGAGCGCTCGTCGCGGGTGAGCTGTGAGAAGCTGCTGCCTCGGGTTACCAGATCCGCGTGCTGTGCGACAAACCGCCGGACACACCGGTCGGCGAAAAGCAGCCGGGTGCGCTGGCCGGCGGCGCGGAACTTCCAGCCGGCCAGCCCCCGGCGTCGCCATCGAAAGATCGTCTTCGTGCTCACGTCAAATCGCGCCGCCAGCTCGCTAACGCTGTAGACCGCCTCCGGCCAGTGCGCGGGCATCAGACCGGCATCCTCGCTGAGCACCTCGGCCAGTCGCACGAGGTCCGCCAGCAAATCCTCGCCCTCGAGCAATTCGGAATCCCCGTTGCTGCCGGAAGGCGGCCGATAGCCGGTCAGGGCGTGACAGACGAAATCGTACGGGAAGCTGCGGCCGGCCTCGATCAGCGACAGCAGAAACTCGATCCCGAGCAACTGCCGGAGGCGTAGGCGCTTCGGGCCGCGCAGCAACTGCGCAGCCAACAGCTTCATCGAATGTGAACGGAACTTTTCCACCTGGCTTCTCCCAATGCGGGCGCGAACCGAAAGCCCGCACTTCGGTCGGGTTCGGTATGAGCCAGATGGATCCGAATCAGGATGCGATGCGAAACGATGATGTAATTCGTTCGCCCGACCTACGTTGCGTCTCGTGACGCGTATTCAGTTTTCATTCTCGCTCTCTAACTCTCGCCAGATGAGCGATCGATGAATCCGCCGTTATTCTCTGCGCGCGACGGCCGTCCGTCAACATCAATTCTCGGATTTTTGCAAATGAAATCTCTGACGGATATCCGTCATTTTACGAAGATGTAGTACAGTTGCCCCTCCGAGCCCGTTTGGCCCGCCACAGCCTCAGCTTCTGGGCCGATGCCCATGAACACGTCCGCACGGCCGGCTGCACGAATCGCACCGCCCGTGTCCTGATCGCACGCGAAGCACTGGTACGGGGCCTGCGTGACCTGCCCGCCACTGACGGTCGGCAAGTTCGTGACCATGAAGGCCAGGCAAGCCCTGGGAAAGACCTGTTTATCGGTCGCTAGCGACCGGTACGGCGTGACGGGGACGCCCAGGCTGCCAAACGGCCCGCCTGGCGCCTCCTTGAAAAACACGTAACGGTCGTTTTGCCAGGCGAAGCGATAGACCTGGTCGGGGTGCTCCTTGAAGTACCGCAGGAGCGTTTGCAGCGAAACATCCTCTTTCCTGATCGCGCCATCCTCGACCATCTTCCAGCCGATCGGCGTGTATTCATGGCCGTTGTTGCCCGCATAGCCGAGCTCGTAAATCGTTCCGTCTGAAAGCTTTAGCTTCGCCGAGCCCTGAACCGTGACCACGTACGCCTCAAACGGCGACCGCAACCACGCCACCTCGAGCCCATCCAGCAGCCGCTGTTGCTCGATCTCCCGTCGCGTCGGATAGCCGGGTTGCACGCTCCCGTCGGCTCTGCGGCGGCCCAGGCAGTTGCCCTCCTCGTCTTTGACCAGATCGGGCGGCAAGCCGTAGAGCGGATAGCGGAATTCGGCCGTCCGCGTGCGGCTGCCGGGGAAGATCGGGGTGTAATAGCCGGTGAAGTAGACGATCCCCCGGTCGTTGTACCCGACAGACTGGTACACGTCGAATTGGTCACGGATCGCCCGGTCCAGCTCCTCCGGCGTGCGGGCGGCCGCAAGCACCTTGAGAAAGCGCTCCAGCGACCGCACGGCGCGGTCGTGGGTGATATCGCCGTAGGGGAAGTACTTCCGGCTTGAGGGCTTCGAGAGGTACGTCAGGCTGTTGCGGATGGCCTCCTCCAGGCCGGCGCGGTTCGTGAACCCCGGGCCGAAGTCCGGGTAATCCTTCGGATCGATCTTGCGCAGCGCGAGTTGCCCTGGAGGAAGCGGTCTGCCGTAGTCCTTGAACTCGGGCGGCTGGTACGGCCGCAGTTCCTCGGCAGGCTTGGGGCAGCCGCAGAGCACGGTGAGCACAACTCCAGACAGTGCGAGCAAGACCACGCGCGACATGTATCGGCTCCTTCCGTAGCGCCGCCTTCCGTGGCGGCCAGCGATGGGCGATTGTGCCGCGCTGGCACTCCGCTGACAACCAGGCCGGGCGACATGGGCGCGGTCGGGCGGCGCGGCGCAAAAAAAGGCGGCCCGGCGCCTCGTCAAAGGCACCGGGCCGTCAAAACCGGCGATCACCTACTCTCGCCCGATCCGGACTACCATCGGCCGTGCGGGCTTAACTGCTGAGTTCGGAATGGGATCAGGTGTTTCCCCGCACGTAAGCTCACCGGCAGCTCGTTGCGGGCCGCACAAGGCGGCCCCACAGTTCGTGCATAGGTGGATATGGCAGGGGTCGGACGGACCGCGTTCTCGGCCGCCGGGCAGAGGCCCAGCGATTCATAAATGCGGTCAAGCCTTCGACCGTTAGTACCGGTAAGCTGAGGACATCTCTGTCCTTACACCTCCGGCCTATCAACCGGGTGGTCTACCCGGGGTCTTCAGCTCACCCGAAGGGAGCACCGAGTCCTTATCTTAGGGACGGCTTCACGCTTAGATGCCTTCAGCGTTTATCCATTCCGTGCTTAGCTACCCTGCCGTGCCGCTAGCGCGACAACAGGTACACCAGAGGCACGTACCACCCAATCCTCTCGTACTAGGGTGATGGCCCTTCAAGACTCGTTCGCCCACAGCAGATAGGGACCGACCTGGCTCACGCCGGTCTGAACCCAGCTCGCGTACCGCTTTAATCGGCGAACAGCCGAACCCTTGGGACCGCCTACAGCCCCAGGATGCGATGGGCCGACATCGAGGTGCCAAAC
>CAZMCT010000178.1:0-5321 GCA_964564785.1 uncultured Planctomycetales bacterium
CAGCGCCTCGTCCGACCCGCAACCCCGGTCCGGCCGCCCCCGCCGATCGGCCGCCGGCCGCTGCCCGCGCGGAGTGGACGCAGCTCTCGCTGTCGACCTGCGGCGTCGACCGCTTTCTGGCGGCGCACCCGGCCGCCAACGGCCAAGGCGTGGTCATCGCGGTCATGGACACGGGAGTGGACCCGTCGATTCCAGGCCTGACGCGGACGCCGGCGGGCGAGGTCAAGGTCATCGACGTGCAGGATTTCACGGGCGACGGGGACGTTGAGCTGGAGCGGGTCCGGCTGAGCGACGAGGGGAACATCGTGCGCCGCGACGAGGAGGGCACGCCCACGATCTACACGCCGCCGCAGCTCGCGGCGGAGGTCCGCGGCGGCGAAGCGCGGCGCTGGTGGTTCGGGACGTTCGACGAGTCGCTGTTCGTGAACGCCGACCAGGCGGACCTCAACGGGAACGAAACGACCGACGACGAGTTTCCGGTGCTGGTCACCGCGCTGGAGGGCGACGGCGACGACCAGGCGCTCGCGTTCGTCGACACGAATCTGGACCGCAGTTTCGCCGACGAGGAGCCGCTGCGGAATTACAAACTGGAGTTCGACACGTTCACCTTCCGCACGAACAAGCCCGAGGCGGAGATCGAACCCGTCACGTTCGCGGTGAACATTTTTCTGCGGCAGGAGAAGATTGTTTTTCACTTCGACAACGGCGCGCACGGCACGCACGTGGCCGGCATCGCCGCCGGCTACCGCATCAACAACCAGGCGGGGTTTGATGGCGTGGCCCCGGGTGCCAAGGTGATGAGCCTCAAGATCGGCCACGGCGGTCTGGGCGGAATCAGCGTGACCGAGAGCATCATCCGGGCCCTGCGCTATGCGGCCCGCTTCGCCGAGGAGCGCGGCGTGCCGGTGGTCTGCAACCTCTCGTTCGGCGTCGAGTCGGAGATCGAGGGCAATTCCGAGATCGACCGCGAAATCGACAAGCTGCTGCGGGCCAACCCGGGCGTCGTCTTCTGCACCTCGGCCGGCAACTCGGGCCCGGGCCTGTCCACGATCGGCACACCCGCCGCCGCCAGCGAGGCGATCACCGTCGGAGCGCTGATGGCCGCCGACACCGGCCGCGATGTCGCGGGCTTCACGCTGTCCGGCCCGGTGGTGACGACGTTCAGCTCGCGGGGCGGCGAGCTGGACAAGCCCGACCTCGCCACGCCGGGCTGGTCGACCTCGACCGTACCGCGGTGGGTTCGCGGGGGCGACTTCTGGTCGGGCACGAGCATGGCCAGCCCCTACGCGGCCGGTCTGGTCGCGTGCCTGATCAGCCACGTCCGGCAGCAGGACCCCGCCGCCCAGGTCCGCGGCGCGGACGTGAAGCGGGCCCTGTGGCTGTCGAGCCGGCCGGTGGAGGGCGCGACGGCGCTGGACCAGGGCTTCGGGGTGCCGGATCTCGGCCAGGCGGCCGAGCTGCTGCCGCGGATTCTGGCCGCGGCCAAGGACGACCCGGTGCTGAGCTACTCGATCAGCACGCCCTCGCCGTACGGGTACAAGGGCAAGAGCCGGGCCGCATACTGGCGAGCCACGTGGTTTCCGAACGAGGATCGCCAGACGTTCACGATCGAGCCGGTCTTTGCCCCGACCATCGACGCGTCGGTGCGGGCGAGCTTCACGCGGCAGTTCGAGCTGCGCTCCACGGCCGCCTGGTGCCGCGTTCCGCAGAATACGATCTACCTCCACGCCGAGCAGAGCGCCCGGGCGTTCGTTGAATATGACGCGACACAGCTCACCGAGCCCGGGCTGCACGTCGGTGTGGTCGAGGCGCTGGCCGACGGCCTCGTCGCCTTCCGGTTGCTCAACACGATCATCGTGCCCTACCGCTTCACGGCCGAGGACAACTTCACGCGGACCTTCCGGGATCGTACGGTGAAGGGCTGGACAGCCGACCGCTATTTCGTCGCGGTGCCGCCGGGCGCCTCGGCGATGCAGATCACGCTCACGGCACCGGAGGGCCGCAGCTCGCGGGCGGGCATGCCGCTGATCTTCAACCCGCTGGGCGCCTCGTACGGGGGCGCCAAGCGGCTCGACAGCGACAACGGCCAGCGCGAGGTCGAGTGGAGCATCGGCGACGACCTGATCCCGGGTGTGTGGGAGATCCCGATCGTGGCCGACCGGCCCGACAAACAGTGGCCGTATGAGCTGCGGGTGCAGTTCTTCGGCCTGCACGCGCAGCCCCGGGCGCTGACCGGCGGGCCGGCCAGCCGACCGAAGGGCAAGCTGACCGTCACGAACATGTTCGAGAAACCCGTCGCGGCCACGGCCGACGGCCAGATCGAAGGCCTGCGCCTGGAGAAGAAGGACAAGTTCAAAGGGCTGAAGGACGAGCTGACGCACTCGCTCGCGGTGGACGAGCGCTGCAACCGGCTGCGTCTGGACCTGGAGATGACGCCGGAAGACTACGCGCAAACCACCGACATCGCGGTGCTGGTGAAAGACGGCGACGGCGAGGCGGTGTACAAGTCGGCGTTTGAAGGCCGACGGCATGAGGCGACGTTCAGCACGGACGGCAAGAAATCTCTCGAACTGGTGATCCACGCCGGGTTCGCGACGGCCGATTCGGAGCGCGAGACGCCGATCACCGTGAAGATCGATCAGCTCTTCGAGTCGCCGGTCGCGGTCAAGGTCAGCCAGGACGGCGAGTCGAACCTGACACTGATTCCGGGCGTGCCGCTCCAGCTCGAGTATTCCACGAGCGAGAAGATCGAGGACATTCCCAGCGGGCAGAAGCCGGTCGGCTACCTCCGGTTCCGCGAGCGGAGCAGCAACGACGTGCTGCTGCGCGTGCCGCTGCACGCGGGTGGGTGAGCGCTCGCGGCGGAGTGCGGCGGCTTGCGCGACGGCGGGCGCGCGTGTCATGCCGAGCGAGGTCGCCGCGGCGACCGACGAAGGATCTGGCCACGGATGCAGCGGGCTCCTCAGCGCGGGATTCCGCTCTGCGTGGCCAACGTCCTCGTCGCTCCACGCTGCGGAATGACAGGCGCTTGCGCTCCGCGGGACGACACGCCGTTGCGACCCGTTCACAGCCCCGCGTTTGACGCCCGCCGCGGTCGGGTCTATGCTGCGCGGTCCGTCTGTTCCGGCGTCATGCGCCGCCGGCTCCGGACGATGGTGAGGGCATTGCTGCCATGAGTACCCGGCCGTTCAACCCATTCCAGATGGCTCAGCAGCAGTTCGACCGGATCGCCGAATCGCTGGGGCTCGACCAGGCGACCAGGGACCTGCTGCGACAGCCGGCCCGCGAGTATCACTTCAGTCTGCCGATCCGCATGGACGATGGGAGCTTCAAGGTCTTTCGCGGCTTCCGCGTGCAGCACAACGACGCGCGCGGGCCGGGCAAGGGCGGAATCCGCTTCCATCCGCAGGAGACGGTCGACACGGTGCGGGCCCTGGCGATGTGGATGACGTGGAAGTGCGCGGTCGTGAACATCCCGCTGGGCGGCAGCAAGGGCGGGGTGGTCTGCTCGCCCCACAGCCTGAGCATGCTCGAGCAGGAGCGGCTGTGCCGGGCCTGGGTGCGGGCCGTGGCGCGGAACGTCGGCCCGGTGCTGGACGTACCGGCCCCGGACGTGATGACGAACTCACAGCACATGCTCTGGATGCTCGACGAGTTCGAGCAGATTCACGGCGGCAAGTACCCCGGCTTCATCACCGGCAAGCCGGTCGGGATGGGCGGCTCGCTCGGTCGCACCGAGGCGACCGGCTACGGCGTCGTCTTCACCATGCGTGAGGCGATGAAGGAGCTGAACATCAAGCCGCAGGAGACGATCGCGGCCGTGCAGGGCTTCGGCAACGTCGCCCAGTACGCGATCGAACTGTACCAGCAGCTCGGCGGCCGGGTGGTGTGCGTCTCGTGCTGGGACGAACAGGACCAGCAGGCCTACACGTTCCGCAAGAAGGACGGGATCGACCTCGCCGCCCTGCGGCGGATCGCCGACCGCTTCGGCACCATCGACAAGAAGAAGGCGGCCGAGCTGGGCTACGAGCAGTTGCCGGGCGAGGCCTGGATCGAGCAGGAAGTCGACGTGCTGATCCCGGCGGCGCTCGAGCACTCCGTGACGGCCGATAACGTCGGCCGGATCAGCAAGCGGGTGAAGCTGATCGCCGAGGGGGCGAACGGCCCGACGACGCCCGAGGCCGACCATGTGCTGCACGAGCGCGGGATCTTCGTGATCCCCGACTTCCTGGCCAACGCGGGCGGCGTGACGTGCAGCTACCTCGAGCAGGTCCAGAGCAACATGAACTACTACTGGGAGAAGGCGGAGGTCCTGGGCAAGCTGGACCTGATGATGACCAGCGCGTTCATCGACGTCAGTGAGCGGGCGCGGCAGCGCAAGCTGTACATGCGCGACGCGGCATACGAGATCGCGATCGCGCGCGTGGCCCAGGCGTGCAAGGACCGGGGGTGGGTGTAAGCGGGGCGACGGCTGTTTGTCCGACACGAACCGAAACGGCGCGGAGGGCGCCGCGGGCCGCACGGAAGACGGACGCCCAAGCGCACGCACCCGGGCGATGCTTCCGCGGGCGCAGCGACGAGCACGCTAACCACGGGGGACGGGATGTTGCCGGCCGCGCGCGGGGTTGGTCGCCGGAGTGGGTGTCGCGGCTCTCGGGCGCGAGCCGTTGGCGGATGAGCTCCGAGGGACGTCGTCGGTTCACCCGAGCGGGGGGCCCCCCTCGAGAAACTGGACTTGAGCGGCCCCTTCGACGCGGAGGAACTCGTCGGGCTGCTCGATCCGCACCTTCACCTGCACGGTGGCCTTGGCGTAGTTCGCGCCCGGGTCGATCCACAGCACGTACCCTTCGTAGCGCCGGTCCTTGTACGCGTCGGGCACGATCGTGCAGCGCATGCCGGGGCGCAGCCGGCCAATGTCCAGCTCGCTGACGTCGACCTCGACCCGCAGCTTGTCCATGTCGGCGATGGTCGCGAATTGCGAGTTGGCCATCGCGCCGCGGCCGCCTTCGGCCGCGACGAAATCGCCGACCTCCACGTTGCGCTCGAGGATGACGCCGCCGATTGGGGCCAGCACCTCGCAGTCACGGAACACTTTCTCCGCGTAGGTCAGATTGGCCTCGGCCGCCGTCACCGCAGCCCGCGCCTCATCGAGCGCCCGGCGGGCGTCGGCGAATTCGAGGTCGGAGGACTGCTGCGACTCGTACAGCCGCGCCACGCGGGCGTAGTTGACTTCCTGAAACGCGGCATTGGCCCGGGCCCGCGCGAGCTGGGGGGCGGCCTCGTCGCGCCGGGCCCGCGGTCCCTCCTGGTCGAGTCGGGCC
>CAZMCT010000179.1:0-5316 GCA_964564785.1 uncultured Planctomycetales bacterium
GGCCGCGGCGCCGCGGCCCTGCGCGGCGGAGCCGCTGCGGACCGTGCCCCCCGACGTGCCGCGCGCCGTCACGTGCCTGCGCGGGACGGCGCTCGGGGGCGCGGGGGGCGAGCCGGTGCGCGAGTTCCGGTTGATCCCCTTTGGCGTGGTGCACGTCGAGCGGCCCGTGGCCGGCGCGAGCTTCGTGTTCACGCGGGCGCACGCCGAGGCGGTGCAGCGCTGGTTCGAGCGGATGGGGCGTAAGCTGGCGATCGATTACGAGCACCAGAGCTTCGAGCGGTTCAACACGCGCAGCGATGGGCTGCGGCCGGCCGCGGGCTGGATCGCGGGGCTCGAGATCCGCGACGACGGGCTGTGGGCGGTGGGGGTGACGTGGACCGAGCGGGCCGCGGAGCTGCTGCGAAGCGGCGAATACCGCTACTTCTCGCCGGTGATCTTCTGGGCGGACGAGGAGCGGCGCGAGATCGAGGCGCTCGGGCCGGTGGCCCTCACCAACGACCCGGCCATGCGGGGCGTGTCACCGCTGGCGGCCCGGCGCACGGCCGCACCGCAAGACCCGGGTATTCCGGCCGCGCTGGCAGCCGCGCAACAGCAGGCCGATGCCCTGCGGCGCGAACTGGCCGGGCGCGACGCGGACGCGTTCGTCGAGCGCGGCCGGCAGCTCGGCAAGGTGGTCGAGAGCACGCGCGCCGACTGGCATGCGGACTATCTCCGCGACCCGCGGCTGGCGGAGGAGCGCCTGACGCGGGCGCCGGTCGTTCGACCGCCGGGGCGCGTGAGCACGGTCGAGCCGCAGCGGGCGTGTATGCCGGCCGGTCCAGCGGGGATCGAGGCGGACGACCTGGCGGCGTTCGAGCGGGCGGCGGCCGCGGGACGCGTGGTGGGCGTGCCGGGGCGGTAGTCACGAGCACGAAGACGCTGGGCGTCGATGGAGCGGCCCAGTCTGGGGAAACAACCAGCAGCGAGGTGAACGACGATGGCACTGAGCGCGGATCGAAATCTGGATTTCTTCGCGGTGCAGGAGTTGATCGACCTGCCCGTGGACGACAACGTCGTGATCTACAAGGGCGCCCTGGTCGGGCGCAATCGCGGTACGGGGTACGCTCGGGCGCTGGTCGCGGGCGACGATTTTCTCGGCGTCGCGTACCGCAAGGCGGACAACACCGCGGCCGGGCATACCGCGGGCGGGATCAGCGTGCGGCTGCACCAGCAGATCGACATCGTGCACGCGCTGAGCGGGGTGGCAACGGGCGACATCGGCAAGGACGTGTATGCCAGCGCCGACGATACGCTGACGCTGGCGCCGTCGGGCAACAGCCGCGTGGGGCGGGTTGTCGCGGTCGAGGGGACGGGGCTGGCCCGCGTGCGCTGCCGTCCGGTGAGCAGTCTCGACGGCGTGCTCGACAACGGTCCTGTCCTCGCCCTGGCTGATGCCAGCGCGACGCTGACGCTCGACCACGTCAACCGCACGCTGCTGATCGCGAATACGGCGGCACGGACGCTGACGCTGCCCCCGGTCGCGGCAGTGCGGGCCGGCGGCTGGTTGCGGGTGGTGAAGACGTCGGCCACGGCCGCGGCCGTCACGCTGGACGGCAACGCGTCGGAGACGATCGATGGGGCGACGACCTACACCGCGCTCGACGCGATCTACGACTGCGCCAAGCTGCTGTGCACGGGCACGGAGTGGATCATCGTGAACCGGGATGTGGCGTAGGGGAAGGGAACAGGGAACAGGGAACAGGGAACAGGGAACAGGGAACAGGGATCAGGGATCAGGGAACAGGGGGGAGATCCAGAGGAGCGCAACATGAGCGTTGTTGTCGATACGGGTTTGACCTCGCGAGCGGTCGTCGGGCGCTTCTACCGGCGGCTGGAGGAGTACGCGCAGGCGGCGTGGTGGACGCGGCTGGCGCTGCACTTCGCCAGCAGCCAGGAGTCGGAGACCTACCGCTGGCTGGGGATGGTCCCGCAGGTTCGCGAGTGGAAGGGCGGGCGGCAGGTACGCCCCTTGCGCAGCCAGGGCCTGACGATCGTGAACAAGACCTGGGAGGCGACGGTGCGGGTCGACGCCGACGAGCAGCGGCGCGACAAGAGCGGCCAACTCCTGGTGCGGATCAGCGAGCTGGCGCGGCGGGTGGCGACGCACCCGAACAAGCTGCTCACGGCCCTGATCCTGGCGGGCGAGAGCAGCGTCGGCCACGACGGCCAGTATTTCTTCGACACCGACCACAGCGAGGGCGACTCGGGCACGCAGAGCAACGACATCACCAGCGATGCCGCGACGCCGACCGCGCCGACCGACCGCGAGATGTACGAGGCGATCGTCGACGCCATCGGCCAGGTGCTCGCGTTCAAGGACGACCAGGGCGAGCCGATGAACGACACGGCCCGCGAGTTCCTGGTGATGGTGCCGATGAGCTTCCTCGGGTCCACGCTCGTCGCGCTGTCGGGCAAGACCGTCCAGGCCACCAGCAACCCGTTGGCCGGCGGGGCGCCGTTCACCGTCCGCTGGGTCGCCAACCCGCGCCTGACCTGGACCGACAAGTTCGTCCTGTTCCGCACCGACGGCGCCACCCGGCCGTTCATCTTCCAGGAGGAGCTGCCGGTGCAGGTCCAGGTGCTGGCCGAGGGCAGCGAACTCGAGATCAACGAGAACCAGCATCAGTACGGGGTGAAAGCGGTGCACGCGGCCGGCTACGGCTTCTGGCAGGACGCGTGCCTGGTGACGTTCACGTAGTCAGGCCCGAGGGGGCGGGGAGCCGGCGATGTACATCACGGTGGCCGATCTCGAACAGCGGCTGGGCACGACGCTCTATGCCCGGTTGACGGACCGCGTGAGCGGCACGACGGCCAGCACCACTGTGGCCCAGCAGATCGTGGACGAAGCGGAGGCCGAGGCCGACGCGCTGCTCGCCCGGCGCTTCGCCACGCCGGTCGATCTGGCCGCGCACCCCGAGCTCGCGACGCTCATCGCGGCCCGCGTGCTCGACCTGGCCGAGCACAACGCCTGGCGCGGCTCGCCGTTCATCAGCGACCTGCCGCAGCGCGTGCAGCAGCTCGGCGCCGACGCCCGCCGCTGGCTCGAGGCCGTCGCGGCCGGAACGCTCCCGTTGCCGGCCGACGCCCCGCCAGCTTCGGCGACCGGATGCAGCGGGTTGCGATACGCCGCGCGGCCGCGCGAGTTCACGGCCGAGGAGCTGGAGGGATTCTGACGCCCCGGCCCGTGCGGCCGGCAGGGATCAGGAGGAACGGACCATGACGCTTGCATCTGCGTCCTACACAGGTGCCCAGAGCAACACGCAGCTTGTCGCGGGTCAGGATGGCCGCATCATCCGCGTCGTCCAACTGCTGCTGACGACCTGGGTGGCGGTGAAGCTGATCCTCATCTCGGACCCCGGCGTCGACCCGCAGGCGATCACGCCGCCGCTGCACGCGGGCGTCGGCCAGCCGCTGCTCTTGCGGCTCGGCCGCGGCCTGGCGATCCCGGTGCCGCGCAGCAAGGCGCTCGGCGTGACCACGGCGTACGAGGCCGCCGTCGGCGAGCACAGCGTCTTCATCTGGTACGAGCTCGTGCCGTAGGACGCCGTGACCCGCGCCCGGCGTGGCGAAGACGGGTGACCGATTTCGGCCGGTCACGGCCCGGAGCGGGCCGGGACGCCGACCGCCGCCGTCCGCCGATGGAGGCTCGCTCATGCCCGAACTGTTGTCACAGATCCCTTCCCTTGGCATCGCCGGCCTGCTGTTCGTCATGTGGTGGCACGAGCGGCAGGAGCGCGTCCGGGGCGCGGCCGGCGTCCGCGACGCGCTCCAGTACGCCGGGCAGATCGCGGACGTGAATCGCAATCTCCTGGATGTGATCCGGGCGAACACCGAGGCGCTGGCCGCCCTGCGCGAGGAGCTGCGCTCGCACCGCGCCAGCCAGGCCGAGTGGCTCGCGCGGCTCACGCAGCGGCTCGACGAGCTGGCGTGCGCCTGAGCCGGGTCGAGGAGGTCGAAATGAACTGGGAAAGCCTGTTGCAGAGTATAAACCCGGAGACGGCCCGGGCCTTCGTGGCGGCCGCGCGACACCTGATCGACGCGCTGCTGATCGAGGCCGAGCGCGTCGAGCAGGCCGCGACGCCGGCGCCGCGCGATTACCCACAGGCCGGTCTGCCGCGCAGCACACCCGGCGGCGGCTGGATCACGCACTCCGAGTTGCGCGAGACCGCCCGCCGCCTGGCCGAGGCCGTCGCGGCGGAGAAGTGGGTCGAGGGGGTCGCGGCCGCGATCAAGCTGCTCGCGGTCGTGGGAGGCGGGCTATGAGGCGTCCGATCACAACGGCCGCGCTGCTGCTCGTGCTCGCTGTGGCGGGCGGCTGCACGCGTGAGTCGGTGCGGGTCGCGGTGGCGACGCAGCGCCGCGCGGACGACGTGTCCGCCGCGGTGTTCGAGCGTCAGCATGAGGCCCTGTGCATTCTGCTGTACCGCGACGCGGCCGCACGGCTCGCGGCCGGCGGCGCGCCGCTGACGGAGGCACAGTGGGCGGCGCTGAGCGAGGTCTGGAACGACCGCGACCTGATCGAGTTCTGGGCGTTGCAGTACGAGCGGGCCCGGGCCTTGCGTCTGGCCGGCGTCGACGCGCAGCTCTGGTCGCAGCAGTCGGTGGCGGACCTGCTGTGGAAGGAATGCACGGCACGGGCGGACCGGGCCGCAGCGGGGCTGGCCAGCGCGGCCGGCGAGCGTGCGGCACAGCCCCCCGCGCCGGAGTCCCGTGATTGGCACGGTCCGGGCGGCACAGCCGAACCGGGCCGTGGCCCGGAGGGCAAGCCGTGAATCCTCGACCAGGCCAATGGCGCCGCTGGCTGTGGCCGCTGCGCAGCCGCAAGGTGCAGGTCGCCGTGGCGACGGTGCTGGCGGCGTACGCGGCCGAGGCGGGGCTCAACGTCGGCGAGGACACGATTCTCGCGGTGCTGGGCGTCGGCATCGCGCTGATCCTGGGAATTGCGCACGAAGATGCGGGGCGCGCGGCGGGGTAAGGAGCGCCTCCCATTCCGGGCAGCGCGGCGCACCCCGTCATTCCGAGAAGCGCAGCGACGAGGAATCTGGCGGTGGCCGCAACAAGACCAAGCCCGCCTGGAGTCCGCGCGGCGGAGAGCGGCCTCACCTCTGGCCCGCCTTCCTCGCCGATCGCCCGCGGCGATCGCGCTCGACGCGACAGCCGGCACCTCGTTGTCGCCGGCCGCAGGGGCCCTCGGCATCCGTTCCTTAGAGCGCCTAACAGAACCGGCTGGGGGACCGACCTCCGGTCGGTCAGTTGACAGGCCGGAGGCCTGTCCCC
>CAZMCT010000180.1:0-4919 GCA_964564785.1 uncultured Planctomycetales bacterium
GCGGGCGGCCGCGACGCGGGCACCGAGCGAGCGGCTGAGGCCGCCGGGCTCGCCGGATTCGCGGAGGGCCCGGAAGTCGCGGCACTCGGGCGTGGCGGTGGCGGGTGAGGGCTGCGGGGGCTCGGGGCTCAGGATGGCCATGGGCATCTCCGCGAGGGCCCGGGAGCGGCGGCATTGTAGTCTCGCCGGTGGCCCGGTGGGCAAGCGGTCGGGGCCGCAAGGGACGGCGGGGGGCTTGTTTCCGCACGGAAAGGGTCGAGATTGTTTGCAGGATCGGTGCGCGCATTTGGCCTGTGGATAAGAAAACCCAAATAAACAGCCCGTAGCCTGCCGCAGCGGAGAGGGGTGCTGTGGGGCGGTGCGTGCGGCTGCGGGGGAGTGTGCGCGGTGCGGGACCGCAGACGTGGGGCTGGCCTGCGAGCGGTGAAGGGTTTGCAGCGAGAGTCTGCCGGCCGGGCGTCGGTGGCCGGTGCGTGGAATACAGGAGGACGAGCGATGGCAGTGTACAGGAGCGGATTGGCGGTGGTGCTGTTGGCAGGTGCGGTGATGGCACTTGGCCAGCCGGGCTGGGTGGCGGGCGATTTTCACCAGCACTCGACCTACACGGACGGGAGCTACAAGATCAGCGACGTCCACGGGTACAACCAGCAGTACGGGCTGGACTGGTGGGCGAACAGCGAGCACGGCGGCGGGTTCACGCGCGACGGCCGATTCGCGAACCCGAACGTTTACTGGGATAGCTACACCCCGAACCCGATCATCGGGAAGGTCGAGATGAGCGGTGGACACCAGAAGATGTGGCGCTGGCAGAGCCTCCGCGACTACTCGTTCTACGATGCGGTGGCGGCCCGCGCGCAGTACAACAAGCCGGTCATCCAGGGTGTGGAGTGGAACCCGCCGGGGCACGAGCATTGCAGCGTCGGCATCATCACGGGCCAGTTCGGCGCCAACCCGAACGCCGCGGCGGTGGCGGAGTTCGAGTACAAGTTCGACCTTTACGACACCGATGATATCGGCGGCGCGGCCCAGGGCTGGGTGAAGAGCGCCTTGTCGGGTCACGAAAAGGCGGTCGAGGCGGCGACCTGGATGCAGGCAAACCATCCGAACACGGCGTGGATGGTGCCGGCGCATCCGGAGCGCAAGAGCCAGTGGAGCGTCGCCGCGTTCCGAGACCTGAACAACGCCGCGCCGACGGTGGCCTTCGGCTTCGAGAGCATGCCGGGCCACCAGAAGGCCAGCGACCGCGGTGAATACAAGGCCGGCAACAACACGGCCGGCACCACGACGTACGGCGGCTGCGGCATCTACGCCGCCCAGGTCGGCGGGCTGTGGGACGCGATGCTCGGCGAAGGCCGCAGCTGGTGGCTGTTCGCCAGTTCCGACTGGCACTCGGACAGCGGTGACTTCCGCCCCGGCGAGTACCAGAAGACCTATACGTACGTGGCCGACCGCAGCGACCCCCAGGCGATCGTCAACGGCCTCCGCTCGGGCAACAGCTTTGTCGTCACCGGCGACCTGATCAACGCCCTCGATTTCAACGCCAACCAGAGCGCAACCATGGGGCAGACGCTCACGGTCGCCCCGGGCAGCGACGTCACGATCAACATCCGCTTCAAGAGTCCCGCGCTGAACAACAACGGCGATGTGCCGGTCGTGGACCACATCGACCTGATCGCGGGCGAGGTGCACGACAAGATCGCCCCGGAGGATCCGGCCTACCAGGATCCTACCAACCCGACGACGACCGTCGTCGAGCAGTTCTTCGCCAGCGACTGGACGCTCGATCCAGACGGCTACTATTCGATGTCCATCACGCTGGAGGACATGCAGAAGGACATGTACTTCCGTCTCCGCGGCACCAACAACACGCTCAACCAGCCCTTCGAGACGGATGAGTTCGGCAACCCGCTGAGCGACGCCCTGGCCGCCAATCTCGGCCTGGACGGCGTCGCCGAGGCCTACGCCGACCTGTGGTTCTACTCGAACCCGATCTTCGTGCAGGTCCCTGAGCCGGCCGCCCTCGGGCTCCTCGCGCTCGGCCTGCTGCTGCGGCCGCGCCGCTAGTTCACGGCCAGCGCTCTGCGGCCTTACGCCGGCCGGGTGCCGCCGCCGGCGCGCGGCGGCCCCGGCCGGCTTTTTCGACGGGGAGAAACGGCGCGGCACATTGCACCCCGGGCCGCGGCGCGTACGATACCGGCAGCGCGGTCCGCGGAGCCGGACGGGCCGGTGACTCCGTCCGCGGGCGCTTGCACCTTGCAGGTGAAGCATGGACGCGGTGCTGCTGGCGCGGCTGCAATTCGCCCTGACGGTCGGCTTCCACTACCTGTTTCCGCCGCTGACGATCGGGCTCGGGCTGCTCCTCGTTCTGATGGAGGGGGCGTATCTGCGGACCGGCAACCGGCAATACGAGTCGCTGGCGAGATTCTGGACCAAGATCTTCGCCCTGATCTTCGCCATCGGTGTCGCGTCCGGGATCGTGATGGAGTTCCAGTTCGGCACGAACTGGTCGCGCTACTCGCGCTTTGTGGGGGATGTGTTCGGGGCGGCCCTCGCGGCCGAGGGGATCTTCGCGTTCTTCCTCGAGTCCGGCTTTCTGGCCGTGCTGGTCTTCGGCTGGGAGCGGGTCTCGCCGCGGATGCACTTCTTCGCGACCTGCATGGTCTCGCTGGGCTCGATGTTCTCCGCCATCTGGATCGTCGTGGCCAACTCGTGGCAGCAGACGCCGGCGGGGTACCACCTGGTGACCCGGGACGGGATGGTGCGGGCCGAACTGACGAGCTTCGCAGAGGCGGTGCTGAACCCGTCCACCGTGAACCGGCTGACGCACACGCTGATCGGGGCGATGATCATGGGCGGCTTCTTCGTCATGAGCGTTTCGGCCTGGTACCTGCTGAAGCGCCGCCACGAGTGGTTTGCCCGCAAGAGTCTCGCGTTCGCCGTGCCGTTTTGCCTGTTCTGGTCGGTGTTGCAACTTGTTTCCGGGCACTTCAACGCCCAGATGGTTGCCCGCGAGCAACCGATGAAACTCGCGGCGTTCGAGGGGCATTTCCACAGCGCATCCGGCGGCACGCCGCTGCACCTGTGGGGCTGGGTGGACGAGGGGCAGGAGCGGGTCCGCTACGGCGCGGCCGTGCCGGGGCTGCTGAGCTTCCTCGCGTACGGCGACTGGAACCGGCCGGTGCCGGCGCTGGATGACCCGAACAACGTGCCGGGTGGGCTGCGCCCGAACGAAACCGTCCGCGAATACTGGCCGCCGCTGAACCTGTCGTTCCAGACGTACCACCTCATGGTTGCGCTGGGACTGGCGTTCATCCTGCTGACGCTGGTCGGCACGCTGCTGTTGCCGAACGGACGGCTGTTCCGCAACCGGGCGCTGCTGCGCGTGCTGGCGGTCGCGGTCGTCGGGCCGGTCTTGTCAAACGAGGCCGGGTGGGTGGCGGCCGAGGTGGGCCGGCAGCCGTGGATCGTCTACGGGCTGATGCGGACGAAGGAGGCGACATCGCCGGCGGTGGACGCGGGCGAGATCGTGACGTCGATGGCGATGTTCGGTGTGATCTACCTGCTGCTGCTGCTGGCGTGGCTATTCCTGATGGACCGAAAGATCAGAGCCGGGCCGGAAAGCCCGGAGGAGCCGGCGGCCCGAGCTGAGCCGGCGGGTTGGCTGGACGTGGCAGCGAAGCGGAAGGAAGCGACGTAGCGCGCGGCGACGTGCGGCCGGGGAGCGTGCATCTGCACGCGCTGGTCGTTCCGTTCGATTCGCCGATCACCCAAGAGGTGCCGCATGGACCTGCACCTGCTGTGGTTCATCCTGCTGGGCGTGCTGCTGGCGGGTTACGCGATCCTGGACGGGTTCGACCTGGGCGTGGGCATCCTGCACCTGGGGGCGCGGGGCGACCGGGAGCGGCGGGTGTTCATGAACTCGATCGGGCCGCTGTGGGACGGGAACGAGGTGTGGCTGGTCACGTTCGGCGGGGCGTTGTTCGCCGCATTTCCGAACGCCTATGCCACCGCGTTCTCGGGTTTCTACCTGGCGTTCATGCTGTTGCTGTTCGCGCTGATCGCGCGGGCGGTGAGCATGGAGTTCCGCAGCAAGCAGGAATCGCCCGCCTGGCGCAGCTTCTTCGACTTCTGGTTCTGCATCGCGAGCACGCTGGCAACGCTGCTGTTTGGCGTGGCCGTGGGCAACGCGATCCGCGGGCTGCCGATCGACGCGCGGATGGAGTACGTGGGCGGCTTCTGGAACCTGATCCACCCGTACTCGGTGCTGGTGGGCGTGTTTGCGGTCGCGATGTTCGCGATGCACGGGGCGATCTACCTTTACCTGAAGACCGAGGGCGAGCTTCAGCAGCGGGTGCACGGCTGGATGTGGCGGGCGTTCGGCTTTTTCCTGGTCATGTACCTGCTCACCACCATCTACACGCTGATGCAGGTGCCGAACGCGACCCGCAACTTCAAGGACTATCCGTGGGTGTGGATCGTGGTGGTGCTGAACGTGCTCGCGATCGCGAACATTCCGCGGGCGATCTACCTGGGCCGGCCGTTCTACGCCTTCATCTCGTCGTGTTGCTCGATCGCGGCGTTCGTGTTCCTGTTCGGCGTGGCGCTGTTCCCATACCTGCTGGTCTCTAATCTGAATCCCCCGGCCGGGTTGCCGTACAACCCGGAGTGGAGCCTGACGATCTACAACGCGGCCAGTTCGGAAAAGACGCTCGGGATCATGGCCGTCATCGCCGTGATCGGCATGCCGTTCGTGCTGGCGTACACGGCCGTGATCTACTGGACCTTCCGCGGGAAGGTGGAGATCGGGAAGTTCAGCTACTGAAGCCTGGGTTGCCTGGCGGCCGCGCCCGTCGGCGCCCGGGGGCGCGGGCGGGACGCTCAGACGGGGGCGGGCGCCGCATCCGCCGCGGGCACCGGGC
>CAZMCT010000181.1:0-4823 GCA_964564785.1 uncultured Planctomycetales bacterium
CCCGAGGCCGCCCGCCGCCTGCGGCGTGCCCCGCCGCTCGGCGCCGCCGCCTTCCGGGCCCTGGCCGGCCGCAGCGCCATCCAGTCGTCGGGTCCAGTTCGCGGCACCGCCCGATACCGCGACGCGCAGCAGTGTGCCGAAGAAGCGCTGCTCCTGACCACCGCCGAACTTGCGCTCTACGTCGTCCACGGATTGCTGCACCTGGCCGGCTACGACGATCACGACCCGGCCGGGGCCCGCGCCATGCACGCCCGCGAGGACGAGTTGCTGTCGCTGCTCGGCCTCGGCCCGGTATATGTCAGCGGTCAATGACCGCGCGCCGGCCGCCGTTCTTCGGTGCCCGAGTTCCTTCAAGCCCCCCCCGTTTCCGGACGAATCCAGATGCATCGGGGTCGGCCGCCCGCGGGGCCGCCGGTTCCCCGCGGCACGCCCATGCCGGGCGGTTTTTTCTGACGTGCGCATGACCCGACCCGCCCGCGTTCTCCTGCTCGACGCTGTCGCGGAGCGCGCCGCCGGCCTCTCCGCCCGGCTCGAGCAACGCGGACTCGCGCCGGTGCGTCTGGCACCGGACGAGCTGCTCGGTGCTCACCCGCACGCAAACGCGGCCGACGTCGCCGTCGCCGTCGCCGACGCGGGCGCCGACCCCGCCAGCCTGCGGCCGGTTATCGCTCGGCTCGCGGCCGAGAATGTGGCGACGATCATCTGCGGTCCGGGCACGGACGCGCTCCGGCGGGAAAGCGGGCCGCTGATCGAGTGGGCGCCCCCGGACGCTTCGCTGGACGAACTGGCCGGCAAGGCCGGGACGCTGGCGCGGTGCGTGCCGTTGTTGCGCGGCCTGGAGCGCGAGCTGCGGCATCTACAGCGGTTGGGCGAGCACCTCAACCGTTATTTTGGCGAGATCGATCAGGAGATGCGCCTGGCAGGGCGCTTGCAGCACGATTTTCTGCCGCGTGAGCTGCCCCGGCTGGGTCCGATCCGCTTCGAAGCGTTTTATCGCCCCGCGAGCTGGGTGAGCGGCGACCTGTACGACGTCTTCCGCGTCGACGAGCATCATGTCGGGATGTTCATCGCGGATGCGATGGGCCACGGCGTGGCCGCCGGGCTGCTCACCATGTTCCTGCGACAGGCCTTGGTGCCCAAGCGCGTCCACGCGCAGGGCTACACCGTGGTCGCACCCACGGAAGCGCTGTCGGAGCTGCACGAGTGCCTGCTGCGGCAGAAGCTGCCCAGCGCTCAGTTCGTCACCGCCGCTTACGGTCTGCTCGACATCCGCTCGTGCGAGGTCCGCCTGGCCCGCGCGGGTCACCCTTTCCCGCTGCACATCAGCGCCGCAGGCGAGATCACCGAAATCCGCTCCGGCGGCAGCCTGCTCGGACTGGCCGACGTCGCGCCCGATTTCGAAGAGGCCCGGGTCGCGCTGCGGCCCGGCGACAAGCTCATCTTCTACACCGACGGACTCGAGGATGCGCTGCTCGTGCCGCAGTCCGACACCGCTACCGAACTGGCAGTCTTTACTCCCGCACTCCACGATTGGTCTCGCCTCACGGCGTCCGACTTCCTCCTCCAACTGGCCGATCACCTCGACAACCGCGAGGGGTCGCTCCACCCCGCTGACGACATGACGATGGTGCTGCTCGAAGTCAGCGCTTGATGTGCGCGCGCCGGCCGGCCGTGCGCCGGGGCCCTTACTTCCGCGGGCACTCCGGCTTGCCGGGCAAGTACCGCGCCGCCCAGCACGCCAGCACCTCCGCCACGTAGCGCGCGTCCGCTTCCCGCTCGATCAACAGATGGTCCGCCCCATCCAGGGCCACGAAGCTCTTGGGCCACGGCGCCGCCTCGAAGATCCGCCGCCCGTGCTCGACCCCCACGACGGCGTCCTCGGGCGAGTGGAACACCAGCAGCGGCCGGTCCAGCCGCAGCACCTCCGCGAGTACGTCGTACCGCCGCAGATCGTCCAGCATCTGCCCCTTGACCCGCAGCACCCGCCCCATCACGTCCACTTCCGCCGACTGCTCCGGCCCCAGCGCGCCGGTCTGCTCTTCCAGAAAGCCCCGCAGATGCCCCAGATCCGCCGGGGCCGCGATCGTCGCCACCGCCGCGACCTCGGGAATCCGCCGCGCCGCCAACAGCGCTGCCGTACCCCCGAGACTATGGCCGATCAGGATTTGTGGCGCCCGGTGGTGGGTCCGCAAATACCCGGCCGCGGCGACCAGGTCCTCCACGTTGGTGGTGAAGTTCGTGTCCGCGAACTCACCCGCGCTGGCACCCAAACCGGTGAAATCGAACCGCAGGACGGCAATGCGTCGATCCACCAGCGCGCGGCTGATCCAGCCTGCGGCTTTGAGATCCTTGCCGCAGGTGAAGCAGTGCGCCAGCAACGCGAACGCGACGACCTCACCGGGCGGCAAATCGAGTCGGGCGTCCAGTTCGTGTCCCTGCGCCCCCGCGAATCGCACCGCCCGCCGCTGTGGAAACATGCCGGATTCCTCTTGTGCCATATGGGACCGTACGCGGCCGCGGGCGCTGCGACAAGCCGTGCGCCGCAACCGCCCCCGGCCCTCTGCCGACCGCCGCACGTGACCGGCAGCGCCGCCGGCCGATCTTATGGGCGGCCGCGTTCTTCCGGCCCGCCCCGTTTGCGCGTCATGCCCGCCCCCGGTGGGAATTCACGGACGCGCCTGATTCGGACGATGAACGCGCAGTACGGCGGGCTGCTCTCTCGCCCGCTCCCACGAACGCAGACCCGAGGACGGTCATGAGCACGGCGACCACGACCGGGAAGCACGAAGGTGAGGGCAGCGGCGGGCTTGTGCTGACCGCAGATGCTCCAGGAACGGGGCTGCGCGCGGCCGCGGCCGCCTCACAATCGAAAGCGGCGCGGTGGCGTCGTCTGTGTGCCGACCTGACGTCGCGGGCTGAAGCGCTGCGCAAGCTCCGCGAGGAAGTCGAGCCGCAAACGGCCGTGCTCGACCGCCGGGCTCGCGAGCTCGAGGCCCGCGCGGCCGAGGTGGACGCCCAGATGCGGCGCACCGAAGCGGTCGCGAGCGAGCTTGAACGCAGCACTGCCGAACTGAACGAGTACGCGGCCCAGCTCGACGCCCGTCGGGCCGAACTCGACGATCGCTTGGCACAACTCGAACACAAGGAGGCAGAACAGGACCGCTGGTGGCGCGAACGCGAACAGGAGCAGGAGCGCCGCGATCGCGACCTCAGCCGCCGCGCGACCGAGCTGGCGGCTCTCCAGATCTCGCTCGAGGAGCGTGAACGCGCCCTGGCCGCGCGCACCCGCGAGGCCGAGGTGGCCGAACGCGAGCTGCGGGCCCGCGCCAACGATCTGGACGAAGAGCAGGTGCGCCGCGACCGCGACCTCAGCCGCCGCGCGACCGAGCTGGCGGCCCAGCAAAACTCGCTCGAGGAGCGTGAACACGCCCTGGCTGCGCGAAGCCGCGACGTCGAGGCGGCCGAACGCGAGCTCCGGGCCCGCGCCAGCGAGCTCGAACAGCGCAAAGAAGAGCAGGAGCGCCGTGAGCGCGAGCTCAGCCGCCGCGCGACCGAGCTGGCCGCCCAGCAGGCCGCGCTCGACGAGCGCGAACACGCCCTGGCCGCGCGAAGCCGCGACGTCGAGGCGGCCGAACGCGAGCTCCGGGCCCGCTCCAGCGATCTCGAGCAGCTCGAACAGCAGCTCCGGCAGAACAGCCGCGAGCTCGATGCGCAGGCCGCCGAGCTTTCCCGCCGCTGGGATGACCTCGCCACCCGCACCGCCGAACTGAGCGCCCAGCAGGGCGCCCTGGCTGCCGAGATCAAGGCCGTGCATGAGCGTGAGCTGGCCGTCGCCAAGCGCGAGCAGCAGGTCGAAACGCTGGACCTCCGCGCCAAAGAAATCGAGCAGCGTGAACACAGCCTTCGTCGCCGCGTCGACGAGCTGGCGAAGCGCGAGCGGATTCTGGAGTCACAGCGGAACCTGCTCGAGACGCACCGCGAGCAGTTCGATACCCGCCTGGGTGCCTTGGTCAATTGGCTGGGCGACTATACCGGCCGCCGGACTGCGGCCGCTCCGTGGCCGGTAGGCGTGCCCGCTGCCGCGCCGAGCACTGCGATCGCTCCCAACGCCACCGACCACGGGCCAGATGTGACGGCGGCGGCCGTGGCCCCCGCGACGCCGCATGCACCCTGCGCGAGCGACGCGCTCCTGGTCGACGATCATGAGCGGTCCCCCGGCTCGGCCGCGGAGTTGAATGCGACGGCAGTCGAGCAGGTCAGCGACGAAGTCTCCGAGTTCTTCGGACGGTGAGTGACGCGCGCAGCTACCCCCCCTCGCCGGCGGGCGGCGGAGCGTCGGCCTGCGGCTCGCGGGGCGGCGGTGTCTCGACCGGCGTATCAGCGGGCGGGGGCATCACCACGTCGGTTCCCGAGCCATCGGGGTCAGCCGGTGCCTGCTCCGCGGCGGGTGCGGGGGTTGCCGCGGCCGGCGGCTGCGTCGGCGCCGGCGGACGTGGGGCCACCCGCTGCGGGGGCAGCGCCAGCCCGTTGAACGGCACCTCCACTTCGAGCATGCCGACGTTCACCACGGCGATTTGCTTCGCGGCGTGAATTCGCACTACCTGCCCCTCACGGTGAAAGCGCTTCACGTACACCGGATCGAGCGGGCGGAGTGCGAGCGCCTGCTCATTCGTCATCGACGGCGGCACCGGACGCGGTCGCTCATCCCGATGCGCGCTTCCCGGTCGCGGGGCGCGGGTCGGTGCGGGTCGCGGCGGCTCGCCGCCGGGACGCGCGGCCGCTGTCGGACGGGCCCTGTCGCCGTCGCGGCGCGGCTTGCGCGG
>CAZMCT010000182.1:0-4732 GCA_964564785.1 uncultured Planctomycetales bacterium
ACATCAACCCGTTCGTGCTGGCGCTGACCAACCCGTCGGGGTATGCGCAGCAGTATCCGGACTGCGACATCAACCTCGGCGACGTCAGCGGCAACGGCTCGCTGGGGTTCGAGGACATCAACCCGTTCGTCGTGCTCTTGAGCAATCCGTAGCGGCCGACGGCTCGTCGGCCGGGTCGCGGCCGACGTCGGGTGGCACGGTCCAAGCATCGCGTCAGCGATGCGCCGGGCCGTGGTGCACCCCGTCATTTTTAGGAGGACACGGGGGGCGCGGAGGATGCCCACGGCGGCTTGCAGCGACCCATTCAGGCCAAAGGAGTTATCAGACAGCCGCACGGCCCGGATTGAATATTTCCTGTTCGTGTTGGCTGTGCCGATGGTATCATGAAGCGCGTAACGTCCGATCACGGTTCGGACCGCAAGGGTGTGCGCGGCCGTGTCCCGCGTCGCACTCACCCAGTTCAGCACACCGGGCGGCGTGCGCCCGCGATGGGATGTGGCACCTCGAGAAGGAGAGAACATGTCAGCGCGTCTGAAGCAGAGACGGCTGGGGGTTGTGGGCGTCGGCCTGGTGCTGGCGCTGGCGGCCGCGGCGATGGCGGGCCAGGCCGGTTCACCCGTGGCGGTGCGGGTCGTGGAGAATACCACGGACCGCATCGTGTTGGAGTACAGTTTCCCGCGGGCGACCGCGACGGCCGTCGAGGTCGACGGCCGTCCGTGCGTGACGCTCAGCGTGCCGCATGAGCCGTCGCTGCTGATCGCGGGCGCGCCGGAGTTGCCGCACGTCACCCGGAGCGTGATCATCCCGAACGAGGGCACGATGCAGGTCGCGGTGGTTGATGGTGAATACCAGGACGCGGCCGGCGTGGCGGTGACCCCGTCCAAGGGCAATCTGTTGCGCACGGTTGACCCGGCGACGGTGCCGTATCACTACGGGTCCGCTTACGGGCAGGACGCGTTTTTCCCGGGAACGCTGGCGGAGCTGCACGAGCCCTACATTCTGCGTGACTTCCGCGGGTGTGTGGTGGACGTTTTCCCGTATCAGTACAACCCGGTACGCGGCGTGCTGCGCTCGTACAGCCGCCTGACGGTGGAGGTGAAGCGGATCGGCGGCGGCGGTGTGAACGTGCTGACGGGGCAACCACGGGCGCTGACGGCCGCGTTCAACACGATCTACAAGAGCCACTTCCTGAATTACGCGGAGCCGGCGCGCTACAACCCGCTCGACGAGCAGGGCGACATGCTGATCATCTGCCACGATCCGTGGATACCGAACATGCAGCCGTTCGTCGACCACAAGAACGACATCGGCATCAACACCACCATCGTGGGCGTGAGCACGATCGGCAACAACTGGAGCAGCATCAAGGCCTACGTTCAGAACGTATACAACACGAGCGATCTCGCATTCCTGCTGCTGGTTGGTGACGGGGCCCAAGTGGATACGCCGACCGCCTCGGGCGGCTCGTCCGATCCGACCTACTCCAAGCTCGCGGGCGGCGACAACTACCCCGATATCATGGTCGGGCGTTTCTCGGCCGAGACCGCGGCCCAGGTTGACACGCAGGTGCTGCGCTCGGTCGAGTACGAACAGAACATGTCCACCACCACCGACTGGTTCTGGCGCGGCATGGGCATCGCGTCCAACCAGGGTGCCGGCATGGGCGACGAGGGTCAGGCGGACAACGTCCACATGAACGAGATCCGCCAGTGGCTGCTGGCCTACGGCTACACGACGGTCGACCAGATCTACGACCCGTCGGGCACCGCCCAGATGGTGACCAACGGGCTGAACAACGGCCGCGGGATCATCAATTACTGCGGCCATGGCAGCACGACAAGCTGGGGCACGACCGGCTTTTCCAACAGCCACGTCCAGGCGCTCCAGAACGACAACATGCTGCCGTTCATCATCAGCGTCGCCTGCGTGAACGGGCAGTTCGACGGCTACACATGCTTCGCCGAGGCCTGGCTGCGCTCGACGCACGCGGGCGAGCCGATCGGTGCGATCGGCACGTACATGTCGTCCATCAACCAGTCCTGGGCCCCGCCGATGGAGGCCGAGGACGAGTTCAACATCCTGCTGACGCAGATCGAGCCGAACGCGTACTGGTCCTACGGCGCGCTGTGCTTCGCCGGCTCATGCTCGATGATGGACGCGTACGGCGGCGGGCCGAGCGGCGGCGGCACCCAGATGTTCGACACTTGGCACGTATTCGGCGACCCGTCGCTCCGTATCGTCGGCGTCACCACCCCGCCGCATGGCATCGGTGTGACGCCCGAGGAGACGCTCGACGCGATCGGCCCGTGGGGCGGCCCGTTCGCACCGAGCAGCGCGGTGTACACCGTCAAGAACCGGGGCGATTTCCCGCTCGACTACGCTGTGACCGCCCCGGTCTCCTGGCTCGATATCACCAACGGCAGCGGCACCCTCGCGCCTGACGCCGAGGTGGCCGTCACGGTTTCGATCAACAGCCAGGCCAACAGCATGGGCACCGGACACTATTCCGCCGCGGTCGCGTTCCTCAATCTCACGAACGGCGATGGCGACACGCTCCGCGAAGTCACGCTGACGATCGGTATTCCGGAGGCGTTCCAGACGTGGAACTTCGACGTCAACCCGGGCTGGACGACCGAGGGCGCGTGGGCCTTCGGCCAGCCGACCGGCGGCGGGTCGCATGCCCGTGACCCCAACAGCGGCTTCACCGGCACGAACGTCTACGGCTACAACCTGGCCGGTGACTACACCAACAGCATGCCGGTGCGGAACCTGACCACCACCGCGATCGACTGCACGGGCATCAGCGGCGTGACGCTGAAGTTCATGCGGCGGCTGGGCGTCGAGGCGTCCGATGACGCGTCGGTGCGGGTGTCGGCCGACGGCACGAACTGGACCACCGTTTGGGACAACAACGGCGTCGGCTTCAACGAGGCCGGCTGGACCGCAGTCAGTTACGACATCTCGGCCGTCGCGGACAACCAACCCACGGTCTACATCCGCTGGACAATGGGCCCGACCGATGTCTCGGTCACGTATCCTGGCTGGAACATCGATGATGTCGAGTTGTGGGGCACCGTGGCTCACGGTCCGGGCGGCACCCCCGGCGACATGGACTGCGACGGTGAGGTCGGCTTCTCCGACATCAACCCGTTCGTCCTCGCGATGACCAACCCGGAGGGCTACGCGCTCCAGTATCCGAACTGCAACCGGATGAACGGTGACATCAACGACAACGGCACGTTCGGGTTCGACGACATCAACCCGTTCGTCGCCCTCCTGACCGGGCCGTAAGCGGTCCGTTCAGCTTCCGCCCACGCTTGCCGGCCGGCCGGTCCGCGAGATCGGCCGGCCGGTGTCTTCTTGGCGGCAACGTACGCGACCGTGGCGAACACACTCCGCCTGCCCTTCCGCGGAGCGCGCACCTCTGTCATTCCGAAGGAATTGCCGTAGTGACCGACGAGAAACCTGGCGGCGGATGGAGTTGCCCCCGGCGTCGCGACGTGCGCCCCCTACAAACGCCACCGACCCGCCACCCCCGAGGGTGCGGGCCGGTGCGAAACGCCAACCGGATGCCGAAGAGGACCGACCGCACAGCCGACGGCGGCTGTGCCACATTCCTAACGCTTCGAGAACTGGAACCGCCGGCGGGCTTTACGCTGGCCGTACTTCTTCCGCTCGACCCGCCGCGCGTCGCGCGTCAGGAAGCCCGCGTCGCGGAGCGTCTGCTCGAACTGCGCATACGCTTTCACCACGGCTCTGGCGACGCCCAGCCGGATCGCGCCGGCCTGGCCCGTGTGCCCGCCGCCACGCACGTTCACATGCACGTCCCATTGCCGCCGGACGCCGGTCAGTTCGAGCGGTGCCTGCACGTCCATGCGATCGTGCGGCTCAGTGAAATAGTTATCAATGGTCCGGCCGTTGATCAGGAAACTCCCGCTGCCGGGCAGCAGCCGCACGCGCGCCACCGCCGACTTGCGCCGGCCGGTGCCCAGGTGCACGCCGGACGCCACGGCCGGCGCGGCCTCGGCCGGTGGGGCCTCAGGGGCCGGGGGCGGGGGAGTCTCGATCGACTGCGGGGCGGTATCGGTCACGGGCTAGCTCCTGGATCCGAGCGGCAGCGGTTCGGGCTGCTGGGCCTGGTGGTGGTGCGTATCGCCGACGTAGAGCTTGAGCTTGCGGAGCATGTGCCGGGCTAGGGCGTTCTTGGGTAGCATGCGGCGCACGGCTTCGCGCAGCACGCGCTCGGGGTGACGCTGGAGCATGGTGGCCATGGTGGTCTGGCGCAGGCCGCTGGGGTGGCCGCTGTAGTGGTGGTAAACCACCTGCTCCTTCTTGCGTGTGCCAGTGATGCGGACCTTGCCGGCGTTAAGCACGATTACGAAATCCCCCGTGTCCACGTGGGGCGTGTACGTCGGCTTGTGCTTGCCCATCAGGACCGTGGCGATCCGGGAAGCCAGCCGGCCGAGAACCTTGTCGGTCGCGTCCACGACGAACCAGCGGCGTTCGATCTCGCCCGGACGGGCCTGATAACACTTGTTGGCGGTCTTCATGCGTGTTGTTCCCACTGCCGGGCCGGGCCCGGGACCAAAGCCGGAACACCGCAGTATACGGATTTGACGGGGGGCGTCAAGCCGGCCCGGGCGGCGGGCCCGATCCGGGCGGGAGCGGCCCGGGGCCAACTGCGCCGGGGGCTGCCCGCAAGGCCGGCCGTTGCGGCCGCGCGGCCGCGGAC
>CAZMCT010000183.1:0-4697 GCA_964564785.1 uncultured Planctomycetales bacterium
GGCGAGGCGGCCGGCGCCGTGAGCGGCGGCGGCGGGTTCGTGCACGGCCGGCCGTTCGGCCGGCTGGTTCGCATCCGAGTGGGCTGCGGGCCCGCCCGGGGGCCGGGCCGCGAGTACAGGCCGGGTCGCCGGCAGAGTGGCCTGGCCGGCGGGCAACGTGCCGGGGCTGCCGCTGCGCGGCCGCCCAGGAATGGTCTTGACTTGGCCGGGCCGGACCGGTGCGGGGCCGGTGGTCGGCCCCGGGGCCGTTGCTGGCGGTGTCACGGCCGGAACCGCCTCCTCGGCCGGGGCGGTCGGGGGTGTCTGGGCCGCGGCCACACCCGCGAGGGCGACGGCCGCCAGGCCGATCATGCGTCTTCGCAGCCTCACACTGCCTCTCCTTTCTCAGGCCGAGCACGACGCCCGGGCGGGGACCTGCGGCCATGTCCCGCGCTTACGCCTCGGGCTCGGACGGTCACGTCGGCCACAGCGGCCCGACGGGACACACTGCCGACACGGCAGTGGCAAACGGATGGTGCGTCGAGGACGCACCCAACGGCTCCGCTCCCTGACGGTCGCGGCTCAGAAAACGAACCGCCGGGCACGGGGGCCGACGGCACACGGCCGCGCGGGGCGCGAGCCGCTACGGACCCGCGGCGGCGAGCGCCTCTTTGGTCTTCGCGTGTACAACCTCGCCGTTGTGCGTGATCAGCGCGCCCCGCAGAATCTCGTCGTTCAGGTCCAGGTTGAAGCGCTTGTCCTTCCAGAACGTCAGAATGAAGTTCGTCAGATTCCGCGACCAGAGCATACTCGCGTGCGTCGGCATCGTCGCCGGCAGGTTCAGCGGGGCGAGGATCTTCACGCCGCCCTCGACCACCGTTTTGCCCGGCTGCGACAGCTCGCAGTTGCCGCCGCCGTCGGCCGCGAGGTCAACAATGACCGAGCCGGGCTTCATCTTCCGAACCATCTCGGCGTTGATCAGCTTCGGCGCGAACACGCCCCCGATCAGCGCGGTCGTGATCACCACGTCCGACGCGGCACACTGCTCGATCAGCAACTCGCGCTGACGGGCCTGATCTTCGGCCGACAGCTCCTTCGCATAGCCGCCGCCCGCGGCCGCGCTCTGCTTCAGCTCGATGCCCACGTACTTGGCCCCCACGCTCTCGATCTGCTCCTTCACCTCCGGCCGCACGTCGGTCGCGAACACGTGCGCCCCCAGCCGGCGGGCGGTGGCGATCGCCTGGAGGCCGGCCACACCCGCCCCGATCACGAACACCTTGGCCGGGAAGACCGTCCCCGCGGCCGTCATGAACATGGGAAAGTACTTCGGAAGCTCCAGCGCCCCCAGCAGCACACCCTTGTAGCCGCTGATATTGGCCATCGACGACAGCGTGTCCATGGCCTGAGCCCGCGTGGTGCGCGGAATCGCGTCGGTGGAGAACGCCGTGACCTTCCGCTCGGCCAGCGCCTTCACCACCGGCAGGTGGCGGGTCGGCATCAGGCCGGTCAGCAGCATCGACTCCGGCCGCAGCAACGACACCTCGTGCCGGCCGCCGGCGCCGCCGATCTCGGGCGGACCGACCTTGCAGATCAGGTCGGTCGAGCCGAGCAGGGCCGCGCCGTCGGGCTCGATGCGGGCGCCGACTTCCACGTAGCTCTCGTCGGGGAAGAAGGCGGCCGTGCCCGCCCCGGCCTCGATGGCCACCTCGATTCCGGCCTGGATGAGCTTCTTGCACGATTCGGGCACCAGCGCGACGCGGTGCTCGCCCGCGCGCAGCTCTCTGGGAACTCCGATCTTCATGGGCGACCTCGCTGTGCGGCCCGCCAGGCCATCGGGCTTGCCCCGTGGTCCCCGACGGAATCAGGGTCCGGTATTGTAGCCACGTGTGCGGGAGCGTAAAGCGAGCAGTTCCACCAAACGAGATGCACCCCCGAGCCGGGCAACCCCGTTACTCCCGCAACCGCCCCTCGACCCCACGGAGCTCCTCTTCCGCCAGATCGCGCTGCTCGGACGCTTCCAGGCCGGCCAGGGCTCGCTGGAGGTGCGCGGCCGCCCGGGCGTACTCGCCGAGGTAACGGCTGTACAGCAGGCCGAGAAAAAGCATCACCTGCGCGGCGTCAGACGAGCCTGGATACGCTGTCAGGTACATCTCGTACGCCCGGGCTGCCTCTGCATAGTGCCCGGTCTGGGCCAGCCAATTGGCCAGCTCGATCTGCTGTGGGCGCGGCAGCACCTGCTCCGGATCGAGCCGCACGAGTTCCTCGTACGCCTGGGCTGCGTCGGACAATTCGCGAGCGGCGAGCCGGGCCGCGATCTCCTCGCGGAGCCGTTGCACCGGCGTGAGCGGTACCGTCTCGAGCGGACGCGAGCTGACTTCCTCGACCGTGATCGGTCGGGCGGTCAGCGGGCGCAACCCCGGTGCGTTCCGCAGCCCCGTTCGCCGGCCCCAGCGGTCCCACAGAGCGACGAGGTCGAACTGGTTGCGCGGCAATACGCGGAACGCCAGCAACAGCATGGCCACGGCGAAGCCGAACGCGTACCCCGCCAGGTGCGCGGAGTACGCCACGTTCGATGCCGCGCCCTGGTCGATGGCCGGGGCCAGAATGTTGTCCCACAGAATGATCTTGAAGACGATCAGGATCATCGCCGGGACTTGGAAGGTGAAGACGAAGAACATCCACACGAGCATCGTGATGTGGATGCGCGGAAACAGCGCGAGAAACGCAGTCGTTACCGCTGCAATCGCTCCCGAAGCCCCGACCATCGGGTTGTCGGCCGTCAGGGCGAATCCAAAACCCGCGAAGACGCCCCCGGCCAGGTAGAACAGGGTATACCCCAGCCCGCCCATGCGGTCGCACACCGCGTTTCCGAAGATCCACAGGAACAGCATGTTACCGACGAGGTGCCAGATGTCGCCATGCAGGAACTGGTACGTCAGGTACTGGTAGAGACTGGGCCGGGCCGCGTCGAGCGCGTACCAGGACATGAGCTGCTGGCCGACCTGCCCGCCGAGCACGTGCGTACCGAAGAAGACCAGGACATTCAGGCCTATCAGGATCCAGTTTGCCACTGGCGGATGCTGTGGGCGGAAGTCCGTGCTAATCGGGATCAGTGGCATTGCGCGCCTGGTTCGTCAGTCCGGCCCTCGAAAGCTCGACCGGATCGAGCCACAGCCGTGTGAGCACGGCGATGCGCCGCCGCGCAAGCGGCGGACCTCGGCGGCCTGGAATCACGGCTCGGCCCGCCCGACCCGCGTTGGCCGCGCCCCTGACCACTCGATCAGGGCCCCGGCGCACCCCCGGGCGTCTCCGCTTCGGCCGCCGCCAACAGTCTAGTCGCCAGCTCGCGCGAAAGCGCTGGCGGTCGGGCGGTTTTCAATCGCGCGCGCATGGCGGGGCCGCCGGCGGCGATCACGCGGCCGAAGTGCCGCCAGCCGGGCGGAGCCGCGTCGAGGCGGGCGGGGTCTCCCACGTCGAGACCGTTGGGCCACCCGCTGGGCCAGGTGCCGCGCCGTGCATCGAGGCTGCCGAGCACGGTATACGCGAGCCCGCGCAGCCAGGCCGGCTGGTCGCCCGCGTCGCACCACCACTCCAATTGCGGTCGCAGGCTCTGCTCATTGGCGGCGGCGGCCAGCACCATCGCGGCCGCAACCGCCGGCCGGTTGACGCGCCGCGGCCCGCGATCGAGCAGCTCGCGGACGGCGGGCGAGAGACCGAGCCCCTCGGCCAACCAGAGATCGAGCGCGGCCGCGGCGTGGTCCCAGTCGCGCTGCATCTCGGCCAGCAGCTCGCGGCGGCGGGCGCTGGCGGGCGTAACGGCGCGATAGCTGAGGACCGGCGGCGTGGGATACGGCGGTTTGAGCACGGGGGGCGTACCGGGCCGGGCCCACTCCTGCGCAGCGCGGATCTCCTCGAGCGGAATGTCGAGCGGGTCGGCGTGTGCGGTCGTGCCGAACAGCCGGTCGGACAGCCGGGCGGCCGCCCACGTGAGGCGCTGCTGGTCCGCGGCGTCGGCGTTCGGGATGAGTTCGGCGATTCCTCGGCCGATGCTGCGGGCCAGCGTCTGGTATTGCGGCCCGCGCTGCTCGAGGATCAGGCCGGCGGCGGCGCGGGCGTCGGGTGCTCCGCTGGTTGCGACCCGCTTCATCACATCCCGCGGCTGGCGGACATCTTCGGGCCGGAACTCGAGCGTCGTGCGGTCGGGCTGGGCGAGGTCGAAGACTGCGTCGGCAAGGCGGTCGCCGCGGCCCTGGCCCAGCCAGGACCAGCTTGCCCAATACGCCGACGCGAGGCGCTCGAAGACCGGACCGCCGAATTGCAGCTCGAGGCGTCGCAGCCCCGCGCCGCTCCGTGTCAGAGCCTCGGTCGCCTGCGGCATGACGAGGCGCGCGGCCGGCGTGTTCGAGGCATCGGCGGCCGCGAGCACCGCACGCAGCAGAAGGACGCGGCGGAGTTGTTCGAGCCAGACGTCGGCCAGGTCGTCTAGCGCCGCAGAGTCGCCGAGCAGTGCTCGGGCGCGAAGGGCCGCGGCGCGCAGCTCCGGCAGCGACTCGCAGCGCGCCAGCGTTGCCAAGCACTCCGGCGGAACCGCGGACTCCAGTTGCGCGAGGAAGTCGATCGCGGCCACCCGGTTGTGGCGGAGCGGCGGATCGCGCGGGTCGTGGTCGAGCGAGTCGGCCAGGGCAGCCGTTACAGCCGCAGCGGCCGGCGGCAGCCCG
>CAZMCT010000184.1:0-4691 GCA_964564785.1 uncultured Planctomycetales bacterium
AAACAGGCCAAGATTGCAGCAACGCTCATGAAGCTGGTGAATAATCCGGGATCAGTGACTGGATCGCGACGGCGAGCCCATTTGTGTACCAGGATGCCGGTGCGTTCAGGGGCATGTCCTCCATACGCCGCCGCCGGACCAGGGGTCCGCTGGACGTAGCGCGACGTCGGACGCCAACGCTGACCGCCCAAGGAGAGGACCGGTATCAGCGGCTGTCCGCAGCACGGCGGTGGTCTTCGCCGGTGCTGTTCGGTGTTTTCGAGTCCTGGGCGGGGTCTGTTCCGGCGGCGGCGTGGGACGCGGGGGCGGCGGCCGGGGGGACGGATTCGGGCGGCACGACGTTCAGCACGAGGCCGAGGCGGGCCAGGCTCACGGCGTTGCGCAGGCCGAGTTTGTGCATGACGTGCTTGCGATGGACTTCGACCGTCTTCTCGGTGATGCCGAGTTCGGCGGCAATCTGTTTGTTGGGGTGGCCGACGACGACCAGGCGCATCACTTCGTGCTCGCGGGGCGTGAGGCGCGCAATGCGACGCTGGAGCTGGTCGCGCTGGGCGCGGGCTTCGGCCAGCTCGCGGGCCTGAGCCAGCGCGGCCCGGATGCGCATCAGGAGGACCTCGTCGGAGACGGGTTTCTCGAGAAAATCGAGGGCCCCGCTGCGGACGGCCCGCACGGCCATGGGGATATCGCCGTGGCCGCTGATGACGATGACGGGCAGCGGGGCCTGGTCCGCGGCGAGGCGGGCCTGGAGCTCGAGGCCGCTCATGCCGGGCATGCGGACATCGAGCACGAGGCAGCCGGCATCCCCAGGCCGACAGGCGGCCAGGAACTCTTCGGCGGACGAGAAGGTCGCGGTGCGGAACCCCTCGCCGGCCAGCAGGAAGGCGAGCGACTCGCGCAGCGCATCGTCGTCGTCGACGATATAGACCGTCAGATCAGTGCCGGTCATGCGGGTCCCCGCGGTCGCGCGGCAGGGTGAAGCCGCATTCGGCTCCCGGGCGCAGGTCGGGCTCCACCCACATCTGACCTCCGTGCCCATCTTCGATGATCGTGCGGCTGATGGGAAGACCGAGGCCGGTGCCGTCCGGCTTGGTGGTGAAAAACGGCTCGAACAGCCGGGCAGCCACCTCGGGTGCGATGCCGGGCCCATAGTCCCGCACGCTGACACAGACGCCGCCGCGGCCGGTGAAGGTGCGGACAATGACGCGGCGCTGCTCGGGCGGCAACGGTTGCACAGCCTCCCGGGCGTTGTGGAGCAGGTTCAGCAGGACCTGCTCGATCTGGATCGCGACCACGCAGACCGGCGGCAGATGCGGTTGGAGTTCGCATTCGAGCCGGATGCTGCGCGCGCAGCTCGGGGGCGAAGAAACCGAGCGTCTCGCGGACAATGCGGTTCAAGTCGTCCGGCACGCGGAGCGGCTCGCCCTTGTGGACGAAGGCCTTGACGTGGCGGATGAACTCGCCCGCCCGGGCGGCCTGAGCCGCAATCTTCTCGAACGCCGCGCCCGACTCCGCCGGCGACATCTCCCCGCGGTGGACCCGTGCGGCCGCGCCGCGGGCGAAATACAAGATGGCCGACAGCGGCTGGGCCAGCTCATGGGCCAGGCCGCTGGCCATCTCGCCCAGCGTGCTGAGCCGCGCCGCGTGGGCAAGCTGCTCGCGGTGGTGCCGCTCGGATTCTTCGGCCAGCTTGCGCTCCGAGATTTCCAGCGCCACGCCGAGCGCGGCCGGGCGCCCTTCGTAGTCGATGTTGCCGACCGAGATGTCCATCCAGTGCTCCCGTCCGTCGCGGCCGACCAAACGCAGCTCGTAGCGCGGCGGCTGCGCCTCGCCGCGGACGCGACCCAGGATGCGGGCCTTCATCAGGGCCCGCATGTCGGGATGCACGAACTCCCAGGGCGGTGTGCGGAGCACTTCCTCACGGGAGCAAGCCAGGAGCGTGGAGGTCGCGCTGTTCACGTAGCGAAAGGCGCCGTCCTGCACGATGACGATGCAGGCCGCGACGGTCTCGGCGAGGGTGCGGAAGGTGTGCTCGCTGGCGCGCAGGGCGGACTCGGTGCGGACGCGGATGACCAGCGCGCCGATGCGAGCGGCGATGGCCTCGAGCGCGGCGCGGGTAGCGCCGTCGAACGCACCGCACGTGCGCGAGCCGAGGTTCAGGGAGCCCACGACTTTGCCGTCGAATTGAGTGGGCAAGACGGCCACGGAGCGCAGCCCCTCGCGCTCCAGGAGCGTCCGCTCGAGGGGAATCTTGTCCAGCCGCCAGTAGACGGGTTGGCCGGCGAGCACCACCCGCCCCTCGGCGGTGTCCAGCGTGAAGCGCTTCGCGGCGGCGACGAAGTCGGAGGAGAGGTTGCGGTGGGCCACGAGCTCCAGGGCGCGGCCGTCATCACTCAGGGCGTACACGCCGCCGCCGTCGACACCCTCGATGCGGCCGGCGAGCGCGAGCAGGCGCTGCATGGCAGACGGCAGGTCGCAGGCCGCGGCGAGTTCGATATCCAGGTCGCGCTGGAGGCGGACGAGTTCCTCGGCCCGCCGTTGTTCGGTGATGTCCCAGCCGACGCCCTGGTACTCGAGCAGGTGGCCGTGCTCGTCGGCGAGGGCGCGGTTCGTCCAGCGCGTCCAGCGCTGGGTGCCGTCGGGCAGGCAGATTGGATGCTCGACCACCGCCGGCGGCCCGCCCGGTCGTAGTTGCAGCAACTGAGCGCGGATCGCGTCGTGCGCGTCGGGCGGGACTCGTTCGAGGAGCGGTCTGCCGATCAACTCCTCCGGACGGCCGCCGAAGCAGCGGGCGCATGCGGCGTTGACGAACGTGAGCACCAGGTCCGATCCGAAGCGCGAGATGAGCTCGGCCTGGCTCTCGACGATGCTGCGATAGCGCTGCTCGCTGACCCGCAGGGCCTCCGTCACCCGGGCCCGGCCGGCGAGCTCGGCCTGGAGCTGCGCATTCACCCGCTCCAGCTCCTGCGTGCGCTGGGCCACCAGGGCCTCCAGCTCGGCCCGGTAGCGGCGGCGCTCCTCCTCGTTGTTCTTCTGCGCGGTGATGTCGAGGATCAGGCCTTCGAGCGTGAGCAGCTCGCCCCGCTCGTCGAACACGCCCCGACCCTGTTCCCAGACCCACTTCTCACGCCCGTCGGCACACCGCAGCCGATAGGTCAGCTCGTACCGGCGGTGCTCGGCCAGGGCGGCCTGGACGCCGTCCCACACGGCGTCGCGGTCGTCGGGGTGGATGATCCGGCCGTAGGGGACGCGGCCGCTCAGAAGGTCCTCGACCGGGTAGCCGGTCAGGCGATAGGCGCCGGCCGTGACGAACTTCATGGTCCATTCGCGGTCGTTCTGGCAACGGTAGACCATGCCGGGCAGGTGCTGGAGCAGCATCTGCATCGCCTGCGTGCTGACGTCGTAGGCGCGGGAATCGGCGGCGGACAGGGGGGTGCCGGGGCTCGCGCGTGAACGCTGCATGGACTCACCACCCGGAGGGGGCGTTACCGTTTCCAACGCCTGGTCCAGTGTACCGGCAAAGGCGCCCGGACCGGTAGTTTTTCCGCTCGGCGGGACTGCGTGCGGCTCAGACCCGGGCCACCGCCGCGGCGGGCAGCCAGCCGGTCTGGTCGTTGGCCAGGCGGACTTCGACCCAGTCGCCGCGCTGCTGGAGGATGCGCAGCTCCAGGCCGGGGCCCAGCGGCTGCTTGAGGGCCAGGTCGGAGCCCTCGCCGCGGCCGAGCCGCAGGGGAACGTCGCGGGCGACGACCACGGCCGACGGGGCGGACGCGGTGTCGAAGTGTTCGCACAGGATCGAGAGGCCCGCGGTCCAGCCGAGGATCACCGCGGCGAGCCCGAGCCCGAGCACGACGCGTGTGCGGCGCAGGAGCCAGACGGCAAGCAGGATCCAGCCCGCACCGGAAATGACCAGCATGGCCCAGAAACGCTGCTGCGCCGACGTGCCGTAATGCCAAAAGAGGAGTTGACGCGTGAGCCGAGCCTGGCCGCCGGGGACGATCTGCGGCTCGACCCGATCGCGGGCGTAACGCAGATTTGCGGTCAGCCGTGGGTCACCGGGGGCCAGGCGCTGCGCGCGGCGGTAGTGGAGAATGGCGCGGCCAAGGTCGTCGAGCCGGAAGTAGGCGTTGCCCAGGTTGTACTCGAGCGCGAAGCTGCGTACGCCGCTGTCGACGAGCGCTTCGAAGCCGGCGGCGGCGGCGCGGTAGCGCGCGGCGGCAGCCGCGGCGTCGCGGCGGCCCAGCTCGACGGCTTCGTCGTAGGCCTGCACCGCCTCCTGGAGGATCTCCCGCTGGCGCTGCGGCGACAGCGGTTCGGCCGCGTGGCCGGCAACGGCGGTGAGTGCGAGGAGCAGGAGCGTGTTGCAGGCGCGGTTCATAACGGCTCGCGCTCGGCGACCGCCAGGCAGCGGAGGGCCTGTTCGCACAGCGCGTGACTGACGCCATCCGTACCGCCGGCGAACGCGGCCTCGTCGCAGCGCGCGGCGACGGCTTCCCAGGCGGCGACGGTGTCGGGACTGGCTCCGCGGCTGCGGAGGAACTCGGCCGCGGCCGGGCCGGCGAAGCGGGCGGGCGGCTGGCCGAAACGGTCGGCGAGGTAGCCGGCGAGCGTGGCCCGGATCTCGACGGCGAGCTCGCGCGGCGGCCGCTGGCGGGCCTCGGCGAGTCGGCGACGTGCGGCGCGGAGGGCCCATC
>CAZMCT010000185.1:0-4607 GCA_964564785.1 uncultured Planctomycetales bacterium
GGCCGGCGGGCGTCTGGAGCGCGAGTGGGGCCGGCGGCGGCGCCGCGGGCGCGGTCGCGCGCACCGGTCGATTACCACGCCCGCGTCGTCGTGGCCGCGACAAAGCGTCTCCTTCCGCCGTGCTCGAGCTGCACGATCAGGTCGCCCTCGGCCGTGAGGTCGACGGCCGTCCCGGAGTAGCTGCGCCCATCGTGCAGCAGTGTAACACGCGTGCCGAAGTCGCCGCAGTGATCGCGCCACGCGGCCAGGAGTCGCGGCACCCCGCCGGGGCGGAGGGTCTCCAGCACCCACGCGTCGAGGCGCGCCAGCAGCGCGGCCGCGATCGCGGCACGGTCGACCGGCCGGTTCGACTCGCACTCGAGCGAAGTGGCCTGGCCGGCGAGTTCGCCGGCGAAGTGGGCCCGCTGCTGAAGCACGTTGAGGCCGATGCCGAGCACGAGGGCGCGGGGGCGACCGCCCGGCAACATCGCGGCGACGGCGGGCAGCGCGCAGCTTTCGGCGAGTACCCCGCCGAGCTTGCGGCCATTGAGCACCAGGTCGTTGGGCCAGCGGACGCCGGGCGCGCAGTCGGTCGTCGCGACGACGGCCTCGCAGGCGGCCACCGCACCGAGCAGCGCGGCATGCGTCAGAAGCGGCGAAGGCGGCGACTCGTGGAGCAGGACGCTCAGGAGGATCGAGGAGCCGCGCGGCGCGTGCCAGCGGCGGCCCAGCCGGCCGCGCCCGGCGGTCTGCTGCTCGGCCCAGGCGAGCGCGCCGTCGCCCGCAACCGCGGCACGTTCGAGCAGAAAGTCGTTCGTGCTGCCGACGGTGTCGAGCACGAACACATGGCGGCCGAGGCGGGCCAGAGGCCGCGGAAGCAGGTCGGCGGCAGTCAGCGGTCGCTGTTGCATGCGCGAGCATGGCGCCGCACGTGCGGGTTCGGCGCGGAACACCGCCCGAGCGTCAATCGCGATAGAGCGGCTCGAGTGCCTCGTACAGTCGGCGGGTCCGCTGACCGAGTGCGGTGTAGAATCGCGTGCGGGCCGCGACCGGGCGGTAGACCTTCCGGATCTGCGCCGCGACCTGACTTGCGGCGGGGACCGTCCGGAAGGCCCCGCCGCCGACGGCCGCCAGCAGTGCGGCCCCCAGCGCGGAGCCTTCCTCCGACCGCATCGCGACGCAGCGCGTGCCGTAGATGTCGGCCTGGAGCTGCCGCCACCACTCGTTGCGGGCCCCGCCGCCGCCGAGCCGCACTTCGCTGATCGGCACGCCGAGCGAGCGCATGATCTCGATCTGCCGCCCCATGCCGAGCGTGATCCCCTCGAGCACCGCCCGCACGAGAGCACCACGCGTCGTGGCCCGCGTCGCCCCCAGGAACGCCCCGCGCGCGTGCGGGTGAGCATACGGGCAGCGCTCGCCGGTCAGGTACGGATGGAACACCAGGTGCGGGTCCGGCGCGGCCGCGGCGGCCTCCGCGATCATGGCCGCGTAGAGCGCGTCCCGAGCCGCTTCGGTTCGCGCGGTGTGCAGCCGGTCGGCATACAACACCTCCCGTGCCCACTGCAACGATCCGCCCGCGGAGAGCATGCAGCCGAACACGCACCACGCCCCCGGCACCGCGTGGCAGAACGATTGCAACAACCCCGCTTCGTTCGGTACCGGCACGTCGCTATGGGCAAACACCACCCCGCTCGTCCCCAGTGTGGCCGACACGATCCCGCGCCGAACCACGCCCGTGCCCACCGCGGCCGCCGCCTGGTCGCCCGCACCGGCTACGACCGGCGTTCCGGCTCGCAGCCCGGTCGCCCGGGCAGCCGCGGCACTCGTCGCGCCAATGACCGCGGGCGACTCAACGACCGGTGGAAACAGGCCCGCGTCCAGCTCCAGCCGCCGCATGAGCTCGGTCGACCACGTGCGTCGCACGACGTCGAGCAGCAGTGTGCCTGAGGCATCGGAGACGTCGGTCGCCTGCCGGCCGGTGAGTCGGAAGTTGACATAGTCCTTCGGGAGCAGTACGGCTGCGAGGCGCGCGAAGCGCTGCGGTTCGTGATTCCGCAGCCAAAGCACCTTGGGGGCCTGGTAGCCGGTGAGCGCCGGGTTGCGCACAAGTCGGATCAACTCGGCTCGCCCGCCGGCCCGCTGCTCGATCTCGCCGCACTCGGCTGTCGTGCGCTGGTCGTTCCACAATAGCGCACGGCGCAGGACGCGGCCGGCGCGATCGAGAAAGACGCTGCCGTGCATCTGGCCGGAAAGGCCGACCGCGGCCACGTCCGGCCCCCGTGCCCGTGCGTGGCGCAGCGCGGCGCGGGTCGCGGCGCAGGCGGACCGCCACCAGTCGGCGGGGTCCTGCTCGGACCAGCCGGGACGGGGAAAGTGGATCGGGTGGCTGACGGTGGCGCGACCACGGACCCGGCCCTGGTCGTCGACGAGCAGGGCCTTGGTGGCGCTGGTGCCGATGTCGATGCCGAGGAAGAGAGGCATGGGGGCTTCCGTTCACGAGACCGGGCACGCGAAGCAGTGGTGAGGATAACGGAGCGGACCGGCGGGCGCAAGGGTCGGAAAAAGGGGACCGGAAAAAGAGGACAGGCATCGCGGGAGTCGTCATTGGCGCTGCCGCGAGGGCGCTTCGGCGCGGAGCCAGTCCCCTATTTCAGTCCCCTTTTTCAATCCCCTTTTTCAGCGGGCTGGCAGGGGCCGCGCCCGCGACACGAATTCCGGTGCGGCGCTGCGGCCGAGCGCGCTCGGTCCTCCACATTCTCAACCGGGGTTTCCGTTGCGGCCTTCTGCGTTCCGTGCACCTGGCCGGTTCTATGGGCTCGCGAGCGGCCGCAGGTCGGCCGCCAGCCGCGCGGCCGCGCCCGCCACCGCCGCCTGCCAGTCGCCGCGGCCGGCGTGCTCGGGCCGGCTGAACGCGTAGATGACGGAGCGCGAGGCGTTGACGATCGCGCCGGTGCCGTCTGCGCGGAAGCATGGTCGGCAGTCCTCGACCGTCGCACCCTGGGCACCGTAGCCGGGCACGAGGAAGGGGGTCTGGGGCAGCGCCGCCCGCAGCGCGGCCGTGCTCGCGGCGTCCTTGGGCGCGACGACAGCTCCGACGCAGGACAATCCGGACGCGCCGACGTGCGCTGTGCCCCAGCGGCGCACCAGCGCGGCCATATGTTCGTAGAAGCGGCCGCCGGTTCCGCCGAATTCGTGGACCTCGTCGGCGCCGGGATCGGACGGGCGGACGAGCACGTACACACCACGGCCGTAACGCGCGGCGAGTTCGATAAACGGCCGCACAGCGTTCTCGCCCAGGTAGCCGGCGAGGGTGACGGCATCGGGCAGGCTGTCCGGATCGACGTCGTCGAACGCGGGCAGGTCGAGGTGGCCGCGGGCATAGAGCTTCGCGGTGGAGCCGATATCGCCGCGCTTGATGTCGCCAATCACGAGCAGACCGCGGCGGTGGGCGTGGGCGACGAGGCGGTAGTAGGCGCCGAGGCCGGCCCCGTAGAGCGCTTCGAAGAAGCCCGCGTTGATCTTCACGGCCGGAACGTGCGCGGCCACGGCGTCGAGCACTTCCCGCCCGAACGTCTCGAGCGCGGCCACGGCCGGTTCGAGGCGGCGGTCACGGGGCCGGAGCGGCTCGGGCAGTTGCTCGAGCACCGGATCGAGTCCGACGACGGCCGGCGTGCGTTTCGCGCACACGGCGTTCGTAAGCCGATCGGCGAAGTGGGTCGGCGCGGCGGTCATGGGGGCGTCCGTCACATCTTCCCCGCGCTGTCGTTCCGAGGCGATCGACGCGGCGACCGACGAGGAATCGACCCGCGGACAAAGTAAGCTCGCGCCGTGCAAGTGAGCTTCGGCCGCACGCAGATTGCTCCTCGCGGCGCTCGTCGCGGGGACACGGCGCCGCTTGTTGGAACGAAGGACCGGAAACGGTCGGCACCCCGGACCCTACAGCTTCGCCAGCACTTCCTGCTCGTGGCCCTCGGCGTGCACGTTGCGGAAGACGTGCGCGATGCGGCCCTCGGGATCGATGATGAAGGTCGTGCGGTTGATGCCCATCGAGCGCTTGCCGTAGCGCACCTTCTCGCCCCACACGCCGTATTGCTCGGCCACGCGGTGGCCCTCGTCGGCCAGGAGCGGAAACGTCAGGCCGTATTTCCGAACGAAGTTCGCGTGGCTGGCGGGCGAATCGGGCGAGACGCCTATGACGACCGTGTTGCGATCCGTGAACTCCCCCAGCCGATCGCGGAAGCCGCAGGCCTCGGCTGTGCAGCCTGGCGTGTCGTCCTTCGGGTAGAAGTACAGGACAACACGTTGGCCCCGATAGTCGGAGAGGCGGTGCATCTGGCCACGCTCGTCGGGGAGCGTAAAGTCGGGCGCGAGTTCACCGACGCCGGGCCCGGCGGGCGCGGGCGTGAGCGGGCCGCTGTCGACCAATTCGGCCTCGATCGGCGCCGGCCGTTCGACCTCGTGCGGCAGCGTCTCGGAGGGAAGAGTCGCCGGCGGAGGCGCGCTGGGGCGCGGCATGTCGACGGCGGCCGGCGCCTGGCGTGCGGCCGGCGGCAGCGCTTGCTTCGTGCGTCGCGGGCGTTTCGGGCGCGTGGCGGCCACCGGCGCGGCGGCGCGGGCGGCGGGTCGGG
>CAZMCT010000186.1:0-4515 GCA_964564785.1 uncultured Planctomycetales bacterium
GGTGCTGCTCCCGTTCCGTGGGTGCCGCGTGTCTGCACGCATGTTTTACGCAGCACAACAGGCCAAGATTGCAGCAACGCTCATGAAGCTGGTGAATAATCCGGGTTGATCTTGCGGAAAAACGGGTTCGCCCAGTGGAACCCCTCCTCCCGCACCGTGCCCGTGTACTTCCCGAACAGCAGCAACACCACGGCCTCGTTCGGCTGGAGCGCGATGAAGCCTTTGATCAGGATGGTCCAGATCGCCAGCCCCAGCCCGCAGAGCGCCATGATCCAGATCTCGGCCGCCGGTACCACGCCCTGCCCCGCCTCCAGCCGGAAGCTTTCCGGCGTTAGCGTCAGCATCTCCCCCACCGGCACAACGCCCTGCTCCGCCTCCGCCGCCGACATCGCCGCCCGCACAAACACGTAAATCAGCCCGCCGATCGCCAGGATCAGCAGCGGCAGCACCACCCACCCGCTCACCGTCTTCCGTCCAAACTCGCTGGTCATGTCCCGTGCTCCTCTTCTTGACCCGGCGCGAGCCGCAAGCGTCGCCCGCCGTCGCATGCACCACCAAAGCAATCACAATGATATCATAACAATTTCATCGTGCAAGCACTAAACGGTGAAAAGTCCTATAATCTTGAATCGCGTCCTATAAAAAAATAGAATGTAACCCTGGCTGACCGCGCTGGTATGGGCCCACGGCCAAGCCAAGTAGGAACTCGACCCGGTCAAGCGTGCGCACGGCCTCAGGCCCGCGCACACGCACGGCCGATGATTGCGGTGCGGGTGGCTGTCAAACCGACTGGCATCCCGCGGAGGAAGGGCTCTTTGCGTACCACCGCAACTTCGAATGACCGCTCCCGAACGCGACATTTCACGCTCTTTCTTCTGCACCTGCTTCTCGCTCCGCTGATGCTCTCCGGCTGTGGGGGCCTGGCGCCGGTGGAGCAGGCCGCCGAGAAGGCGGCCGTGGTGGCCGGCGCGGATAGCGATTGGACTGCCTCCATCCGACTGCGCGGCCAGCCCGATTACGGGCTGTTCGATCTGGGGTCGGCCGCAGCCGGTGACGAGTGGTCGGTGCTGGCCGAAGGCGACGGGGCGTGGCGCGTGGTGCTGGCGCTGTTCGACGAGCAGGACAATCTGCTGTGGCGCGAGCGCTTGCCGCTCGGCCAGCGAATGGTCTGCACCGTTCGTCGGCCCACTGCTCGCCTGCAACTGGGTGTCATGGCCACGAGCGAAGAGCCGGTCGAGTGTGTGCTGACCGCGGGCGTGCGGCATGGGCAGGCGGTACCGGAGCCGCGGCCGCAACTGGTGTGGCTGGATTTCGGGCCGGCCAGCGGCGTCCACGTGAATCGTGACCGCTCGTCATCGATCGACGCATTCGCGGCGGAGGACATCGGTCGGCAGTACGCTGGCCAGACCGACGTGCTGCGCTCGAAGATCGTGGAGACGATCCGGGGGCTGTACGCGGAGTACGCGGTCGAGATTCTCAGTTCCGACGAGGATCCGGCTCCGACGGAGCCGCACGCGACGATCTACTTTGGAGGTGAAAGCGGCCGGTTTCTCGGGCTTTCGGACGGCGTTGATCAGGCGAATCTGCGGTGTGACGACGCGGCGATCGTCTATGTCGACGCGTTCGCGCTGTACGACGTGATGGCACTCTCGGCTGCGGAGCTGGGGCGGATGATCGGCAACACCGCCGCACACGAGCTGGGGCACCTGCTGGGGCTGTGCCATACGCGGGGCGCGCAGCAACTGATGGACGATTCCCGCGGCGCGTGGGACCTGGCCGGCGAATCGCTGCTGGGGCGGGCGCCGCTGGCGGAGACCGTCTTTCCGTTCGGCATGCAGGACGCGGACGCCGTGCTGTCGGCGAACGTGGGGCGGCGGGTCGAGCTGGCGATCCGCGAGTAGCCCGCGCCGAGCGGATCGGGCGCCCGCGTTCCGCGCCTTACACCCGCAGCGTGGCCGTGTAGATCGCGCTCGGCAGCACCTCGCACTCCGCCCAGCAGCCCGGGCAGCGATCAACCCAGGCCCGGGCCGCGGCGGCCGCCGGGCCGTGCCACACTTCCGCCAGGTCGGTCGCGGTCCGCAGGTCACCCACCGTCTGCGTGTTGAACTGGCATACCGGCACGCGCCCGTCCGGCAGCACGCGGATGTGACTCCGCAGCGCGACGCAGCGCGGAACGCTGCACGGCGTCCGACCGTTGAGTTCGCCGTTGGGGCGACGACGCAGCGCGGCGCCGTTGTCGCTAGCGCGGAGCCGTTTCAGCAGCCCCCGCAGGTAGAACCGCTTGCCGGCGCGCAGCAGCGGGCTGAGGCGAGCCGTGGCGCGCAGCTCACGCTCGACGAAGCCGACCACGTCTGCGCCGGCCAAGTCGGGGTGCAGCGGATACCGGCCCGGCAGGATCAACGGCTCGGCCGCCCGGCCCTGGAAACCCTGCCCATACATGGCCGAGTCGGCGTACGCGAGCACCGTGTGCAGCTCGACCGCCAGCCGCCCCAGCTCGGACCGCAGTCCCGCACTGTCCGCCAGCGACTGCCGCGAGATCACCGTGTGATTCGCGCTGACCGCCAGCCCGAGCGCCGGCCGCAGCGCCGCCAGTTCGCGTACCGTCCCGAGCGCCCGCTCGAAGCTCGCCCCGCGCCCCCGGTTGCGATCGTGCTCGTCCGCGAGTCCGTCGAACGACACCATCAGCCGCAGCCGCCGCGGGTCCGAGAATCCGCGCACGAAGTCGACCACCCGCCCGGTCAGCGAGCCGTTGGTCGTGATGTGCAGCACGGTCGGGCGCGACGCGGCCAGCGCCGCCTCGGCCAGCTCCGGCAGGTCACGCCGCACGAACGGCTCGCCGCCCGAGATGCGTAACACGTCCAGCCGCCCGATCTTTCGAAACACGTCGCCCGCTTCTTTCGGCGTCAGCTCGCAACCGGCCGGCAGCCGCCAGGAGTCGCACATCCCGCAGCGGGCGTTGCAGCGGTACGTGACGAGCCAGGTACACCACGCCGGCCGAGGCACCCCGCCGCGGCGGTTCTGCCACACGGCATTGAGCCACGCCGCGAATCTCATGAGACCGGAACGGCCGGGGTGGCGCGCCCGGGCGCCCGGCCGCTGAGTTCGGAGAGGAATCGCTCGATCGTAGCCAGAGCCTCGTCGCGGCCGTTGCGGGCCGAACGGCGCATGCAGGCGACGAACTCCGGCTCGCGATCGAGGAAAAGCTGGAGTGTGCGGGCGGTGAAATCGGATTCTTTGACCTGCATGCCGAAGCCGCGGCGTTCGAGCGCGGCGGCGTTCATCCGCTGCTCCACGCAGTTCTCCGGCGTGACGAGCATCGGCTTGCACAGATGCACGGCCTCTCCCACGAGCTGGTTGCCGGCGGTGCTGACGATTGCGCGGCAACTGGCCATGTCCTCGAGAAACGGCACGTTGCTCGGCGGGCGGAAGTCGAGGTTGCCGTCGCGGCCGTGGCGCGGGGTGCCGTAGATTCGCGCGGGTAGACCCGAGGCGCGTAGAGCTGCCTCGATGCGGGGCGTGAACAGGTGCTGACCCTTGTTGAAATAGCCGAGCAAGTGTGTGCCGCGGGTCGGCTTGGCCGCGAGGACCTCGTCGCGCAGCAGCGGGCCGATGACCCGCACGCTCGGCCAGCGCGGCCGGGCGTGATAGAAGCTGGAGACGAGAATGCGCTCGGGCCGACCCATGAGCCAGCGGTAGACGAACACGTCGCGCCGGCTGCGGATCCGGTCGCCGAACGGGATGCGCGGCTTGCAGTAGACCAGGATGCCGAAGTGGTCGAAGCCGATCCGCGGGATCTTGAGGTGCCGGGCGACGCGGTGGGTCCACGGTTCCGCGTCGGAGATCACGACGTCGGGTCGGAAGTCCAATAGCGCATCGCGGACCTGCTGGAACTCGGGGCCGTGGAGGACCAGCTCGAGCACGTGCCAGGCGTTCTTGCGGAGCGTGCGCCACGCCGACGTGCGGCCGTCGGCACCATAGCCGTAGCTGAGGGTCGGAATGCGCACGACCGGGTACTCGGGGGCGAGCTGGTCGTGCGCGTCGCCGCCGGCGAAAATCCGGACATCGTGCCGTCGCCGCAACTCCGGCAGCACGGCGGCCGTCCGGGTGGCGTGACCGCGGCCGTATCCGAAGACGCCGTAGGCGATCCGCATGACAGACTCCAGTTTAGCGAAAATCAACGCCGCACGGGCATGGGCGCGAATATCAACACGATTTCGTGAAGGGCCGACGAGGATCGCGCGCGGACCGCGCTTGGCCCCCTCCGATGGCTCAATCCACGGCCCGGCCCATGCTCAGCGGACGCCCAGGCACATGAGCCCCTGAAGCAGCACGCCCACTGTCCCTAGCGCCAGGCCCGCCGTCGCCAGCGGCCGGCCGCGCAGCGCCCCCGCGGCGTCGTCGATCCGTCGGCGGGCCACGGTCCCTAGCACCATCGCCAGCACCCCGGGCACGATCCCGCATGCCGGCATCAGCGCGCCGAGCCCGAGGACCAGCGCAACCACGGCGAGCGGGGCC
>CAZMCT010000187.1:0-4441 GCA_964564785.1 uncultured Planctomycetales bacterium
GGGGCCGGCTGCCGCCCCACCCCCGCCACAGGAGCTTCGCGATGAGCCAGCCGTCTGAACGCCTCCAGACCCTCGGCCTCCAACTGCCCCCCGTCACCCGACCCGTCGGCGCCTATGTCCCGGCCCTATGCCACGCCGGCACCGTCTTCCTCAGCGGCCAGATCCCGATGCGGGACGGTCGGCTCGCCTTCACCGGCAAGGTCGGCCCCGGCGGCCGCTCACTCGAGGACGCTCAGCAGTCGGCCCGCGTGTGCGCGCTGAATGCGATCGCGGCCGCGGCCGAGGCGGCCGGCGGGGTGGACCGGCTGGCCCGCGTGCTGAAGGTCGTGGTCTATGTCGCCTCGCTGCCCGGTTTCACCGATCAGCATAAGGTGGCGAACGGCGCGAGCGATCTGATGACCGAGGTGTTCGGCGACGCGGGCCGGCACGCGCGGGCCGCGGTCGGCGTGGCCGAGCTGCCGCTGAACGCGACGACCGAGGTCGACGTCACGTTCGCGGTCGCGTCATAAACGCTACCCGCCCGTTGAAAAGGCGGATTGGCTCCGCGCCAAAGCGCCCTCGATGTAGCGCCGACAACTACTTCCGCGGTGCCTGTCCCCTTCTTTACGGCAGAGCCTGCCCCCTTTTCTCAACCCAGCAGCCACTCCCGCAGTGCTTGTCCCCTCTTCCAACCCGGCGGGCTTGCCAACGACGGGGAACCGTTGCCACGTCTACACCGGCCACTCGCCGGAAAAGACCTCCTCGGCCGGGCCGGTCATGAAGACGTGGCCGCTAGCGGCGTCCCATTCGAGATCGAGCTCGCCGCCCGGCAGCCGGGCCGTGATGCGGCGCTGCGTCAGGCCGTTGAGCACGCCGGCGACGCAGACGGCCGACGCCCCCGTGCCGCAGGCCTGTGTCGCCCCGCTGCCGCGCTCCCAGGTGATCATCCGCACGCGGTCCGGCCGCTCGACCTGCACGAAGTGGACATTCACGCGCTCGGGAAACACCGGGTGGTGCTCGATCTGCGGCCCCCATTCCGCCAGCGGCACGCGCTCGAGCTGCGGGACGAAGAACACCGCGTGCGGGTTGCCCGGTGAGACGCACGTCATTCGTAGCGCGGGCTGAAAGTCCGGCAGCGGCACATCCACGACCCGCTCGCCCGCCAGCCGCACCGGAATCTTCTCCGGCCGCAACAGGGGTACGCCCATGTCCACCCGGACGCGGCCGACGCGCCCGGCCGGATCGACCGTCAGCTCGAGCGTTAGGACGCCGTTGTCGGTCTGCACTTGGAGCGGGTTGTGCCGGGCCCACCCGCGTTCATAGGCCAGCTTGGCCAGGCAGCGGATGCCGTTGCCGCACATCTGCCCGCGCGAGCCGTCGGCGTTGTACATGATCATCCGAATGTGGGCCCCGGCGGCCTCCGGTGGCGCCAGCAGGATCAGCCCGTCGCTGCCGACGCCGCGGTGCCGGTCGCTGATGGCCCGCGCCAGGGCCGGCGCATCGGCGACGCGCTGGTCCAACACGCTGACGAAGATGTAGTCGTTACCCAGGCCGTGCAGCTTGGTGAACGCCAGTCCCATGGCCGACCGTCCTCACGCCCCCGGCCCGGAGTATAATGACTCCGAGGCACCCTTCGGTCGCTTGCGATGCTCACAAGCCCACGCCGACCGCTGCGAACGCGTGCGTACCCTCCGCCCGGGGGGCGACGACGGAGCTTCACGTTCATCGAGCTGCTGGTCGTTGTCGCCATCCTCGCGCTGCTCATGTCGATCCTGCTGCCCAGCCTCGGGGCGGCCCGCGAGCGCGCCCGACGGGTCAAGTGCGCCTCCAATCTGCACCAGATCGCCCTGGCCTGGACGATGTATCTCGACTACGAAATGCACGGCATCTTTCCCAAGCAGCTCAAGAACATTCAGTGGTTCTACGGCGGCAAGGTCGATACCGTGAACTTCCCGCAGGTCCTCAACCCCCGCCCGGTGAACCCGTACATCGGGGCCGATCCGTCCGGTAACCGCGTGGCCGAGGTGTTCCACTGCCCGGCCGACCGCGGCGTGGCGTACGTCGGCGGCCCGAACAAGTGGCGCCGGCCAAGCACGTATGATTACTACGGGAACAGTTATCCGGCCAACCCGCGGCTGTTCGCCCACCCGCAGCCGTGGTACGAGCCGGTGCGGCTGGTGGATATCCGCGTCCCGCTGCCGCTGGTGGTCCTGGCGGGCGACCATCAGCACCTGGACCCGGGGGCCCGCAATCTGGAGGTCTTCTGGCACGCCGACGACGGGCTGAGCGTAAACCTCGCGTTTCTGGACGGGCACGCCGAGTTCCTGACGCTCGACCCGGAGCGAGAGCAGACCCACCGCTACAGCTACGTTTTCGAGTGGCTCGAGCCCAACGACCCCAACTCGCCGTGACGTCCGTTGGCCGGCGGGGCGGATGACCGCTGCGCCGCCGCGCGAATCGGTACCGCGCACTTCCCGCTTGAAGTCTCGGCCGGCACCTGCTAGCGTTACGGTGTGGGAACGGAGCGCACGCCCCAGGGCGCGTTTCCGGAGCGAGGGTTATCGGCGAGTCGGCCCGCCACGCGGCGGGAAACCCTGCGCACCAAAGGCCCTGTCGGCCGCGTCCGATCGAAGAGGTATATGTCACCTGCCAATCATCCGACGCTTACGGTGTCGACGTCGGACGGTGTTCTGGTGGTCGATGTGGCTGCCCGGCAGTTGACCACGTTGGAAGCGGTGGCCCACTTCGAGCGCGACCTGCGGCAGCTCGCGGCGATGCGTGAGGAGCGCTACTGGCTCCTCGATTTCGCGGGGGCGACGTTCTTTCTGACACCGGCCGTGAACACCCTCCTGACGATCATGCGCCGCCTGCGGTCGCTCGGCGGCGAGCTGGTGCTGGCGGGCATCAGCCAGGACGTGTGTTACGTGCTCGGTCTGCTGCGGCTGGACGCCGTGTTCACGCTGGCACCCAGCGCCAGTGCGGGGCTGGCCCAACTCCGCGCCGCCGCACAGCGCGACCCCCGACGGGCGGCCGAGGCGGGCTGAGCCCGGGCGTCCCCCGACCCGTTCCCTGTTCCCTATTCCCTGTTCCCTGCTTCCCTACTTCTGCCGGTAGATGATGCGGCCGCGCTTCAGGTCGTACGGTGACAGCTCCACGGTCACGCGGTCGCCGGGCAGGATTCGGATGAAGTTTTTGCGCATGCGGCCCGAAACGTGTGCCAGGACTTCGTGCTTGCCGCTGCCCGCGAGCTCCGCCTCCACGAGGAACATCGCGTTGGGCAGGGCCTTCAGGACGACGGCCTCCATCTGTATGGCATCTTCCTTCGCCAAGGCAACTCCACGTATGAGCCAGGATCGCTTCCGCCGCCGCGCAGCGTTCGATCAAGGTCACGATCCTAACTTCGGACGCACGGGTCGTCAATTCCGCGGTCATGAGGATTGACGTTGCCGACCGCGGGCAATAAAGCTCTGTCGGGAGCGTTCTCCCTGTGAGCCCGCCGTCTGGGCGCTCCCCAAGTTGAGAGGGCTTACGGCGGCGTCCTCGGGTACAGGAGACGTCCCATGAACCGGATGAACAGGGTTTGGTGTGTGGCAACGGTATTGGGGTTGAGTCTGGCCGCGCTGGCTCAGGAGCCGGGCCGACCGGAGCGGGGCCGTGGCCGAGGCCGCGGCCCGGGCGGCGAGGCTGGCGGTGTCCGGATGATGGCGCAGCGGCTGGCCGAGCAGTTGAACCTGACGCCGGAGCAACAACGGCAATACGACGAACTGGTGGCCCGCTTTGAAGCGGAGCGTCCGACTCCGGAGCAGCGCGCCCAATCGCGCGAACTCCAGCGTCAACTTCGCGAAGCACGGCAGGCGGGCGACGAGGCCCAGGCCCAAGAACTGCAAAAACAGCTTTGGGACGTGGCCGCAGGTCGCTTCGCGGCCGGCCGTCAGTTCCTGGCCGAGGTGGAGAAAATCCTGACGCCGGAGCAGAACGAGAAACTGCGCGCGTTTCGCGACCGGATGCCCGGAGGGCCGGGGGCGGGCCCGGGCGGCGGCAACCTGCGGGCCCTGTTGTGGCGACTGCCCCGGGAGCTGAACTTCTCGGAAGAGCAGCGTGCCCAGTATCAGGAAATCCTCCGGACGCAGCGCGAAAACGTCCGGCCGCAGATGGAGCAATGGCGCACCACGCGCGAGCAGCTCGTGCAGGAGCTCGAGTCGGCCCGGGCCGCCGGAGACGAGGCCCGCGTCACGGAGCTTGAAGCGCAACTCGAAGCGGGTCGCCCGCCGGTCAATCTCGACGGTGTGTTCGAGCAACTGGAGTCGATCCTCACGGATGAGCAGAAGGCCCGGCTGACGGAATTGCGGAGCGAGTTCGCGGGCGCCGCGGCCGGCGGCCCCCCCGACGTCCGCGCCGGGCGGCGGGCCGCGCGCCCCCACGCCCAGCGCCCCGAGCAGCGCCCCCGGTTGCGCGCCCTCCC
>CAZMCT010000188.1:0-4403 GCA_964564785.1 uncultured Planctomycetales bacterium
GCCCGACGACGGGAGTCGCCGGGCCGGATGCCGCTCGGATATGCACGGCCGGAGGAAGCTCCGGCGGGTGTTCGGGTCGGGCGCGGGGCCGCGAGGGTAGATCAACCCCGCGACTGGGCTTGGGGAATCGTTACTCCTGATTGCCGTTGTTGGGGTCCTGCTCCAGCATCTTCCGCAGGTACCCGTTCTCGCGCCGCGTGGCCTCCAGGTCGAAGAGCATGTACTTGATGCCCAGCCGCAGGAAATCGATGCTTTCCTGTAGGCTGGCGACGCTTTTCTTGATCTGTTCGTGGCGGTCGCGGGTCTCGTCCGCCAGCTTGCGGAGCCGTTCGCGCTCGCCGCCGGGCAGCGTTTCGATTTCCGCCACCAGCTCCGCGAGCCGTTTCTGGAACTCGGCTTCGTTCATCGCTTCTTTCCTCCTCAGGAGAGACCGGGGCCCGTTGCGTCCCGGCGGCCGCATCCACCGCCGCTCCCAAGTCGGTTCATTATACCCCTTTATGCGGGCCCCATTCCGCGCGCAGGCCGCGGGCTGGACACGGACGGCGCGCCGCACGCGATGCCGGGGGCCGGCCTCCCGAGACGCGCCTTTTATCAGGCCGACTGACACCGACGCCGGCGCCCCGCCGCCGACGCTGGCGAGGTTCCGAGAACTGACGCCGCGCTGGCTTTTTCGGGCGGTCCTTCCCCCGTAACATGACGCGTTCGCCGTGAGGAGCCCCATGGAGCTGCCCCAAACCCAGGCCGACATCCTACAGCGGCTGGCTGCCGCATCCACGCCCGCGGCCATGACCGACCTGGCCCGCGCCCTCGGGCTCGACCAGTCGCCGGTGACCGCGGCGGCCGGTGAGTTGCGTCAGGCCGGGCTGGTCGAGATCACGGAAACCCCGTACACCGAGATGCGGCTCGGGCCGGAGGGCGAGCCGTTTGTCAGCCGACCGTTGCCGGAGCGCACGGTGCTGCGGGTGCTGCGTGCCCAGGGCGGATCGTGCCGGCTGACCGACATTCCAGCCCACTGTGACCTGAGCGCCGGGCAGGTTGGCGGAGCGCTTCGCTGGCTCAGTCAGCGCAAATGGGCGCGGAAGGAGGGCGATCAGCTCGTTCTGACGGCCGACGCGAATGCGGACGCGCCGCAGCCCGACGAGCGGCTGATTCAGGCGTTGGCCGGCGGTCGCGTCGCGACCCGGACCGAACTCGAACAGGAGGGGCTGCCCGTGGCCGAAGCCCTGGCTCTACTGACGCCCCGCAAGAACTTCCTCACCGTCAAGGAGCGCACCGCCCGCTTCGTCGCGATCACCGAAAAGGGGCGGCAGCTCGTGGCCGCGGGACTGACCGCCCGCAAGCGGGTCACGCAGCTCACGCCCGAGCTGCTGGCCGAGGGCGGCTGGCGCGACGTTGAATTCCAGCCGTATGACGTCACGCTCGCGGCCAAGAAGCTGTACCCGGGCAAGGAGCACCCGTTCCAGCGGACGCTCGACCGCGTGCGGCGCGTGTTCCTCGAGATGGGCTTCGAGGAGATCGTCAGTCCGTGGTGCGAGTCGAGCTTCTGGGACTTCGACGCGCTGTTTCAGCCGCAGGATCACCCGGCCCGCGACATGCAGGATACGTTCTATGTGAAGCGCCCGAGCGCGTGCCGCCTGCCCGACGACGCGCTGGTCGACCGCATCCGCCGCACGCACGAGGACGGCGGCGACACGGGCTCGACCGGCTGGCAATACCGCTGGAGCATCGACCTGGCCCGCCGGCCGGTCCTGCGAACGCACACGACGGCCGCGACGATCCGGGCCCTCGCGGCCCACGCTCACCGCGGCGTGCGCTCAGGCAAGTACTTCATCATCGGGCCGGTGTTCCGTCGCGAGACAGCCGATTACAAGCACCTGCCCGTCTTCCACCAGGTGGACGGCATCATTGTGGACCCGCACGCGTCGCTGGCGACGCTGATCGGCACGCTGACCGCGTTCTACGGCAAAATGGGCTTTCCCAAGGTGCGCGTGAATCCCAGCTTCTTCCCCTACACCGAGCCTTCGGCTGAGGTTCTGTTGTACCTCGAGCGCCGGCAAGACTGGGTCGAGATGGGCGGTTCGGGCATCTTCCGGCCGGAGGTGACGCGCCCGCTGGGCATCACCGACCGCGTGCTGGCCTGGGGCCTGGGTCTGGAGCGCCTGGCGATGTTCATTCACGAGGTGGAGTCGATCGGCGAGCTGTTCTACGCGACGATGCCGTGGCTGCGCGAGGAGCCGTTGTCGCGGGCTTGAGACCGCAAGGGTGACCTGATGCCCATCGTTGACATGCCCGTCGACCTGCTGCTCGATTGCATCGCCCGCGACGGCGGCGACCACGCGGCACGCCTGCGCATCGCCGAGCTGGTCGAGCTGCTGCCCAAGCTCGGCTGTGAGGTCGAGGAGGTGGCCGAGGTCCAGCAGTTCGCCTGCCAAGTCTGCGGGAAGATCTACGACCGCACCGCCGCCCAAGGCGCACCGCTGCTGTGCACGCACTGTGGTGCCGATTTTCGCGCGAACGCCGCCGCGCTCGGCGACCTCGGCCGCACGCAGGTGATCCGCCTGAACATGCTCGCCGTCCGCCCCGACATCTTCGACCCCGGCGGAATGGCCCGCTACATCCGCGGCTACCTCGGGGTGCAGACCGGTCTGGCCGAGTATCGCCTCAACGCGGCCCGCGTGCGGGTCCAGGTGGACGCGCAGCTTGCCCGGCCCGATGCGTACCGGCCGCACATCGCCTGCGCGATCGTTCGCAACGTGCGGCTCGACCACGCCGCGATCAAGCTCGTGATGAACCTTCAGGAAGACCTGCACTGGGCCCTGGGCCGCGACCGCAAGCTGGCCTCGATCGGCGTGTACGACCTCGACACCCTGAGCGGCGACGTCTTCCACTACGACGCCGTCGACCCCGACGGACTGCGCTTCGTGCCGCTGGGGTTCGATCCGCGCGACCCGGCCGCCCACCTGACGCCCCGCGAGATTCTTGAACAACACAAGACCGGCCAGGCCTACGCCCACCTGCTGCGGCCGCTGGCGAAGTACCCGCTGCTGCGCGACGGCGCCGGCACGGTGCTCTCGATGCCGCCGATCATCAACAGCGAGCGCACCCGCGTGACGATGAAGACCCGCAACTTCTTCGTCGACGTCACCGGGCTGTCACAGCGGACCGTCGATCGGGCGCTGAACGTGCTCGTCACCAGCCTCAAGGAGATCCTGCCGCAGATCGAGCTCGAGTGTGTGCTGATCGAGCCGCCCCCCGGCGACCGCACCGTCCCCGTCCGCATCACGCCCGATCTGCGCCCGGTCGAGCTGCTCCTCGACGTCGGCGAGGCGGCCAGGACCATCGGCGCCGACCTCAACACCGCCGCCCTGGCCGAGCTTCTCGAGTCCATGGGCCACGGCGTCGAGGAGCACGGCCGGCCGAACGCGCTGCGGGTGCTCGTGCCCGCGTACCGCAACGATGTGATGCACCCGGTCGACCTGATCGAGGACGCCGCCATCGCCTACGGCTACGACCACATCACGCCCGCTCTCGTCCCGACGTTCACGGTCGGCGCACCGCGAGCCATCGAGGAACACGCCGCCGCCGCCCGCCGCGTCCTGACCGGCCTCGGCTTCCACCAGGTCATGACGCTCGCGCTCACCAGCGAGCCGGCGGCCTTCGACCCGTGGCGCCTCCCGCGCGACGGCGAGCTCGCCCGGCGGGCCGTCCTGATCGACAACCCGATTAGCAGCGAACAGACCATGTGCCGCGTTTCGCTGCTGCCCGGTCTGCTCGAGACGCTGGCGATCAACAAACAGTACGACCTGCCGCAGTCCATCTTCGAAGTCGGCGACTGCGCGTTCCTCGACCCCGCGGCCGAGACGGGCGCCCGCGAGGAGCGGCTCGTCGCGGCCGCCATGATCGGCACGCACGTCGGTTATGCCGACATCCGCGCCGTCGCGGACGCTTTCGTTCATGAGCTCGATCGCCCCGCACAGGTCGTTGCGACTGCACACCCGGGCTTCCTACCCGGGCGTGTCGCGGCGCTCCACGGGCCGGGCGGCGCACCGCTCGGGCTGCTCGGTGAGGTTCACCCCGCGGTGCTGGAGCACTACGGCCTGCGGCACCCGGTGGCGGTGCTGGAGCTCAATCTCGAGCGACTCCTCGCCGCCGAGTCGGCGGCGTAGCAGCCCATCGAGACAGCGGCTGGCGTGTGTACCGCTGCCGTGTGCCCGTGTGTGCCCCTGCCGTGTGTGCGGGTGTGTGGCACCGCCGCGTGTGCGGGCGTGTGGCACCGCCGCGTGTGCGGGTCTGTGGCACCGCCGCGCGTGTGGGTGTGTGGCACCGCCGCCCTCGGCGGTGATCGGGTGGGGTGGCACGGTCGCCAGCGGCGCAGCCGCGCCGGGCCGTGGCGGCCTTGACAC
>CAZMCT010000189.1:0-4393 GCA_964564785.1 uncultured Planctomycetales bacterium
GATCGTTCGGATCCGGGATTCACCACCGTGCGATGCGGTTCGTGCTGACGCCGCCGGCAGTCAAGAACGTCCCGCCGACAAAGAGCGCTTCGCCGCCACCGTCATCGAACACAGTAAGCGCGAGCACCTTGGGCGCCGGGCTGTTCGGGTCGTTGGGGTCGTCTCCCACGCCCCCGCCAACCGTCGACCAGGTTTGCCCGTCCCAGCGCGCGATGCAACTTGCGGTCTGCTCGCCGATTTCCGTGAACTCCCCGCCGACATAGAGTATGCTTTGGTACACCGCCAACGCTCGCACGGGGGCGTTGCTGTTCGCGATGCGCGTCCATGGCTGGTTCGGATTGTCGGGATTGCCGGGGAACTTGTATAGGCCGTCATCCGCCCCCGCGAACGGAAGAGGGGCTTCGGGCGCGTTCGGATCGTCGGCGAAGAGAACCAAGGCGCTCGTTGGGGACCACGACCAGTCGTTCGGGTCGGCCAATCCGCAGCCGAGCCTGCCCCATCGGCGCCCATTCCAACGGGCGACGCCGTAGGCGTTTCGGTTCATGCAGAGTTGGAAGGTCCCGCCGACCAGGATTTCCGAATCGTACAGGATCACCGCGGTGACGGCACCCAGCCCGCCGTCCCCCGGGAACAACGTCGACCACGAGTTTGAGCAGGGCTGGCCGGTTACCATGTCGCCCACAAAAACGACTATTGAGCTCAGCAGCCCCCACCTCAGGAGCTTCTGACCGACGCCGCGCATCATTGCTGGACCTCCCTCGTCGATTGTGACCGCACCATCGCACTACTGCGCCGTCTGCCCGTGTAGTCGCTATCGGGGTATGCAGATTCGGCGTGTCCGCGAGCAGCCAACCAGCACTGCCAAGAGCATGGACACACTGCCCGGTTCCGGTACCAACCGGAAGTAACAGCTCTCGCCGACGGTCGGTGGATTCGGGCTTTGCGTATAGTCGATATAGTCGATCTTGAACTCGTATAGTGTGTTGTCGGGAGGGCCGCTCAATGCGCCCAGGAGCGCAACCCCCCAGCGTGAAGCACCCCACACTTGGTTGTCGAACATCATGGAGGCGTCATCGGTTCCGTTGATAATGCTGTGAGAAGTCAACTGGTCCGTGAGGAACGGGTTTGCATGCCAATTCTCATATTCGGGAGGGAAAGCCAATCCGTCAAATCGCTTTTTGTAGCTCTCGCCCCAGATGTCGTTTTGCACGTAGTACGTGAGGGTCAGGTCCTGCGCGGGATCGCCTTGCGGCAGCCGAACCGAAGAGATGAAGCCATTTACCTGGATGTTTGCAGGCTCCCCCCGGAACTGGAACCACATGTACCCGATTTCGCCCGCCGAGACATCGATTTGGATCGGGTCAGCCGGCGTCCCCGACGGCGCGTCGATCGGCGGGTACGCCGCCGCCCGGTAGTAGCCGAACTCGTAGTCGTAAGCGTAATGGTTGCCCTCGATGTCGACCGTGCTGTACGTCGGCCGGAAGGGGTCGATCGGCCAGTCCTCGTGCGCCGGGTCCGTCCCCGTCCCGTCGCCCTGCGGCCCGAGCAGGTCCAGGCCGTACCCGTCGGCCGAGCTGGTCACGAACACCCGCACGTCGGCCCGCGCCGCCAGCCCGGCCAGCCCCACAATGACCACGGCCGCCGCCAGCACCGTCCTTCGAGTCGCGTCCGTTCCTCCCGCCGCATTCGTGGCATGGATCGCGTTCACTGCCCGTCCTTCGACGTACCGAGCTGTCCGTCGCGCCCCACACTCGCCGCCCCATATAGTATACGCACATCCGAAATCGCGAGTCAACGGCAAACCGGACCCCCACGCCGCGGTGGCACGTCCTGCATGTCGAGCTGCTTACCCGCCCCGGCCCCATTAACGGCCCGGCCCGGGTACCCTGCGGACCCGGGCCGGACGACGTCCCCTGCCCCTTCGCTCCGCGCTCGCGAATACACCGGACCGGCCGACTTCCGCCGCGGCGAGCATGCCGCAAGAGGAGGAGAACTCACACGCGGCGTCAGCCGAGCCCACACGATGCCGGACCCCCGCCGCGGCGGGCAGGTCGCCGCCGCGACGCGCTGCGGCGAGCCTCGGGTCCAGCGCTGCCGCGTCCGGCGTTATTTCTGCGTCGCAGCCTGCTTCAACTGCGTTTCGAGCGCCGCCAGCCGCTGCTCGAGGGCGCTCACCTTCTCCTCCAGTTGCCTGATCTGCGCTTCGCGGACCTGCACCCGCACGGCCTGGTTCTGCACGAGCTGATACAGCCCCTGAATGGCCGCCAGCGACACACCGTCCGCGTCGATCGTGCTGATCGTCGTGTCGTTGTAGCCCAGGTTGAACGCCGCGTAGAAATCCTGGGCCATCGGACCCATGTGACGGTACTCGCCGTCCTCGCCCTCGTAGCTCCACGTATACATGGGGAGCTGCGCGAGCTGGCTCAGCACCGCCGCCGGGTCCACCGCCAGAATCTCACGCTTCTGCTCGCGGTCCGACGAGTTCACCCACGTGCCGCCCTTGCTCAGGTAGGCATTGGTGGACGTGTTCATGAACTTCGGTCCGCTCGGCTCCGGCCGCAGGTCGATCCACCAGGCCTTCGTCGTGTACCCGATGTCGAAGTACATCCCGCCCACCGCGCGCACCAGGAACTGGTTGTCGTGCTGCGACGCAAAGTCACCGCCGCTCGCGTCGGCCCACACGAAGCTGCCGTTGTGCAGCGCCTGAGCGCCCGTGCCCGCGGCCAGACTGTACCAGCCCGCCGCCCGGTTGTGCGTGCCGCCCGGAACGGTGGCCGCAAAACCGCTTGCCACGTTCGCCAGCCCGCCGCCGACCGCCCCGAAGTCCGCCTCGACCGTGTTCACGCCCGAGCCGCCCGAGCCGTCGTCCGCGGCCCCGCCGCCCGCGATCACCGCGCCCGCCACGTCGGCCGCGGCCGCGTTGGACTGGAAGCCGCCGATCAGGTTCGGGCTCGTCGCGCTCGGCTCGATCCGCAGCGCCCGCATCCCGTTCACGACGATGTCGATCGCCGCCTCGCCCAGCGTGCCCAGCACCTGCGCAGTAGCGGTCGCATTGCCGCCCAGTTCCCAGAACACGTTCGTGATGACCGCGTCGCCGATGCAGTCGTACACGTCCACAACGCCGTCGTTGTTGATGTCCTCCGTGTCCGGGTCCGGCACACCGTTCCCATTCAGGTCCCAGCACGAAACGCCCGGCTCACCTTGCGGCCCCGGCACGCCTTGAGCACCGGTGGGTCCCGGCTCGCCCTGCGGACCACGACAATCCAGCGTGTCGAAATCGCCGTCGCCGTTCACGTCTTCATCCGGATCCGTCACGCCGTTGCCGTTGGCATCCCAGCACGCCAAGCCCGGAGCACCCGCGACGCCCTGCTCGCCCGGCGGTCCCGGAGGTCCCATCGGCCCCGTCTCACCCTGCGGCCCCACCGGCCCCATCGGACCCTCCGGGCCCGCTGGCCCCGCTTCGCCCTGCGGGCCGCGGCAGTCATAGGCGTCGTAGTTCCCGTCGTTGTTGAAGTCCTCGACCGGATCTCCCACGCCGTTGTCGTTCAGGTCCCAGCACGATAACCCGCGCGGCCCCATCGGACCCACCGGACCCGGCGGACCCGCGACACCCTCTTCGCCGGCCGGGCCCTGCTCGCCCTGGGGGCCCCGGCAATCCAGCGTATCAAAGTTACCGTCCGCATTTATGTCCTCGGCCGGATCACCGATGCCGTTGCGGTTCAGATCCCAGCACGCCAGCCCCGCCGGCCCCTCCGCGCAGTCGAACGCGTTGAAGTTGCCGTCGGCGTTGGTGTCCTCAAACGAGTCACCCACGCCGTTTCCGTTCAGGTCCCAGCACGAGATCCCGTCCCGGCCGGGCAAGCCCTGTGGACCCTGCGGGCCTTGCTGACCTTGCGGGCCCTGCGGGCCCTGGGGCCCTGCATCGCCCTCCGGACCCGCCGCGCCCTTCGGACCCTGCGGACCCTGCGGCCCCGTCGCCCCGGCCGGACCGGGGTCACCCTCGGGCCCCGCCGGGCCGGGCGCACCGTTCTGGCCATCGCTGCCGTCGGCTCCCGGCGGGCCGGGCGCCAACTGCCCAGACTCGATCAACTGATCGACTTCATCCTTGACGATCTGGTCCACTTCCTCGCGCGTGACGCCCGGGCAACCGCCCACTGTCAATGCCAGCGCCGCCAGGATCAGAACGATCGGCCAACGCCGGATCACCATCCGCGCTGCGAAACGATACACGGACATTTCACCATCTCCTTTCCCTTGAGCCGCCGACCATGGCAGCCCCTGTGTGGTGAAAACCTATCGGAGCTGAACCAAACAGCCTCCCGCGACACCCTTCCCATCCCGCGTACGCCACGCCAGCATGCCGGCCGGCAGCACCGGGTTCTTATTCTTGCGG
>CAZMCT010000190.1:0-2589 GCA_964564785.1 uncultured Planctomycetales bacterium
GGCCCCCCGGGCCCTTCCGGCCCGGGCGGGCCGACCGCACATACAGGCCCCGTCGGCCCGCTCGGCCCCTCTGGACCAGCGGGACCTGGCTGCCCCTGCTCGCCCTGAATTCCCTGCTCCCCTTGTTCCCCTTGCGGCCCTGGCGCCCCAGGCGCGCCCTGCGGGCCGGCTTCACCCTCCGGGCCCGCGGGACCGACTGGTCCTTGCGGACCGGTCTCGCCCTTCGGGCCGGGGATGTCGGCCTGGCTTTGCAGTTGATCAACTTCGGCGGTCAGGGCGTCAATCTGTTCCTGAAAGTTCGGAACACAGCCGACCAACATGACGAGCAGCGCGGCGGCCGGAACCGACCACAACAACACCAACTGTCTCATTTGCGAGTGCCTCCTTCAGCGTTCGATTCGGCGGTCGCGGGCTCCTGCGCTCCGCCGACCCAAGCCCGGTCGCGATGTTTTATAAGTTTGTAGGCCTAGGAGACTACGTTTATCCACTGCGGACCACCCGCAGCGAGAAGTTGCACTCACCGTAGCTCCAAGCCGGCCCGGAGAGATTGAGCTGCACGGAACAGACCGCCGAACTGGTCAAATCCGTTCTGCCAATCGTAAGTGGCTGTAGAGAAATAGATTACCTCGTCTACCCGCCACCCGTGGTCGACGGCCGGCCAGTCGGATCTGACCCACCCCTCGGTCGCGAGCCACTGATGCTCTGGCGTTGGCCCAAGGGCCAAGTTCGCGCGGGCCACGGCCGGATGCGCCGCATCGACAACAGCCGGCGCGCGGGATGTCGCGCAGCCTGACAACAGCAGCAATCCGACTAGCAAACTCGACCGGTTCACGCCCAGTTGTAGCCGGTACCGTTTCCGATCTGTCAAGACCTCCCCAGTGCCGCCGGCGCCCTTTACGACGGCAAGCACAACGAGACGCGCATTATCGAGACCTACGCAGACGCGTCCTATAACCAAAACCCTACGGTGATGCAAGAGGTGGGCGAATCAGGGGCCCCAAGCCGCACGCAGCCGCTCCCCGACGTCGACCGGACGTCCGGTCTCGATCGCGCGTCGCTCCAGCCAGGCAAGGACGACGCTCGTGCGGCTCGAACGCGGCTGGCACAGCTCGACCGGCCGACCGTTGCGAACGCAGTCGATGAAGTACGACTGCTCGTTGGCGATCGCATCGCCGGAGCAGGGAATGGCTTCTGATTTCGGCCCCGTGGTGTAGAGCGAGACGTCGCTACCTCGGGACATAGCCCAGCCGAGCGTACCGCGCTCGCATTGGACGGCGATTTCCATCTCGAACGTCCACGGTGCCGCGAGGCCCGACCAACCGCCTTCCAGCACCGCGTAGCGACCGTCCGGATAACCCCATGTTGCCACCAGGTGGTCGATTTCCCCCGACGGGCCGCGGGACCCGCGGGCCGTGATCGTCGCGGGCACGCCCAGCAGCCAGTGCGCGAAATCGATGTCGTGCACGTGCAGGTCGAGAATCGCCCCGCCGCTCCGCGCTCCGTCCAACAGCCAGTTCTCGTACGAGTAGGTTGGCGGACACCCCAGCCGTCGCAGATGCATGAACCGCACCGCGCCGAGCCGGCCCTCCTCGACGACCCGCCGGATCGCCTGGTACTGCGGCCAGAAGCGGATGACCTGGGCGATCATCAGCGTCCGACCGCTGGCCTCGGCCGCGGCCAACATGCGATCGCATTCGCCGGGGCGGAGGGCCATGGGCTTCTCGCACAGGACGTGCTTGCCGGACTGGAGGGCGGCTACGGTGGTGTCGGCGTGCAGGTGCGTGGGCAGCGTGATAAGGACCACGTCGACTTGGGGGTCGGCCAGCAGCTCCGAGGGATCGGCATAGGCGCGGACGCCGGCGAGCGGCGCCCGGCCGCCGTCGGTCCGGATCAGGTCGAGATTGCCGAGCGCGTCGTTCCAGTCGCCGGCCCGGCGGCGTGCATCACGATCACAGACGGCGGTGACGGCCGCGTCGGGGTGCTGTCTGAGGCGGGCAAAATGGCTGCGGCCCATACAGCCGAGTCCGCAGACACCGAATCGCAGCTTGCTCATGCGTGTTCCGAATTCTCGTGGCCGCGGGCATTGTAACGACCGGACGATGACGCGCCAGCGAGGGTGGTAGCGTCGGCCCGCCGTCGCCGACAGTCCGGGCCCGAGGCGGCGGCGAACGACCCGGCACATGCTGCGCCGGGCGTCACTCGGGCGCGTGGGACGGACCGCGTGCGCAAACCGCTGTTGGGGTCCGATGGCTCGCTGCGCTGCGCATTGCGCGCGGTAACAGCGGGCGGTGTTATGGCGGCAGGCGCACGGGCGACACCGACACGGACCAGCCGTCCGGCGCGGGCCGGGCCGACAGCCAGATGTCGATATGTGGCCCGAATGCCGCGGCGACGTACTCTCCGTCCGGGCAATGCACGCGGACGAGCGTCGTCTGCTCCCGCATGGGCCATGCCGCGAGCGTGGGCATCAATAGCTCGGCGGCGGGCCCTTCGAGCATCAGCCGACCGCCGGGGCGCAACGCGGCTCGACAGCGCTCGACCCCGCGGGCGGCGCGTGGCGAATCGAGCGGCCAGTCCGGGCGGTCCTGG
>CAZMCT010000190.1:2599-4321 GCA_964564785.1 uncultured Planctomycetales bacterium
TCACCGCCCAGGCCCCCTCGCTTGATCGTGATCAGAGAGGGCTATGCGCCCATCGGCCGCCTCATCGTGGCCGCTGTCGGTCATGGCACGAAAGCCGGACACAGGAGTAGCGGATGGCGGGCGGCCGGAAGCTGACGGCGAGGGAGCAGGTGGAGCGGCACAGGGCGAATCCGGCCTGCTCGTCGTGCCACGCACGCATCGACCCGCTCGGGTTCGCGCTGGAAAACTATGATCCGATCGGGAGGTGGAGGGAACGCGACGAAGGCGGTCCCATCGACTCCTCTGCCGCCATCCCCGGGGGGCGGCGCTTCGCGAATCGAGCGGCCAGTCCGGGCGGTCCTGGAGGAGGATGAGGTCCCAGTGGGCACCGTACAGGTCGACGTCCAGCCACGCGCGGTCCGTCACTCCCGCGGCGGACACACGCAGCGTGTGCGGGTTCCCTGCGGTCAACCAATCGCGAACGGCGGCGACCCACCGAGCTTGGGTTGCGGTTGGACGCGGCCCGCGATCCATGATCCACGGCGCCGCCAGCAGCCCAACGGTCAGGCCCCCGGCCACGCTGGTCCCCAGCGCTGCGAGTGCCGGCTGCACGCGTCCCAGGCGGCGGGCCACGACCCGTCCCACCAGCACCACGACCACCGCGGCAGCTACCGTGCTCACCACCACGAACGGCGGACTGCCCAGCGGCGCTCCGACGCCCCGGGCGATCGCGATCGCAACCATCGTGCCTGCGAGCAGCGGCGTCCGGCGCGCCGCCCCCGGCCAAAGCTTGACCGCCGCCCGCGCGAAAGCGACCCCCAGCAGCACTGCCCCGATCAGCACGCACAACCCGCGACCGGCCGTCGCCGCCGACAACGTTCCGCCAGCAACATGACTGCCCAGCAGTGCGCCCCAGGCGGCCGACGCCGCACCGGCCGCAACCAGGAACTGAATCAGGGTTCGCGAGCGAGGCGCATCGCGTGGCGGATCCCCCAGGGTTCGCCCGGGGACGCGCCCCGCGACTGCCAGTCCGCCTGCGCCGAAGACAGCCAGCAAGGCGACGCACGCAATGAGCGCGGGGTGATCGAGCACGAATGCGGAACCGGCACCGGTGGCCGCGGCCAAGAGAATTGTGACCCACAGCAGGATGATCCGCGGCTGGTCGCGGTTGACGAGGCGGTGCCAGCCGTGCAGGGCCACGAGCACGAGCGTCCCGCCACCACCGAGCAGGAAAAGCCCCGCCAGCGCCGGCAGCAGCACCAACCAGCGCAGCAGCTCCGGCGGCACGAGCAAGTAACTGCGCAGGGCTGCGCGCCACGCCTCCAGCCCCGCCGCCAGTGCGAACACGAGCAGCCACGCCACCGCCCAAAGCAGCACCAGCGCCCCGCTGAACGTCGCCGCGAACTCGAACTCGACCGGCGCAGGCGCGTCGGCCTCCGGAAGGTGTGCCCGTACCACCCGCCGCGGCAGCCACAACCCGACCAGCAAGCCCAGCGCGCCGCTCACGCCCAGCGCGCGCACGGCCGCCGCGGCCGTGCCGCTGTGCAACGCGACCTCCGCCGCCACGGAGCTCAATCCCAGCGCCGCGCCGGCCGCGCACAGGCCGCCGCACGCCAGGACCGGCACCCGTAGCTTCCAAGCGGCTGCTGCGACTGGGCCGGCGGGCGTCTGGAGCGCGAGTGGGGCCGGCGGCGGCGCCGCGGGCGCGGCCGCGCGCCCCGGCCGCTTAACACGCCCGCGTCG
>CAZMCT010000191.1:0-4278 GCA_964564785.1 uncultured Planctomycetales bacterium
CCGCCGGGCTCCGGCCGGCGGTCGCGTCGGCGTCTGCGGCCGGGGCGTTCGCCTGCGGGCGGCGCGGGGGTCGGTTGCGCTGCGACCGCATCGGTGGGGGGCGGCGGGGGGGGTCGCGGCGGCAGGTTGAATTCGCGGATGCTGTCGACCGGGACGATCTCGATGCGCTCGTCGTCGAGGCGGACGCACACCAACTGGGTGAGAATCTGCCGGTCTTGGACGGTGCCGATGCCGGAGTCGATTCGTACGCGGCTGCCCAGGCGCGGGAGGCGCTCCGCCAGCTCCTCGTAGCCGACGTTCTCGTAGCGCAGGCAGCAGCGCAGCCGGCCGCAGCGACCGGAGACCTTGCTGGGATCGAGCGTGGATTTCTGGAGCTTGGCCATCTTCATGTTGACAGGTCGCAGGCGCTTCAGGAAGTTCTTGCAGCAGCACTCGCGCCCGCAGACTTCGAAATCGGCGACCAGACGGGCTTCGTCGCGGGCGCCGACCTGTCGCATTTCGATCCGTGTGCGGTAGCTTTGAGCGAGGTCCCGCACCAGGGCGCGAAAATCGACCCGGGTGGGGGAGGAGAAGTAGAAGACAATCCGCTCGCCACCCAGCAGGTGCTCGGCCGTCACGATTCTCATATCGAGGCCGAGCTCGTGAGCCCGTTTCGCACAGTGCGCGATGTCGTCACGGACGTGCGCGTTCAGGTGATTGTGCTCGTTGATGTCCTGCTCGGTCGCCACCCGCAGGATCCGGCCCGCCCGCGGCCGGCAGAACTCGGGTCCGCTGCTGCGGACGTACTCTTGCAGCGCGGCGCGCGGCACAGTCAGGTCGCAACCGCAGCCGGGGCCCGGCACGCCGACGGGCTCGCCCAGTTCGATCCCGCGGTCGGACTGGATGACGACCTTCTGACCGCAGCCGACTACCAGGTTGGGCCGGGCAGCGAATTCGCCGACCCAGCGCATCGCACCGTAACGGATTACGCGGACCGCGCGCGGCGTTTCGCGCTCGCCGGGTTCCGGCGGGTTTTCACCCTCCAGCGGAGAATCGGGCTGTGAAGCGTCGTTGAGATTCATGATTCTCGGCGCATAACACCACCGTCCGCCCAGCAGGGCGACTCTACGAGGGCATTGTCGCATCAGGGCGGGACTGCGACAAGCTGATCCAGGCGGCGCGGGCCCCCGATCTCTTGCACGCCCAGCCACAGTTCGCGGCCGCGCAGATCGCCGGCGGCCGGCAAGCGGTAGACCTCGACGGCACGCTCGCCGGGAGCAACGTTCAGGAACAGGCCCTCGAGTTGCATCCGGCCGGGCGCTTGGCAGAACGCGTTGAAGCGTAGCGGAGCGGCGGTGTTGTTTTGCAGCGTCTGCTCGACGATCAGGTCGTCGCCTTCCCAGCGCGCCGTGGCGTGAACGGCGATCTCGCGCAACTCGACGCGAAGGCAGGTCTTGAGCGAAAGCCGCGCGGAGTCGGGGCGGGTGAGCTGCACCTCGACGTCCAACTCGTAGGGACCTGCGATCTGACGCGGCGGGAGGGAAAAGTGAAGCGGCTGGGCCAGCTCTTCGTCCGGCCCGAGGCTGAACCGGATTGGATTGGGCGTAAGGGACCAGCCGCGAGGAAGGCGAAGCTCGATCAGCCCGGCCATCTCCGAGGCGTTCGAGTTCCGCAGCATGAGCACCGGGCGCGGCTCCGGGTCGTGCAGTTGAATGCTGGCGGGCTCGACCCGAAAGCTCTCCTGCAATTGCAGCAACGGAACGTTGACGTGCTCGATGATGAGCGGCAGCTCTGAAAGCGGAACGCGGGCCTGCGGGCCGTCGTATTCCAGCGGGCAGGGCTCACCCAGGATCGTTCGGGCCCGAGCATTCGGCCCGAGATACAGCTCGACGCTCGCCTGGGGGTGCTCCTGCCACGTCCAGAGGACCAGGGCGGACGAACTCTGCTGACGGAACACGAGCGCGACCGAGTCGTGCGCGAGGGCCAGCGAGCCGATCGCCCGTGCCTCGGCGAGCCACAACAGCAGCGCCCGCAGCGGCAGGAACTCCTCGGTCGGCTGCCACGCCGCCGCCCCGCTTTGGTACGTAAGCTCAAACGGGGCGGAAAGATAAATGCGATCGGGTGCCACCGCCTTCGCGATGATCACACGCCGCGTCAGATCGATGATCCGCGCCTCCAACGGAGTCCCCCAAGCGGGCGCAAAGCCAAGCCGAATCCAACGTTGTGTCCGCGGCTCTGACGTCGCCGCACTCTCTGGCCAGAACGCCAGTTGCCACGCCAGCGCCGACGCCGGCAGCGACGGCGGCAGCCAATACGAGTACGCGAACAGCTCGTCCACGCTCGTGGCCTCATCGACGGGCGGGCTCTCGCAAGCCCCCCCGCCCTCAGGCGGCCCGCTCTGGGACGCGTTCAGGAAGCCCGAAATCTCCCGAGCATCGAGCACCGAGCGCGGGATGACCAGTTGTGGGGCGGCCACGAACCGCTGAAGCTTCCGGCGGACAAGCTCCAGCCCGTTTTGATCCCAGCCCCCCGGATCGCGGAGCTCGACCTCCTCCTCGCCCAACTGCCACGTTCGCACCGAGCCCCCCACGTACGCGAGGATCGGACCGATGCGCTCCTCGGCCCCCTCCTCCCCCAGCAGCGCCGCACGCGTCGTCTGCCCGGGCGTAGTCCCCAGCAGTACCCCCATCGTCTCGATGCGCTGCACTGCGAGCCGGCGGGTCAGATTCCGAAGCTGCCAGAGATAATCGTTATCGACCGTCCGCTGCGGAGCCCCGGGGAGCCGCAACCCGACTTTCGCCGTCCCGCACCCGAGCTCGGCGATCAACTCCGCCGCGCCGTCGGGGTCGCCCTGTGGCCACAGCCCCAGATCCACGCCGAAGGTGTCGTGCCGGCCGGGCGGGTGAGCATCGGGCAGAACCGCGAACCGCAGCGTCCGGCGAATCAGGCTCTCTTCGCCGTCCGAAAGATCGGCCAAGACCGTATACAGGGCCGAAGGCAGCGGCGGAATGTCCAAGACGATCTCAGCGGCCTCGCCGGCTGAAAGCGTCTCCGAGCTTTCGAGCACGGCGCCGCCGGCCGGGTCGATGACCCGCACCCGGACCTCGAGCTGAGCGGGCGTCGGATTCTGGGCATCGACGCGCAACGTTTCCGCGCGACCCGGCCGGACCAGGCTGCCCGCGTTCGAGCAGGTGATCCGCAGTCGTGGCAGACGCGTGATGGCGAGGTCGTCGAACCAGACTTGGGCCGAGACTTCCTGGCGGTAAATCGGATCCGGACGATCGCCGGGCGGCTGCACGGCGTAGTCCTGAAGTACCCAGAGTTGCAGACACATGCGGCGGGCTTCGGTGAAGCTGCCGGGGACCGTGATGATCAGCGGTTGCCAGGGCTCGTCGCCACCGACGGAGCGCACCGAGTTGCTGACACGTTCGCTGCCGGGAACCGGTTGGCCTGCGGCGTCCAGCAGCGTGATCGCGAGGAACGCGGTGGCTCGCTCCAGACCGACGGCCCGGACCCAGCCTTCGACGCGGTAGTCGCAGCGCGGCTCGATGGACAAATCGGGCTCGGCATACTCGTACCCGATGCTGCCGCCCCGCAGCGTGAAGCGGAACGAGGGCGGTGCGCTGCGCCCGATCCATTCGTCGAACATGCCCCCCGAGAAAGCCGGCAGGCCGTCCCCGGTCAGCCGCCGCCAGTGCATCGGCGTGTCTTCGAAGTTCCCCCGCGGCCGCTCGTCGAAATCGAACGATTTCAGCAGCCGTGTGGAGGTTTCCACGGGCGGCTCAGCCCAGGCGCGCGACACGCCCGCGGTGGCCACGCACAGCGCCACCGCGAGCGACCGGGCGAACTCGGGCGCGCGGAACGAGCGGGTCATGATCCGCCCATCTCATCGGGCGCGCCCGAGGCCCCCTTGAGCCATTGGTTATCGGTCGTTTGCGGCGGCCGGGCCGCGAACGCGCGGCAGCGATGTATCGCCCTACTGTCCCGCGCGGGCCCGACGCTGAATCGCTCCGGCGCCGCCGCGGCGGGCGCCGAGTCCCGCGGCCGCGCTGCCTGCTCCCGGACCAGCCTCGTCACCGCCGCGGAAGCGACCTCCGCCACCGGGGTCGGGGCGGTCGCGCTTGCTGGCCGACAGCAGTCGCTCGAACTCCGCGGCCTGCTCGGGATCGAGTATTGCGACGATTTGGGAGCGCACGTTCTCGGCCCGGGCCGCCCGCGCGGCCGGGTCGTTCGATGCGTCACGTTCGGCCTCGTGGGCGGCGCGCTGGATGTCGCGCAACAGGTCGCGCTGCTCGGGGC
>CAZMCT010000192.1:0-4091 GCA_964564785.1 uncultured Planctomycetales bacterium
GCCCCCGATTCGGCCGCGCGGCCGACCCACGCCCCCTGCACCATCATTCAGGCCAACAGCGCCGATCCGGTGTTGGCGCTGCGCGAGCTGTGGCATTACCGCGAGCTGCTGGCGTTCCTGGCATGGCGTGACCTGCGTGTGCGGTACCGGCAGACATTGCTGGGCGGGGCGTGGGCCCTGCTCGAGCCGACGCTGAGCGTGGTGCTGTTCACGCTGCTGTTCAATCGCCTGGCGGGGATCGAGACGGGCGGCGTGCCGTACCCGCTGTACTGTTATGCGGGGGTGGCCCTGTGGGCGTTTTTCGGCCGCTCGCTGCGGGCGACGAGCGCGAGCCTGGTGACGAACGCGGCGCTGGTGACGAAGGTGTATTTTCCGCGGCTGGTGCTGCCGCTGGCGGCGCAGCTCACGGCGGTCGTGGACTTCGCGTGCAGCCTGGTGGTATACGGGGCACTGATGGCGTGGTACGGGCGGGCGCCGGGGCTGGCGATCGCGACGCTGCCGGTGTGGGTTCTGCTGGGGGCCCTGAACGCGCTGGGGGTGGGGCTGACGCTGGCGGCGATCAACGTGCGCTACCGCGACGTGACGCAGGCTGTGCCGTTTCTGGTACAGGTGTGGCTGTTCGCGACGCCGGTGGCCTACCCGCTCAGCGCGGTCCCGGCCCGCTGGCTCGAGGTGTACCAGCTCAACCCGATGGTCGCCGTGGTCGAGGGCCTGCGCTGGGCGCTGGTGCCGGGCTGTCCGCTCGACCTGGGTCTGCTGCTGCCGAGCGGCGTGGTGGGGCTGGCACTGCTGGCCGTGGGCCTGCTGTGGTTTCGACAGGTGCAGCAGTCGCTGGCGGACGTGGTATAGCCGTGGTTCCCGTGGGGGACGCCGCTCGGCCCGCGTCGAAGGCCCGGTCCACCTCCGTGCGGCGTCGGCCCGGCCTACAACGTTCCCGCCCGCGCCGCGCGGCGGTGGCGGACGTACTCGATGACGCCGGGCATGATCGAGATCAGGATGATCGCCAGCACCACCAGCGAGAAGTTGTCCTTCACGAAGGGGTGGCCGCCGAAGAAGTAGCCCGCAAAGGCACAGATCCCGACCCAGGCCACCCCGCCGATCACGTTGTACGCCAGGAATTTCGAGTAGGTCATCACGCCCACCCCCGCCACGAACGGCGCAAACGTCCGCACAATCGGCACGAACCGGGCGATGATGATCGTCTTGCCTCCGTACTTCTCGAAGAACGCATGCGTGCGCTCCAGGTAGGCGCGCTTCAAGAACCGGCTCTGGTCGCGCAGCATCCGCGGCCCCAGGTATTTGCCGATCCAGTAGTTCACCGTGTCGCCCGCGATCGCCGCCGCGCTCAGCAGCACGAACAGCACCACCACGTTCAGCGACCCCCGGCCCGCCAGCACACCCGCCGCGAAGATCAGTGAATCGCCTGGCAGAAACGGCGTCACCACCAGCCCCGTTTCGCAAAACACGATCACGACCAGCAGCAGGTACGTCCAAGCGTGGTACTGCTGGCACACCGTGTCCAGGTGCCGGTCCAGGTGCACGAACAGGTCGATCAGCGTGCTGACGAGTTCCATTCCGTCTCCGCGCCTCGCGGCAGTTCAACCGTGCGGTCCGTCGCGCGCGCCGCGGGCTCGGATCGAAGAGCGCCGCCACCTGCCAGCCTTCCCACGTTCGAATCTTCACGCACGCGCGCCTTCCCACGTTCCCCCTTCCGGCCCGCGATCATAGCCGCCCCGCCCGCGACGATATACTCCGGCCCATGGGTCCCACGCCCCCCGTTGCGCCCGGCCGGCTGGTCGTCATTCGCGGCTGCATGTTCGCCGGCAAGACCGCCCGCCTCATCGCCCTGCTCGCGGCCGTCGAACGCGCCGGCCGCCGGATCGTGGCCCTCAAGCACGTTTGCGACACCCGCTACGCCCCCGACCGCCTCGCCACGCACGACGGCCGCACGTACCCCGCGCACGCGGTGACCGATGTCGACGCCGCGGCCGACGCGGCCGCCAACGCCGACGTGATCGGCCTCGACGAGGCGCAGTTCTTCGGCCCACCGCTGGCCGGCGTGTGCCGGGGCTGGCGGGCGGGCGGGCGGCTCGTGATCGTGGCGGGGATCCATCATGACGCGTGGGGGCGGGATTTTCCGCCGCTGCCGGCGCTGGCCGCGGAGGCCGACGACGTGGAGACCCTCGCGGCACCGTGCGGCGTGTGCGGCGCGCCGGCGGAGTTCACGCAACGCATGACGCCGGTCGTCGGCGGCCACCTGATCGGCGGGGTGGGCGACTTCGAGCCGCGCTGCGCAGCCCATTTCAGGCCTTTGCCGCCGCCGGCCCCACGGTACGCGTGATGCGCGCGGGTGGCGACCGCGCCGCGATCGGCGGGGCGGCCTTGATTCCGCGTCGGCCGCCCGATATCAAGAAGGGGGCGACCGGCCGAAGCCCGGCGGCGCTTCCGGGTTCACGTGGATGGGAGTGCGAGACGTGGCCAAGCCGAAGGTCGGTGTGGTAGGCGGCGGCGTGGTGGGTGGGGCGATGGTCAAGCTGTGCGGGCCCGAGACGGTGTGCTACGACCCGTACAAGCCCGAGCTGGCCGGCAACCGCGACCGGATCAACGCCTGCGACGTGGTGTTCATCTGTGTGCCGACGCCGATGTCGCCCGACGGACGCTGCGACACGTCGATCGTTGAAGAGTGCGTCAGTTGGGTGAACGCGCCTCTGCTGATCATCCGCTCGACGGTCGCGCCCGGCACGACCGACCGGCTGCGCGAGAAATACCGCAAGCGGATCGTGTTCCAGCCCGAATACCTGGGCGAAACCACCAAGCATGTCTTCGGCGACATGGCCGAGCGCGACTTCGTCGTGCTGGGCGGGACGCCCGAGGACGTCTCGCGGGCCGCCGACTTCTACAAGCACTACTACAACTCGTACGTGCGGTTCTATTTCGGCGATGCCCTCACGGCCGAGTTGTGCAAGTACATGGAGAACGCCTTCTACGCCGTGAAGGTCACGTTCGTGAACGAGTGGTACGACATCGCCCGGGCCCACGGCGTCGATTTCAACCAGCTCCGCGAACTCTGGCTGGCCGACACGCGCATCAGCCGCGACCACACCTTCGTCTACCCCGACAACCGCGGCTTCGCCGGCAAGTGCCTGCCCAAGGACTGCAACGCGATCGTCTTCTCCTGCCGGCAAAAGGACTACGAGCCGCGCCTCATGGCCGCGACGCTCAAGATCAACGACGAGTTCCAGGCCCTCAACCGAGACTGACGCCGGATTCCGGCGCTCACCGCGAGCAGAAGCCGACCGTCTTCGCGTGCGCGGGCCGCTGCCGACGCCCGCCCGTCCCGCCGGCGGCCACGTTGCCGCGCCACCCCCGCCGTGCTTCAATGTCCCCGTCAACCGGGAGAATCCCATGCCGCCCCGCACTCCCGCCGTCCGACTCCGGACGCTCACCCGACTGCCAGGCACGCTCGGGGCGCTGCTCGTCGCCGGGTGCACCGCCGCCCAGTTCGGCAGCGAGATTTCCGCCCGGCCAAAGCCGACGCCCATCCGCACCCCGGCCGGCACGACCATCCGCATCCCGCAGGATCAGCCTTTTTCCATCGCCCTGCCGCGGGACCATCGGGCACCCGGCCTCGCCGGCCGCGCCGACGCCCGAGCGGCCGCGACGTCCGACGGGACGGCCCGCGCCCTCGCCCGCGTCGAGCACAGCGGCAGGGCCGAGGCCCAGTTCCAGCTCGGCCACGCCTTCGCCAACGAGACCGCGCGGCACCTCGAGCTTGAGTGCAGCGTCCGGTTCGCCTGCGAGGTCGACGTCCGGCCGGACGGCGGGGGCACAAAGCCCGACGCGACGGCCCGGCTGCGGCTGTACGCCCGTCAGCCGCGGGGACCGATGCTGCGCGACTTGGCCGTGCTCGACCACGCGTCGCAGGACGGCCCGCTGCGCCGGACGGACGCGCCGCGGCTCGAGTTCACCATCACCCTCGGCCCGCACCAGACGGTCCAGGTGTTCCTCGCCGGGCAGGTCTCGGCCGACATCCCCGGCGAGCGGACGGCGTCGGCCGAGCTGAACGTGAACGGGCTCGAGCTGCACGTGGT
>CAZMCT010000193.1:0-3977 GCA_964564785.1 uncultured Planctomycetales bacterium
ACAGGCCGGAGGCCTGTCCCCCAGGGAAAACAGGCCGGAGGCCTGTCCCCCAGGGCTAACAGGCTGGAGGCCTATCCCCCAGGAATAACAGGCCGCAGGGCTGTCATGAAGGTTTGTGATAGCCGCTCTTAGCGCGGCCCGGGCAGCGGGCGCGGCGGCGTGAAACGGAAGGCGCGGACGACCTGATCTGCCGGGGTGCAGAACTCGGGCGCGCATATTGCCGCCGCCTCCAAGGCCGCTCGCGGCTCACGCACGCAATCGCCGGTGTAGGGAATGCGTTCGCCCGCGGCGACCATCTCGAAGTCCTGCACACGCAGCGCAGCCAGGTCGTACGGGCCGAGCAGCCCCGACCAGGTGTGCGCCGTGAAGCGATCGCTCCGGGCGGTCAACGCGATCGTTCCGCCGTCGGCCAGCAGCATCCCGAAGCGCTGCATCGCGCGGGCCACCGTGCGGGCCGCCTCGTTCGGCAGCGTGTCCAGCGGATAATCCCCCCGCAGCCGCAGCCGCGTGCCGTACGGCGGCGCACTCGGCCCGCCGCCGGTCGCGCCCGTCGAGTGCGTGGCCGGATGCACGTACACGCCGTGTCGGATGCGGCTGTTCGGCAGAATGAAGCGGATCGCGTGGTCGATCCAGCCGGCCGCGACTTCGTCCGCCGAAAACAGCAGCGGGGCGATCGGATAGCCGGCCGCGTCCGCGCTGGTGCAGTTCTCGCCGCGGCCCGGAGGGCCGTAGACGCGCGACATATCCCAGACCGCGAGGCAGCCGCCGTAGAACGTCCCGTTGACGATGTTGGCCCGCCACATCTCGTAGAGCTTCTGCGTCGGCGGGTGCGCGACGATCAGGTGGCAGTCGCCGTCGTGCACGCACTCGTAGCCGTCCTCGCCCTCCAGCGCTCCGCCCGGCGGTACCGGCATCGGCAGCAGGTCACAGTCCGGTTCGTAGAAATCCTCGGTCGGGATGAACTCCAGGAAGGGAGTGGACTCGTCCGCAGTGAGCACCTCGATCGAGAAGTCGATCCGCATCGTGCCGCTGCCCCAGCCGCCGGCCGCGGCCAACCAGGCGATGACCGCGCTAGACTCCGGGTCGAGCGGGGCGAAGGTGACGTCCTGATACCACGTCGCGTCGCGCGGGAAGTAGGCCGGGGCCTGCGGGGTGCACTCCGGCGGCACTGCGACCTGCGGTCCGTGCCAGCACTGCCCCAGCAGCGCGAAATCGTCCCCGTCCGCGTCGAGGTCGTCGTCCAGGCGCGCCACCTGACAGTCTGGCACGGGCTGCGGCACTCCCGGGCCGCGCGCACAGGCCTGAAACGCGGCCAAGTCGGACAGGTCCACATCCGCGTCGCGGTCGATGTCGGCCGGTCCGGCAGCCCAGCTCGCCAGCGCCAGGGGCGGCAGTAGTGCGAACACCAAAACGCGCAACATCGCTGTCCCTCGATTGTCTCCGTCCGCGTCGATTCTAATCTGAGCTTGTCGAGGCCCGAAGCAGAAGAGTCGCGTTTCAGCGCTAAGAGCGCCTGACAAAGCCAACTGGGGGACCGACCTCCGGTCGGTCAGGTGACAGGCCAGAGGCCTGTCCCCCAGAGGTGACGGCCTATCCCCCAAAGGTTACGGGCCAGAGGTCTGTCCCCGAAGGGTAACAGCCAGAGGCTTGTGATGAAGGGCTGTGATAGCCGCTCTTAGCCAGGAGAAATCGTTCCCGGCGGGATTCGAACCCACAGCCTTCGGCTCCGGAGGCCGACGCTCTATCCAGTTGAGCTACGGGAACTCGCCGCAACCCCGGAGTCTAACTCGTGGCCCGGGGGCGTCAAGCCAAACCGGTCCGGCGGCGAAGCGTCGCGCACCCGGCCGTGCCGACCGCGTTCGGGTAAGATACGTCCGCCGGCCGGGGCAGCGCCGGCTGACGAGGAGCGCGGTCGTGGAGCTGAGCGACCTCTGGCGACTGCTGGCGGCCATCGCGGGCGGGGCGGTGATCGGGCTGGACCGCGAACTGGCGGACAAGCCGGCCGGCTTCCGCACGAACATCATGATCTGCCTGGGGGCGGCGCTGTTCACGCTGGTGTCGATGCGCGTGGGTGGCGAGGGGCTGGGCGACCGCACGCGGATTGCGGCACAGATCGTAACCGGCGTGGGGTTTCTCGGCGCGGGGGCGATCATCCAGTTTCGCGGGAGCGTCATCGGGCTGACCACGGCCGCGACGATCTGGGCCGTGGCGAGCGTGGGCATGGCGTTCGGGGCCGGGTTTTTCGTACTGGGCCTGATCGGCACGCTCCTGGCCAGCGGCGTGCTGTTCGGGCTGGGCTACGCCGAGCGGCGCATCGATCAGTGGCGCTCGGTCGCGCACCTGGAGGTCGAGCTGAGCGCCACCCACGAGACGGTCGAACTGGTCGAGCAGGTCGCGCGTGAGACCGGTGTGCGGATCACGCTGAACCTCGACAAGGCCCCATCCGGGCTGCAAGGGACGATCCGCGCGATGGGCGCCGCCCCGCGCCTGAAGCAGTTCGAGGCCGCGCTCATGGGCCACCATGTCGTCCGTTCGCTGAAACGCCGCTGACACGCGGACACTCGCTTGCGATTCGTGCCCAGATGCTCGAGTGGCCTCGAAAACGCCATCCCCCGTCGCTTCGTTCGTCGAGATGACAACGGCCGCGGTCACCAAGTATTCTCCGGGGCCATGTCCATCGCGCCGCTCGACTGCTCCGCCGTCCTTACCCACCACTGGCTAGTCCGGCGCCGCGGCGGCGAACGCGTGCTCGAGGCCATCGGCGAGCTCCTCCCCGACGCGCCCGTCTACACGCTGGTTCACGACGCCGCCGGCATGGGCCGCTGGCCGCTCGATAGACGCCCCGTCCGAGCGTCCGCGCTCCAGATGATCCCCGGCGCGACGCGCCATTACCCGAAACTGCTGCCGCTGCTGGGCTGGGCCGCCCGCCGCCTGCGTCTGCCGCCGGTCGACCTCGTCGTCAGCTCCGACGCGGCCGTCGCCAAGGCTATGACGCCCGACCCGCGCAGCCGCGTCGTCTGCTATTGCCACTCGCCCATGCGCTACGTCTACGAGCCCGAGATCAACCGCCAGTACCGCAACACGCTGCCTGCGATATTGCGGCCGCTGTGGGGGCCGGCCGTGGCCGCGGTCCGTCGGGCTGATGAGCAGGCGGCTGCGCGCGTCGATGTTTTCGTTGCGAATTCGCGGCACGTGGCCGGGCGCATTCGCCGCTGCTATGGCCGCGAGGCGACGGTCGTGTACCCGCCGGTGGACGTGCCCGACGAGCCGCCGGCGTCGCCGGCGGACCGGTCGGACTTCCTGCTGTGCGTCGGCTTTCACACACCCTACAAGCGGCTCGACCTGGCGGTCGCCGCCTGCGAGCGCCTAGGCCGGTGGCTGCTGGTGATCGGCGATGGGCCGGACGTCGCGCGCCTGAAGGCCACGCGGCCGGCGCGGATCGAGTGGCTCGGCTGGCAGCCGGCCGATGTGATTGCCGAGCACTACCGCCGGGCGGCGGCGCTGCTGTTCCCGGGCGAGGAGGACTTCGGCATCGTGCCCGTCGAGGCGATGGCGCACGGCTGCCCGGTCATCGCATACGCCGTCGGCGGCGCGAGTGAGACGGTGCTCGACGGCCGGACGGGCGTGCTGTTCGAGCGGCAGACGGTCGACGACGTGATCGCGGCGATCGAGCGCTGCGGGCGGCTGACGTTCGATCCGCGGTGTCTGCACGAGCAAGCGCAGAGGTTCAACCGCGGGCGGTTTCTGCGGGAGATGCGTGTTGTCCTGGCCGCCGCCCTGGAACGCGGTGCGCGTTGAGCCGCGGCCGCTTACTTCCACAATCCGAGCCCGAAACGCAAGTGAGGAAGTGGCTGTAAAGGCACCGAAGACACTGCCGACACGGCAGTGGCACACGCGCGTCTCCCCCTTGATCCCCCGATCCCTTCCTCCCTCGATCCCTGCTTCCTGCTCCCTGCTCCCTGCTCCCCGCTCCCTGC
>CAZMCT010000194.1:0-3963 GCA_964564785.1 uncultured Planctomycetales bacterium
GCGTCGGGCCGGGTGTCGAGCGGGGCGGCGTCGGCCGGAGCCGATGCGGGCGTGTCGGGCGAGGGGCCGGCCGCGGGCGAGCGGTCTGCCTCGGCTTCCGCCGGCGAAGGAGCGGGCGTGACAGCGGCCGGCGGCTCGCCACCGGATTCTGGTGGCGGCGTATCGGTCATGCTGTCCGGCGGGGGCAGGTCGGTTTCGTCCGGCATGGGCACTCCACCTCCGTGCGTCGGCCCGGATCCCGCTAATCGGAGCGTAGCGGCACGAGCCGCGGGATGAGCACGCGCTGGATGATCTTGTCGTCTCCGAGGGCCTCGCGCAGGGCATCAAGCAACTGCTCGCGCAGGGCCCGCAGGTCGTCCTCGCGCAGGACCCGCTCGGACGCGCCGCGAATGACGCGGGCGGCGTGGTCACCGATGGCCGCGAGGTTTTCCTTGACGAGGGTCTCGACCTTCTCCTTCTCGGCCAGCGGTACGACGACGCTCAGGTCGACGTCGTAAATGAACAACCGGCCGGACTTGTCGTTGGGCACGCGGAAGTTCTTGAAGACCTGGACTTCGGCGATGCCGGCGGGCTCGATCACGGCCTCGCCCTCGACCACGTGCGACTCCTCGCCGTGGGCGGGGGCCGGGCCGCTACCGCTCATCTTGAACACTGCGAAGAATACGCCGGCCTCGACAAGAGCCACGCCGACGGCGACCCCCAGCACGAGGGGCAGTTTGGAGCGCGGCTTCGGTGGCGCAGGTGGCGGGGCAGGGTCGGCCATGGAAGATCCTCGGGGCCCGGTCGGCGGGCTCAATAGCCCTATCGGTGCACAGTGAAGGGGGGTTCACCGCCGGTGACCGGTCCGGCGGCGCGGACGACTCTTATGAGACGCGCAGCCGTTCGGCGGGCACAAAGTGCGCCGGGGCGCAACCTGCGGTGGGCGCCGTCGTCCGGCCGGTCGGCGACGGGTCGAGGGCGTGCGTGGCGCGCTCCGTTTACCGCAGCGTCATGAGGAGCTGATCGAGCATCTCGTTGGCGGTGCTGATCACGCGGCTGGCGGCCTGGAAGCCGGTGCTCGAGGTGATCAGCCCGATGAACTCGCGCGACATGTCGACGTTGGACATCTCGAGCGCGCCGCCGCGGACCAGCCCCGCACCCTGCATGCCGGGCACGGCGATGCGCGGCTCGCCCGAGTTCGGCCCGGTGCTGAAGAGGTTATCGGTCTCGGCCACCAGGCCGGCCTCGTTGGTAAACGTGGCGAGCGCGATCTGGCCGATGGTGCGGGTCAGGCCGTTGCTGAACACGCCGGTGACCGTGCCATCGGTTCCGACGGTGAAGCTGGACAGCGTGCCCGGGGGGTAGCCGTCCTGCTCGGCCATGATGACGTTGGAGACCTGGGTGGAGAGCCCGTTGACATGGCTGAAGTCGATGGAGAAGGTCAGCGGGGTCGCGGCACCGGAGCCGGAGCGGTCGAGCGAAAACTGGTCGGTGCTGGCGGAGACGAACTCGCCGTCGTTGTTGAAGGTGAGCGTGCCGGTGCCGAGCGTGCGGGGCGAGTCGGGATCGGCGGATTCGAGGTAGTAGCGCCAGACGGGGCCGGTCTCGGGGAGGCTCTCGAGGGTGAACGTGGCGTAGACCGGGACGGGGTTGCCGAGCGAGTCGTAGACGGAGAACGAGGTGAACACGCCGGTGCCGGTGGCGTTGGCGGTGCGGGTGAACTCGAAGGGCGTCGCCTCGCCGGCATGGCTGCTGATGATGTCGCTGCCGCGGATGTCGAGTGCGTTGGGCTCGCCGGCGTTGCCGCGGATGACCAGCGCGCCACCCTCGATCACGACGCCGGGGCTGCCGGCCAGACCGTCATCGGTCTGGATGCCGAGCGTATCCTCGAGCCAGGCGGCGAAGTCGCCGAGGGTGTTGCCGGTGGTGCCGACGATGAATTGCTGGGCGGCGATCGCGCGTCCGCCGCGGGTAATGCCGGAGACGGTGATCGTGTCGCCGTCCGCGAAGAGCACGGTCGCCGGGGCGGCGGCATCGCGCAGATCGGTGAGCGCGGTCGTGGCGGTCGCGGCGGCGGCACCGCCGTCCACGAGGGCCTGCGAGGTGTGCGTGGAGCCCTGTGTGGCCGGCGATTCAGCGGAGCTCAGGTCGCCGTCGAGAACGACGTTCTCGGTCGCGTGGGCAATCTCCTGGCGTCCGAGGGGCACTTCGATCGGTTGCAGGTTGCCGGAGATCACGTTGAAGCGCTCGTCGACGCCGTAGCCCTGGACGAAATAGCCGTCTGCGGTGACGAGCCGGTTGGCGCTATTGAGGTTGAACGCGCCGTCGCGGGTGTAGTAGGTCCGCCCGGCGGGGCTTTGAACCACGAAATACCCGGCCCCCTCGATGGCCAGGTCACCGGGCAACCCGGTGGTTTCGAGCGAGCCGCCGGAGAGGATGCGATGCGTCGTGGCGATCATGGCTCCGTGGCCGATCTGCATGGGGTTCGTGCCGCCGCTGGTGGCGCTGGGCGGCGTGCCGCGCGAGAGGATCTCCGAAAACTGCGTCTGGAACAGGGTCCGCGAGGCTTTGTACGCGGTGGTGTTGGCGTTGGCCAGGTTGTGGCCGATGGTCTCGACCCGGGTCTGGTTGACGGTCAGCCCGGTCAGCCCGGTGTACATGGCGTTGGTCAGGCCCATGAGTCCCTCGCACGCATCAGGTCCGCCCCGGCACGGGCGGGCAGCCGGCGGTCCGCGTTGTCGCGGATGCGGGCGGTGCTCACAACTGAATCGCGGCACTCGCATCGAGCCACGGGAACAGGTCGATGATCGGCTTGGCGGTCTGCGGGGCCTTGGCGGCCGCCGGCGCAGCGCTGCCACTGTTCGTCGGACTGCTGCCCGGCGCGGCGGTGCCGGCTGTGGCGGCGCCGCTGGGCATCCCGGCGGTGTTGGACGCGCCGGGTGTGCCGACGGCCGCGCTCGTGGAGATGCGGGTGACCAGCGCCGCCGGCACTGCCTGCCCGCTGTCCAGTTCGAGAATGGCGTTGCCCTGGGCATCGAACCGGATGCCGGTGACGATGCCGGTGAGCTCCAGCGACTGGCCGTCTTCCGTGGGCACGTTCGCGACGACGTACTTGCCGAGCAGCTCGCTGGCGCCGAGCGCGCGCTGCTGCTGGCTCATCTGCGTCAGGGCGTCGGTGAGCTGCTTCGACAGCTCGATGCTGCGGATTTGCGAGACCTGGCCGATCATGTCGGCGGTCTTGGCCGGTTGAAACGGATCCTGCTGGCGGAGCTCGGTGACGAGCAGCTTGAAGAAGTCGTCACTGCGGAGCCCGGCCAGCGCCCGGTCGGTCGTGGGCGTGACGCCCGTGCTGCTGACGGCGCTGGTCTGCATCGGCGATTTCCTTGCCCGGACGGCCGGGCAGCGACGCAGGTCGGCTCCTGCCGCCCTACGCCAAGACGTTCACCAGTGACTCCGTCACCGGTCCGGATTCTGTCGGCGGCTCCGCCGCTGAAGCCGGGAACTCCGTTTCCGCGTGTGCTCCGTCCCCACGAGACTCCGCGCCGCCCCCGGCCGAGCCACGGTCATCGGCTGCGAGCTGGCCTTGCGACGCTCCGTTGTCCGCTCGGTCTGGTGCATCCAGGCGCACCTCGACGCGTTCCAGGCGGATGCCCGCGGCCTCCAGTCGCTGCCGCAGGTTGTCGAGCTGGTCCTCGAGCAAGCGGCGTGCCGCGGGGGTGGTTGTGTCGACGTTGAGCACGAGCTGGTCGGACTGCAAGTCCATGCGGAGGCGAACCGTGCCGAGCTCGGGCGGATCGAGGCGCAGCGTCGCGACGGACCGTTCGCGTCCGATACGGGTCTGGATCTGGCGCACGATCTGCTCGAGGTTCGCGTCAGAGTTGCCGGCCGGATCGGGGTCGGTGGCTGCGGCCTTGAGCGGCGCCGCCGAGGTGCGGCGCGGCCCGTCGGCCGCGGTGTGGGCCGTCGAGACGTTCGGCGCAGCGC
>CAZMCT010000195.1:0-3940 GCA_964564785.1 uncultured Planctomycetales bacterium
GCGCAGTGCCGGGCTGCGTGCTCGCCCCCGGAACCACGATCGGCTTGACCGGCGGCGGCGCGAGGCGGACTTCTTCGAGCTTGCGGTCGAACTGCTCGAGCTGCTCCGGCAGCAAGATGCTGCGGATGTCCGTGACGAGTTGTTCGAGTCGCTGGTCTTGCGCGTCGGCCGGCTTCGTTTCCGCCTTGCCGGGCGGTGGGGCGGAAGCCTGGGCCAGCCGGAAGTCGGTCATGATCTTCTCGAGTTTGCCCTGTTGCTCGACCGTGAGCGGGAAGTCCTTCAGGACGCGGATGACGTGGATCGGCCGGAGCGAGATGTCGCCGGCGGTCTCCGCCTGCTTGCGGACCTCGGGGAGTCGCTCCTTCTGTTCGGGCTTGAGAAACTGCTCGAGGCCCTCGAAGAAGCGGTTCTCGGCTTGGGCGGCCGGCGCCATGTTTCGCAGCTCATCCTGAAGGCGCTTGACCTTGTCGCTCTCGCCGGCCGACTTCGCGGCCTGGATCTCGGCGAACTTGTCCTGGATCTTCTGGAGCAGCTCGGCCGCGTTCTCCTCGAGCTCCTTCGTGACGGCGTGATACTCGAGGATGAGCGCTTCGGCCTGCTGCATCTGGGTCGGATCGAGCCGCAGCTGCCGGCAGACCCAGCGGAGCTTCTGCTCCCCCTGCGGCCCCGTCGGCTGCGGCACGGCCGGTCGCGGCGGACCGGCGGGCTTGACTTGCACCTGCGCCACGGCGGAAACCACGCCCACTAACACGAACAGGCATACCAGACCGTGTTTCATCGCACGTTCCCCAGATCACCGGGTTTCGAACCGCCGCGACGCCACGCCGCCGGACGGTCAAAACGATCAGGATACAAGCCGCTTGCCGCCGACGCAACCTGTGCACGGCCTACGCCGCCCCCGTCGCGGCCGCCTGCTGGCACAGGAACAGCACCGCCATCCGCACGGCCAGGCCGTTGGTGACCTGCCGCAGGATGCTCGAGTTCGGCCCGTCGGCCACGTCCGCGGCCAGCTCGATCCCGCGGTTCACCGGGCCGGGGTGCATGATCAGCACGTCGGGCTTGCACTGCCGCAGCCGCTCGCGGTTCATGCCGAAGAAGCGGACGTACTCGCGAACCGAGGGGAAGCCGCTGGCGGTCATGCGCTCCTTCTGGATGCGGAGCATGCTGATCACGTCCATTTCTGGCAGGATCGCGTCGAAGTCGTGCGTCACGTGCGCCCCCAGCGCCTCGAAGGTGCGCGGCACGAGCGTGGGCGGGCCGACCAGCGTGACCTCGGCCCCCAGCTTTTGCAGCCCGCGCAGGTCCGACCGCACGACGCGCGAATGCTGAATGTCGCCCACGATCGCGACCTTGAGCCCCGCCACGCGCCCCTTCCGCTCGCGGATCGTGAACAGGTCCAGCAGCCCCTGCGTCGGGTGTGCGTGCTGCCCGTCGCCCGCGTTGACCACGCAGCAGTTCACCGCCTGCGACAGGTGCAGCGCCGCCCCCGCGGCCGGGTGTCGCAGCACCATGATGTCCACGCCCATGGCCTCGATGTTCCGGGCCGTGTCCAGCAGCGTCTCCCCCTTTTGCGTGCTCGAGAGCTTCTCCGCGAAGTCGATCACGTCGGCGGAGAGCCGCTGGGCCGCCAGCTCGAAGCTCATCCGCGTCCGCGTGCTCTCCTCGAAGAACATGTTCACGACCACCCGGCCGCGCAGCGCCGGCACCTTCTTCACGCTGCGGGTCGAGACCTCCTTGAACCCCTCGGCCGTATCAAGGACGTGCACGATCTCCTCGCGGCTCAGCTCCGCCAGCCCCAGCAGATGCTTCCGCGTCCAGACCGGTTTCTCAGCCGCTCGGGCGGTCATAGAGTTGGACCTCGTCGATGCCGTCGGTTTCCACCAGTCGGACCGCGACGTCGTGGTGCGCCTCGGTGTCCGTCCGCAAGCCCACGAAGTCGGGCTGGATCGGCAGCTCGCGCCGCCCCCGGTCCACCAGCACGGCCAGCCGGATCGCCCGCGGCCGGCCCAGGTCCATGAGCGCGTCCAGCGCCGCACGCACCGAGCGCCCGGTGTGCAGCACGTCGTCCACCAGCAGCAGCCACTTTCCGGTAACGTCAAAATCGATCTCGGTCCCCCGCAGCACCGCGTTCGGACCGATCGTCGTCAGATCGTCGCGATACAGCGTGATGTCCAGCACTCCATAGTGCGCCGCCAGCACGCCCGCCCTCTCCAGCAGCGGCAGCAGCCGCCGCGCCAGCGTCTCCCCGCGCCGCCGGATCCCCACCACCGCGATCGGCACATCCCGCGGCGCCGCCCCCGCCACCGCGCGGGCCATCTTCTCCAGCGTTTCCTGCAATTCCGTGGCATCCAATAGCTGCGTCATGGCCGAATAGGGTACCCGCCTTCAACCCCCTCTGTCACCTCGCCACTCCCGTCCATCACCGGTTACCCCCGCGGCTGCCAAGCTTCCGTCGCTTGCAGGTCCCGCGCCAGCGGCCGCGCCGGTCGGATCTTCAGCTTTTCCAGCTCCCCGTGATACGCCCGCACCGCCTCCTCCGGCGTCAGGTCGCCGTCCGCGACGCGCCGCAGCAGGAACACGAACGTGAGGGGGTGCTCGGCCGCGTTGATCTTGCGGCCGAACAGAGCCGCCCGCGCGCCATACTTCTTCGCCTCGGCCACCAGCCGGAACGCATCCAGCGTCGTGCCGGCCGGCCCACCCAGCACACCGACGATCAGCGTCGGGTCGTACGCGACGAGCTCTTCGGTGAAGCGCGGGCCATGATAAACCATCTTCAGGAACAGCGGCCGGGCCGAGTCGGGCACGCCCGCGAGCATCCGCACGATCATGTCGTTGACAAACGCGCCGACTTCCTGCGGCGGCAGGCCGCGGCCCGCGGTGTTCGGGTCGAACACCTCCAGAAAGTGCCGGAACTGCTTCTGCTCAGCCTCGACGCGGAACGCGCGGTAGGCCTCGAGCGTGCGCACGTCCTGCTCGAGGTCGTTATTGAACGTGACGCTGTACAGCCCGAGGTCGACGCCGTGACGGCGCTGGTCCGGAGCCGGGTCGAGCCGCCCGGCCTGGGCGTGGTCCAGCAACGCCGTGCGAAAGGGGTACGACGGCAGGTCGGCGTAAACCCCGCCGCGCACACGCCAGATGTCGGTTGTGTCGTTCGCCCGAATCGCCGGCGTGACCGGTGAGTGGTCGAAGAGCCGCTCCCGGAGCGTGAGGAGCGAGCTCGAGTGCGCCGACATCAGGAGGATGTCGACCAGCCCCTGCTGCACGATCGCCCGCATGTTCTCGCGATACTCGGCCAGGCTGCGGGGCAACCCCGGATCGAATGCGGTCCGACGGGCGTGACGCCCGACCGCGCCCACCCCGCCGCTCATGTCGGCGTCCTTCGCGTCCGCGAGAATAAACGCGCCGCAGTCGAGGTTCTCGCGCAGGCGGCGCAACTTGACGTCGAGCGACTTCTCGGGCATGGCCGGTCTCCGCGCGGGCAGCGGTCTCGCCGCCTGCGGCTTCGGCAGCGTACCCCGCGCGAGGTCGGGCCGAAAAGGGGGGCCCCAAATGCCGCAGTCTAACCCTTCGCGCCGGGCGCGGAACCGTAGCCGCCATCGACGTTACGCGAAACGCAGAATGTCCCGAAGACCATTTGGATGATCTATACGGCCTTGCCGACAGCGCGCGTACAGCGCTTGCGCAAGGCAAAGCCTCGTGTGAATAGGTCGGGGGTCCAAACAAGACCGGCACTGGAGGCCGAGGACGGCACGCCGTATTACCGCCGCGCTCCGGCAGATTGGGATGGAACTCCACACGCACATCACCCCCGCCGACATCCGCGTTGCCGGCCAGGCCGCCGGCCACGAGTGGCGCGAACGCCTCCTCGGCCCCCCTTTCCCAACGGGCCGCTACCATCGATATATTGACGAGCTCGACGCCGTGGGCGGCGCGCGGCCGG
>CAZMCT010000196.1:0-3936 GCA_964564785.1 uncultured Planctomycetales bacterium
CCCGCCGCAACGCGTTATGCTATCAGCACCGGGATGGTGAATAATCCCGGTTCAGGGGCGTGGGCGGCTGACTGTGGCTGGATTGCGTGCGACCGCATTGCGCCGTGTTCAGTTTCATGACGTTCGAAACCTTCGCGCACCGAGGCATATTCCCGCGTGCCACCATTCTCATCGTAGCGCGCGAGTCGCCCGCTCGCCGCGGCAACCGGACCCCGACGCGGCCAGGGGGGCGTTGCGCGCTGTCCTGCGCTCCGACTGGCCGCGGGAGTACCCGGCCGGTGACGGGAACGGCGTGGCGCTGACGTCGCGGCACTCGGACCTCATGCCGCGCGCGATGCCCGACCCGCCGGTGTTCGCGTGCCGTTGGGGAACGGTGGGAGTCCACGACGTGAGCGCTCAGGGCGTCTCCCTGCCGTAGACGCGCGTCGCGAGAGCGTTCATCCACAGCCGCGCTGCAAACGAGCCACTCGCCACGTCATCGGAAGGCATTCGCTTCATAGCGGTTTCCCGGCGGAATTGGCATCCGAACGACGCTCGCGCGGGACACCTTCAACTGGGGGTAGCCGTGTTGTTTATCCCGAATTCCCGGCGGCGTTCCCGGGCTTGCGCGGCGATGGCGGCGCGCGCGTCGTCCGGCAGGTGATCGACCTGCGGCAGGATTCTGCTCATCCGAGGGTTGTCCCGGAATCGCCGCCGGTTTCGGATGAGAAAGTCCCAGTAGAACGTGGTGAACGGGCACGCCCGGGCCCCCGTTCGCTCGCCGGGATCGAATCGGCAGCTACTGCAATAGTTGCTCATGCGCTGAATGTACCGGCCGCTGGCGGCGTAGGGCTTGGTGCCGACGAGGCCCCCGTCGGCGTGCATCGCCATCCCGAGCGTGTTGGGCAGCGTGACCCAGTCGACCGCGTCGACGTACATCGCCAGATACCAGTCGCTGATGTGCCGCGGGTGCACGCCCGCGATGAGCGCGAAATTGCCGGTGACCATGAGCCGCTGAATGTGGTGGCCATAGCCGTATTCGAGTACCTGCCCGATGCACTCGCGCAGGCATACCATGTCGGTGCGGCCCGTCCAGTAGAAGTCCGGCAAGCTACCGTGCTGGTCGAGTTCGTTCTGTTCTGCGTAACGCGGGCCGGCGTGCCAGTAGATTCCGTGGATGAACTCGCGCCAGCCGATGATTTGGCGCACAAAGCCCTCCACGCAATTCAGTGGCGCGGCACCGGACTCGTACGCGGCGAGGGCGGCGGCGACACACTCACGCGGGTTGAGCAGCTTCAGGTTCAACGCCGCCGACAGTAACGAGTGGTACAGGAACGGCTGCCCCGACCACATGGCGTCCTGGAAGGTGCCGAAGTGCGGTAGCCGCTCTTGGATGAAGTCATCCAGCGCCTTGCGGGCCTGAACCCGCGTCACGGGCCAGCGAAATCGTGCCAGCGAGCCGGGATTCCGGGCGAACCGTCGCTCGACGAGCGTGAGCACCTCGCGGGTAATGGCGTCCGTCCGCGGCGAATACGGCGGCGGCACCTGGGGCGGCCGCCGGAAGGACCCTCGGTTCTGCTGGTCGTAATTCCACTTTCCACCCACGGGCGCGCCATCCGGTTCTACGAGAATCCCGCGCCTGCGACGCTGCCGGCGGTAGAAATGCTCCATCACGGGCTGCTTGCGCCCAGCCATCCAGTCGGCGAACTCCGCAGCGCTGGTGAGAAAGTGCGCATCGGGTAACACTTCCAGCGGAGCCCCGGCCTGCTTCGCCGCGCGCTCGATATCCTGCTTTGCGCGCCATTCGCCTGGGTGCGTGCAGAGGACGAGTGCCGGCCTGAGCGCGCGAATCGCACGCCGCAGCTCACTCCCGAACGCCTGCGTGTTCTCCGGGTCATCGAGCGTGACGTAGTGGACCCGGTAGCCTTCACGATGCAGATCCAGCGCGAAGTGCCGCATCGCGGCCAGGAACAGCGCAGTCCGCTGCTTGTGGCTCGGGACGTGCAACGATTCTTCCGCGACCTCGAACATCGCCATCGCGTCGTGCGCTTTGTCGAATGGAGTCGAAGCGCCGACCTGCGGATCAAGCTGATCGCCCAACACGAGGAGGAGACGCCGAACCGGCCCCGCGACCCTCAAGACCGGGAATCGATCCTGCCCGAGGTTTGGCCGGTTCTTTTTCATTTCGCCCCCGGATGCACCGCCTGTTCGGCCGCCCGTCGGATTCCGTGCAACATGCCGTTGAACACCAGGCCGTGCAGCGGCAGCACGGCGTACCAATACAGCAGGCCCGGCAGTCCGCGCGGCTTGAAGCGCGCCGTCTGCACCAATGTGCACGTTGTCGTGTCCCGTTCGTCGGGGCGAATCTCGAAACCGAGCAACGCTTCGCCGGGCAGCTTCATCTCGGCTCGCAGTTCGAGGCGCCGGTCCGGCACGACCTTCGTGACGCGCCAGAAGTCGAGCACTTCGCCGAACGCCAGGTGCTGGGGATCGCGCCGCCCGCGGCGTAGCCCGGGGCCACCCATCAGCCGGTCCAACCGGCCGCGCAGCCGCCACAGCCAGTCCGCGGCGTAGTAGCCCCGATCGCCCCCGATGCGCGAGACCGCCTGATACACGGCATGGGGGGGGGCGTGCACCTTGATCGAGCGCTGATCCACGAAGACCTTGCCGCCGGCCCAATCGGGATCGCCCGGAATGGTGCCGGCATCAAACCATGCGGTCTCAACCTCGTGCGCCTGGGTCTTGCCGAGCGCGGCGTCGATTGCCTCGCGCACCGTGAGCAGACGTTGTGGCATGAGACGGGCGGCCGAATCGTCGCGGCAGACCACGCGGTTGCGCAGCCCTTCGGCCAGTGGACGCGCGATTTGGTGGCTGATGGGCGTCACCAGGTGAATCCACAGAGAGCTCAAGCGCGGCGTGAGCACCGGCACGGGGATGATGAAGCGCTTCCTCAGCCCCAGCGCCGCGGCCATGGTCTGCATGATCTCCCGGTACGTCATGACGTCGGCACCGCCGATGTCGAAGGTCCGACCCATGGTCTGTGGGCAGTCGAGACACGCGACCAGATAGTGCAACACGTTTTGAATGGCGATCGGCTGCGACTCCGTGCTCACCCAGCGCGGCGTGACCATCACCGGCAACCGTTCCACGAGATAGCGCAGGATTTCGAACGAGGCCGAGCCGGACCCGATGATCATCGCGGCGCGGAACACCGTTACCGGGACTGAACCCGACGCCAGCGCGAATTCGACCTCGCGCCGTGACGCCAGGTGCTCGCTCAAGTGCTCGCCGGTCTCACCCAGCCCCCCCATGTAGACGATCCGTTCCAGGCGCGCCTCAGAGGCCGCCTCCGCGAACGTTTGGGCCAAGACCCGATCGCGTTCACGATACGCGCGACCGGCCGCCATCATCGAGTGGACCAGATAGTACCCCGGGCCGCACCCACGCAGGGCACGTGCGAGCTGCTCCCGATCCCCGATGTCACAGCGCACCACCTCGACCTGCGGGTCGCCTGACCAGGGTCGCGAATCCAGCTTGCGGGGCTCGCGTACGAGGCATCGTACGCGGTAGCCCGCGGCCAGCAGCCGCGGCACGAGTCGACCACCGATGTAGCCGCTCGCGCCTGTGACCAGCACGGGCCGTTGTTGCTGGTGTGCCGTCGTTTCCGTGCGTGGATCCTCGCGTTGGGTCGCCGGCAAGGCCGGGAAATCTCGTGACCGGAGCCCTCTGCTTGCGCGCGCTCGTGCTCGCGACGTCGCATCCCTGATTATCACCGGTGTTCCAGCGTGTCGAAAGGCCGCTGGTCGGTTCCGAATGGCCGGCGGACATCGTTGAGCCAGACAGCCGCGCAGGGGCTGCTGATCCGCCCGCTGAAAAAGGGGACAGGCACCGCAGGGGTGAACAAGGGGACGAGTATCGCGAGGTGAAAAAGGGGACGAGTATCGCAGGAGGGAGCGG
>CAZMCT010000197.1:0-3855 GCA_964564785.1 uncultured Planctomycetales bacterium
CTCGTCGGCCGCGCGGCCGGCCCCGCGCAACGGGCGTCGCCGCCGCCCGCCTCGCGTTCGGCCGGCGGCACGGTGACGCTGCGCGTGACGGTTCTCCCGCCCCCTGGTGCCAGCCAGCCATCGCAGGCGCCCCAACCCTAGTGTGCGGGCCAGTCGCAGGGTGCGTCCTCGCCGCACCGTCGCTGTCCCCGCTGGAAGACACGTGCGGCGCCGCCGCGCCCGCACCTTTGTCCTCTCTGTGCCGCGGCGCTTTTGTGATTTTCCGGCTCACGGCGGCGGGAGGCGCGGGGCCTGCTCCGGCCGACCGGAGGTGTACGCGTAGTCCGCGTTCGTCAGGAGCTGGTCGATCGCGGCCGGGATGAGCATCGGATTCTCGAACGCCGTGGCCGGGATCGCGAGGCAGTCGGCGCGGCTGACGAATTCGCGCACCGCGCCGTCGCGGAAGAGCACGTTGGCGCGGCGGGCCTGGTGGTTGGCGTGATAGTACGGGCCGGGTCCGAGGCTGTTGGTATCCAGCGCCAGGGCCTCGACCCGCACGGGTACGTCGCCGATCTCGTTGGACCCCAACCGATCCAGCACGCCCGCGCGTGCGCCCTCCGGCAGGTGGTCCAGCTCGCGATACAGGTACGAGCCGTACGCGTGGGCCGCGGTCCCGATCTTCTCGATCTCGGTGAGCTGGTTGTAATTCCCGTCGGCGGGGCAGTAGTACGCCTTCGGGTCCGGGCAGGTGGTCAGCAGCAGCCGGCCGAGGCCGAGGTACTCGCCCGGGTGCGTGGCCGGGAACCCGGGGCTGCCCGCGCCGATCCAGAGCTGGTTCGTGGCCATGGCGTTGCTGGAGAGATCGTGCTCGTGCAGCGGGTCCGGTCCACGGGGAATATGGCCGGTGTACTCGTGCGTATAGGTGTGTATGCCCAAGCCGAGCTGCCGCAGGTTGCTGCCGCACGCCGCCAGGCGAGCGGCCGCACGCGCCCGGCCGAGCGCCGGCAGCAGGACAGCCAGCAGCACGGCGAGAATGGCGACGACGACGAGCAGTTCGACCAGGGTGAAGCCGCGACGCACAACGCAACTCAAGCTCGGCCCGGTGCGGCATTGTACGGCGAGCAGCGAACTGCGTGTAGCGATGAATGCACACTGACGGAGTGGCGAATGCGGGTGGCGGGCGATCCCGGCGATCTGCATGCTGGATTCTCAATTCTGCATTCGGCTCTGCCGCTACCCGTCGCCGACGATCTGCACCACCACTTCCCGCCTTCGCCCGCGGGTGTCGAAGTCGATCAGCACGATCTGCTGCCACGTCCCGAGCGTCATCTGCCCGCCGACGACCGGCACGGCCAGCGACGGTCCGAGCGCCGACGCCCGGACGTGGGCGTGGCCGTTGTCGTCGTTCCACGTGGCCTCGTGCTTGTAGTACTCGCCCTGAGGCGCGATCCGCTCGAAAAACGCCTTCAGGTCGTGCGTCAGCAGCCCCGGTTCGGCCTCGGTGGTGGTGATGCCGGCCGTCGAGCCGACCACGAAAACCACCAGGATGCCGTCACGAACGCCCGAGTCGACCAGCACGGCCGCGACCTGCGGCGTGATGTCGAGTACCTGCGAGCCGCCCTGGGTTTGAACCTGGATCCGGGCGGTCCGTACCATCCGCCGCTCCTTGTGGAACTGCCCGCGGCCGAGGGCCCGCTTCCACACACCCTGCGCCGCCGCTAGGATGGGGGTACGGTGGGGCGCTGAACCGTCCCCGGATCCTATTATGAACACCGCCTTGACCGAGGACCACCGGCTGCTGATCAACAGTGTCCGCGAGTACGCTCGCGGCGAGCTGCTCGAGTTGGACCGCCGGTGGGACCGGGAAGAGTCCTCCTGCTGCGAACGACTGGAGCAGCTTTACGAGATGGGGCTGATGGCGCTGCGCGTCCCGGAGGAGCACGGCGGCCTTGCGTGCCCGATGCTGCCGTACGCACACATCATCCGCGAGCTGGCCTACGCGTCGCCCTCCGTCGCCGTCACGGTCAGTGTCCACACGATGGTCGGCGAGATCCTCAAGTACTATGCGCACGAGCCGATTCGCGGGCCGATGCTCGCGCAACTCGCTGCCCCAGGAAACCTCTCCGGGTTCGCGATCAGCGAGGCCGATGCCGGCAGCGACCCCGCGGCCGCCAAGACCCGCGCCGTCCGAGTCGACAACGGTTGGCGATTGCATGGCAGCAAGTTCTGGGTGACCAACGGCCTGACCGGCCGCTGGTTCGTCGTGCTGGCCCGCACCGAGAACACGGGCAGCCGCCGGAATCTGAGTATGTTCCTGCTCGACGCGCAACAGGAGGGTGTGGCGCGGCGGCTGATTCACGGCAAACTGGGCATTCGCGGCTCCGAAACGGCCGAGATGAACCTCGACGGCGCATTCGTGCCCGACGACCATCTGCTGGGCCAACTGGGCGACGGGCTGAAAGTCGCGCTGTCCGGCCTCGACGGCGGGCGGATCGGCATCGCCAGCCAGGCCCTCGGTATCGGCCGGGCCTGTCAGGATCTCATGACCGCGTACGCGAAGGAGCGGCGGCAGTTCGACCGGCCGATCGCCGACTTCCAGGCGATCCAGTGGATGATCGCGGACAGCGCGACCGAGCTGGACGCGGCCCAGCTCCTGACCGACCGGGCCGCCGCGTTGAAGGACGCGGCCGACCAGGCTCGGCACGGCGAGGGGCCGCCGACAGTCTTTACCCGCGAAGCGTCGATGGCCAAGTTGTTCGCGAGTGAGGCGGCCAACCGCGTGGCGTACCGGGCGGTGCAGATTCACGGCGGCACGGGCTACGTCAACGAATGCCGCGTGGAGCAACTCTACCGCGACGCCCGGATCACGACGATCTATGAAGGGACCAGCGAGATTCAGCGGCACGTCATCGCCCGGGAATGCCTGCGCGAATAGCCGCCCTATTCCGCGGCCGCGCAGTTCCAGCACACATCGAAGTTGCCGGGGTTTTCCTCGCCGCATTGCGGGCAGCGCCACGCCGGCCGGCCGCGCGCCGCGGCCATCTCACGGCGAACCTGCTGGATCAGCCACAGCACCTCGAAATAGAACTCGCCCGCGATCCGCAGCCGCATCGGCAGCGGGCTGCCGCCCGTGTACAGCTCGCGCACCGTGCTCTCGCTCATCGGGATGTGCGGCACCTGCTCGGCTCCCAGCAGCGCCTCCAGGCCCGGGATCGGCAGCGGCCGGCACGCGAACTGCTCGAGGACGAACCACTCGCCCGCCGGACGGCGCGGCGACAGGTCGAAGGGCGTCCCGCACACGGGGCAGCGCCGCTCACGGGCGCCGGCCAGGGGGGCGCGACAGTGCTCGCATGTCAGGCCGAAATCCGGCAGCGGCAGCTCGTCGCCGGTCAGCCGTGGCGGCCGCAGCCGCGTCCACGGTCGGATGAGATCGCGAATATCGAAGCGGGTGCCGCACTCCGGGCAGCGATGCTCGGGCAGGCCGCGCAGCGGATAGCGGCAGCTCGGGCACGCGAGCCCCCAGTCGGGGATCGGAAGCTGCCGGATGTCAACCATGGTGCACGTTCACCGCCGATCCGCGGAGGATGCCGCGGGTCACGCAGGAAGGACCGGACTGTGCGGGGGCCAGGGGCGTCCGCGGGGGGAGAGTCTGGTTCGGGGAGAGCGCGCCCGGCGCGGCGCGCGCCACGTTGCCGGCTCTACTCGAGCTCATTTCCGCTCTGCGGCTCTTGACGCTCTGTGCATGTGTGGTTGTGCTCCTGCTTCGCCTCGAGCGCGGTGACGCGTCGGGCGAGCTCCGCCAGCTCGGCTCGCAGCGCATCGCGTTCGGACTGCAGCGCGTCGCGCTCCGCGGGGGCGGGCGGGGCGCTCGTGGCC
>CAZMCT010000198.1:0-3720 GCA_964564785.1 uncultured Planctomycetales bacterium
CGTCCGATGGAATGAGGGGTCGCGGTCGGCGGCAACGCCGCCGCGGCCGGCGGAGAAAAACAGGGCGCGGCGCGAGTTTCGGACATGAGTGTTCTGGCCGAACATTATTGGCACATCACGCTGGCGCTGCTGGTTCCGGGGATTTTGTACGCGGCGTGGATCGACTACGCCGAGCGGCGGGTCCCCAACTGGCTGAATGCGGCGCTGGCGGGGGCGGGCCTGCTGCTGCAACTGCTGGCCTTCGGCGGGTGGTCGTCGGGGCCGGACGGCGTGCGGGGCGGCGTCGCCTGGGGCCTGCTGGGGCTGCTGGTGGGCTTCGGGGTGCTGATTGTTCCGTGGCTGATGCACGGGATGGGTGCGGGCGACGTGAAGCTGATGATGGCCATCGGATGTTGGCTGGGGCCGTGGCTGACGCTGCTGAGTTTTGCGGCCGGCGGGCTGCTGGGGGGCGTGGCGGCGATTGTGATGATCTACACCTCGGGGCGGACGGTCCACGCGCTCACGAACATGCAGACGATCTTCACCAAGCTACGCCGGTGGGACACGGCATTCGGTGAGTTTGGCGGGGCGCGGACTTTCGGTGACACGAGCCAGCTTCTGCCGTACGGGGTGCCCCTGACGGCGGGAACGATCGGCGTCCTGCTGACGTACCTGGGAGGTTGGCTGTCGTGAAAAAGAACTGGCGCAAGCGCGGGCGGGCGGCGGCGGCGGTCGAGATGGCGATCGTGACGCCGATCCTGCTGACGATGTTGTTCGGCATCATCGAGTACGGCTGGGTTTTCACGGTCCGGCAGGCCCTGACCACCGCGGCCCGGGAAGGAGCGCGGACCGCGGCCCTGCCGGGCTCGACGGTCGGCGAGGTGGAGGACCGGATTTCGGATTATCTCACCCCGCTCGGGCTCAGCACCTACACGGCCAACATCACCTGCGATGACGCGGGCGACCCGGTGGGTGAGGTACGGATCGAGATCCCGTATGCCGACGTCACGCTGGTGGGCGGCTACTTCGGCTGCGTGGAAGGCGACCTCTTTGCCGTGTGCTCGATGAAGAAAGAGGGTATCGACTGACCGGGGGCGGTCGCATGAGCGAGGGTTGAAGAGGCGGGCCGACGCGCGGATGCGTCGGAGGCGGCCCTGCACACGCCGACCAGGAGCGGCGCTGCCGCGCGAGGAACCAGCATGAACGTGCGAACCCTGATACCGCTTGTCGCCGGTCTGGGCGTGGGGGGCCTGGCGCTCTATCTGGGCGTGAACACCCTCAAGAACGCCCGCGCCGGGCAGAAAGCCACCCCCCGCGTGACCGTCTGGGCCGCCAAGGCCGAGATCCCACGCGGCGAGACCATCGCCGAGGACATGCTCCAGCCACTGCCGTTCCCCGCCGACCTCGTGCCCAAGGGTGCCTTCCGCGAAAAAGAGAAGCTCGTCGGCCGCATCCCGCGCCTCGACGCGCCGGCCGGCCTGCCGCTGCTGGAAGACATGCTCGCGCCGCCCGACGCCAAGCCGGGGATCCAGCCGCCGGAGGGGTTCAACGCGGCCTCGATCAAGGTCGATTCCAGCTCGGCCGTCGGCTACCACCTGTCCCCGGGCGACCGCGTCAATGTCACCGCATCCATCAAGCGGCCGGGGCAGAAGGAGACCATCGCCCGCACCATCCTCGAGAACATCGAGGTCGCCGCCGTCGGCCCCAAGATCAGCGCCAGCGGCGGCAGCGGCGAATCCGCCGGCGGAAAGAAGGAGGCCGCGCGGACCGTCCGCGAGGTGACGTTGTTCGTCAGGCCCGAGCAGGTCAAGACGCTCCTGTTGGCGGAGCAGTTCGGCAAGATCAAGCTCAGCCTGCGTAGCGTGAACAGCAGTCTGCTCGAGAACGAGGACTGGCTCAGCGACGCTGCGGCCCTGGGCATCCCCGAGGAACCCGCCGCCGCGCCGGAAACGCCCGTGACCAACATCGCGCCGCCGCCGCCGCCGGCAGTCGACATCGCGGCCGCGACGCCCGAGCCGGCCTGGACGACCTACGTCTACCGCGGACTGAAGCAGCCGCCCGAGAGAATCATCTGGAAGAACCTGAACACGCCGGATCGCCTCGAGGAGCCCAAGCCCGCGAAGCCGGCGGAGAGCAAGGCCGCCGGCGGGCAGACCCCGGCGGTGCCGCCGCCCGCGACGCCGGCCAACACGAATACGGCGCCGGACGCGCCCACGGATGCGGACGACAACCAGGAGCCTGAGGAGCCCACCGAATGAACCCTAACCACGCGATCAGGAAAAGCCGGGTTACACCGGGGGTCGCGGCCCTGCTCGGCGCGCTGGCCGTCAGCGCCGCCGCCCAAGAAGTCCGGCCGCCGGAACCGGCCGTGCCCGTCTCGGACGTGAAGATCACGGTGCGCCAGGCCCATGCCCAGGCCCAGTTGATCTCCGTGCCGGTCAACCAGGGCGCACTGGTCGACTTCAGCGTGCCCGTGCGTGAGGTCCGCGTCGCCAACCCGGACATCGCTGACGTGACCGCGGTGACGCCGAAGCAGATTCTGATCAACGGCCGGAGTTGCGGCACCACCCAGCTTGTCGCGCTGGTCGACGGCGGCCAGCAGCAGACCTTCACGGTCGCGGTCGACATCGACCTCGAGCGGCTACAAGCCACGCTGCGGGCGATGTTTCCACGGGCCCGGGTGCAGGTCGCCGCGCTTCAGGACTCGATTGTCCTGTCGGGGACGGTGCCGGATGCCGAGTCCGCCGAGCGCATTGTCCAGGTGGCCAACATCTACTCCAAGGACAAGGTCATCAACCACCTACGCGTGGCCGGTGTGTTCCAGGTGCTGCTGCGCTGCACGGTGGCCGAGGTCAACCGAACGGCCACCCGCCGGCTGGGCTTCAACGGCTGGCTGGCAGGCGACGACTTCCAGGACGTGTTCGCCGTCAGCAACATCGCCGGTATCAACCCGGTCAACATCGGCGCTGCGGAGGGCATCAACGCCACGGCGACGATCCCGTTCGCCACGGGGGAGATGGGCCTGACCGCCACGCCGCAGCTCAGCATCGGGTTCCCGCGGGTCCAGATGCAGGTGTTCATCCAGGCGCTGCGTGACAACGGCCTGCTGCACGTGCTGGCCGAGCCGAACCTGCTCACGGTCAGCGGCCAGGAGGCGACGTTTCTGGCCGGCGGCGAATTCCCCATTCCGGTCCCGCAGAGCGGCTCGACGAACGCGATCACGGTCGAGTTCAAGGAGTTCGGCGTCCGGTTGAAGTTCACGCCGACGGTGCTCGGCGACGACCTGTTGCGGATTCATATCGCGCCCGAGGTCAGCGAACCGGACTACGCCAGTGCGATCATGATCGGCGGCTACGCCGTGCCGGGCTTGATCCAGCGCAAGGTCGATACCTTCGTGGAGCTCGGCCCCGGCCAAACGTTCGCCATCGGCGGCCTGCTGAGCGAAAAGACGCGTGCCAATGCGTCCCGCGTCCCCGCCCTGGGTGACATCCCGGTGCTCGGCGCGCTGTTCAGCTCCGTGAATTATCAGAAGAGCGAGAGCGAGCTGGTTGTGCTCGTCACGCCCGAACTCGTCGCGCCGCTCAACCCGGACCAGGTGCTGCACGTGCCAGGGGCGGACGTGATCGCACCCAACGACTGGGAATTGTTCGGCCTCGGAAAACTCGAGGGCGAAGGTCGTCCCGCGGGGCGCCCGCCCAACGAAGCCCCGGCCGCCGAGCCCTCGGCCGTGCAACCCGGCGG
>CAZMCT010000199.1:0-3610 GCA_964564785.1 uncultured Planctomycetales bacterium
GGGGGCCGCCCGACGGCCCTGCGGCTGCGCGGCCCCGTCGGACCGGCCGGCGGACACGAGGGGACATGAGCATGCGCGGGCCGGGCCAGACTGTGGCCCGTGGCCGGCGGGCGTTGATCCCGCCGCCCGGCCGCCGGTCGGCCCTCCGCGCACCAGGCCGCTCCCGGGCGGGAGGGCGGTGCCGGCCCGCCCGGGATGAGGGGCGACCGGGAGCACGAACTTCGGACGTTGTTTCGCGAGGGTAGGAGGTAAGGAAGATGCACGCACGGAGAAAACAACTCGGTCGACATCGGCGGCGCGGTGCCGTCATCGCGCAGGTCGCGGTCTGCGCAACCCTGGTGCTGGGCATGGGTGCGCTGGTGCTCGACATCGGCGCGGTGTACACCACGCAAAACGAGCTCCTGGTCGGGGTGGTCGCGGCGGCGCTGGCCGCGGCCGCCGAGCTGGGCGGCACGGCGGCCGACTCGGACCCTGAAGACCTGGCGCTGGCGGCGGCCGCGGAATACGCGGCGCTGAACACCGGAGCCGGGGCGGGCGGCACGCTGGTCGTGCTGCCGGAGGACGTGGAACTCGGGCGGGCCATCTACAACGTGAGCACCGGCAAGTTCAGTTTCACGCCGGGCGGAGACAACTTCGACTCGGTGCGGGTGACCGTCCGGCGGGTCGGGAACAAGGACGGTGGGAACGGCCCGGTGACGGTTCCGTTCCTGTTCGCGCCGATCCTGGGCAAGACCAGCGTCGAGCTCGAGGCCCGGGCCGCGGCGGTGCTGATCCCGCGGGATATCTCGGTCGTGATCGACCTGTCGGGTTCGATGAGTGACGACAGTGAGCTGGCGCACTATCGCGACTACTGGGGCGACGAGGGCGAGCCGCGCGCGGGCGTGCAGATCAACCTGCGCGACATCTGGTGCGCGCTGGACGGCCCGTTCCCCAGCTACCCGTACATTCCGGGTCCGGAGGACGAGACCGAGTACGCGTCCGACACGGGCCCGGTGATCGGCGTGATGTCGGAGTGGGGCAACCCGGTCGTCGTGCAGGACTACGACCCGGTCAGCGACCCGGGTCTGTGGTACATCCCCAAGAACACCGCGACGGTGAACGCGACCATCCAGGGCCTGCTGCTGGCGCGCGGCTACACCGCCGACGAGGTCACCTGCCTGATGAGCGGCGCCCGTGACGGCACCGCCAACAACTGGTGCAACCGGACCGCGGTCATGCTCGGCCTCTCGGAGTGGAAAAGCGGCCGGCCCGGCGGCCGACCGGGCGGCGACGGCGACAACTGCATTGAGAACGCCGAGATGGTATGGGCGGCGTACCCCAGTTTTCGCGTGAACTGGACCTGGGCGAATTACATCAATTATGTGGCGTCCAGTTCCACGGGCATGTACTACGCGAACAACGCTTTCCGGTACCGCTTCGGCCTGAAGACGTTCGTCAACTTTCTGCTGGAGAACCGGGCGGCGTACAGCCAGACGAACATCTTGTGGCAGACGCCCGAGGAGCCGCTGCACGCCGTGCGTGACGCCGTGCGGGCGATGACCGACGTCATTCTCGACCTGGACAGCCTCGACCACATGGCGCTGGAGGTCTTCGCGACGACCGCCCAGCACGAGGTCAACCTCACCGAGAACCTCGACGCGGTCCCGAACCGGCTCTACGCGATGCAGGCCGGACACTACAACAGTACGACCAACATCGCCGCCGGCATCATTACCGCCATGGCCGAGCTGACCAGTGAGCGCAGCCGCAGCGCGGCCGCCAAGGTGATCGTCGTCATGTCGGACGGCAAGCCCAACGTCGACGAGAACGGGAACTTCTACGGCGGCGGCAGCGAGCACATCGACGAGTGGACCCGGGATGTCGCGCAAGAGGCCGCCAACCAGCACATGCGGCTGTACACGATCAGTGTCGGATCGGACTCGGACGTGGACCTGATGACCGAACTCGCGACGATTGCCGGCGGGCAGCACTTCCATGCGGAAGGCACGCCGGATGAGTACTCCGACCAGCTCGACCTGATTTTCCGGACGCTGGGCGGCCGGCGACCGGTCGCGCTGATCGAGTAAGGAAGGTTGACCGCGGACTGTAGGTGCGTGCAACTGCGGTAGTTCGCAGCCAGTGGGCCACGTAGGGACGGGCGCAGCGCTCCGTCCCCACGTGCCCACCTTCGCGCTTCCCCGCGGCGACTGGGACAGGCAGCTGTGAGCAGGCCGGTGCGCGTCATCGTCGTGAACGCCGACGAGGAGGCCGCACCCGAACTGCGCGCCCTGCTGCTTTCCGTCGAGGGGGTCAAAATCGTCGCCGAGGTCGATGAGCCCGTGCTCCTCGCCCAGGCGCTCCAGCAGTTTCCGGCCGAAATCCTGCTGCTGCACCTCGACCCCAACCCGGCGGCCATGATGGAGGTCGTCACCCCGCTCCTGGCGGAGCACCGCGACCGCCTGGCCGCCGTCGCGATGACCGAGGACCGCGACGCCGAGCTGGTGATGCGGGCCATGCGGGCCGGCATGCGCGAGTTCCTCTGGAAGCCGTTCCCCCCCGAGCAGCTCAGCGAGATCATCCGCCGCGTCGGCCGTGAGGTCCCGGATGCGGGCCAACGGGCCGGTCGACTGATTCCGGTCGTCGGCTGTTGCGGCGGGGTCGGCTCCACGACGATCGCCACCAACCTTGCCGTGGAACTGGCCCAGCTCACGGAGTGGCGCGACGGGCCGTCGGGCACCCGCCCGCGCGTGGCCGTCGTGGACCTCGATTTCCGCTTCGGCCAGGTGGCGATGTTCCTCGACGCCCAACCGACCTACACGGTGGCCGAGCTGTGCGCCACGCCCGAGCACATTGAACGTCAGATGATCGAACGGGTCATGGTCAAGCACCCCACGGGGGTGCACGTGCTGGCCCACCCGGCCGACATCGAGCAGGCGGAGCGGATCAGCGCCGCCCAGGTGGCGGGCGTGTTGGCCGCGCTGCTCGAGCATTACGACTTCGTGGTGATCGACGGACCGGTGCGGTTCGATCCTTCGGCCCGGGCCGTATTCGACATGACCGACGTGTACCTGCTGGTGCTCCAGCTCCTGGTTCCGCCGGTGCGGAACGCCGACCGGCTGCTGACCGAGCTGCGGCGCGGCGGCTACAACCTCGACAACGTGCGGCTGGTCTGCAACCGGGCGGGGCGCGAGGCCGGTTACCTTCAGCCCTCCGACGTCGAGACGACGCTCAATCGCAAGATCCAGTGGTATCTGCCGGAAGACTGGAAGACCGCCAGCACCGCCGTGAACGTCGGGACCGCACTGCTGGAGCACGCCCCGAAGTCGAAGCTGCGGCTCGCGCTCCAGCAGATGGCCGAGTCCATCGCGTGCGGCGTCGAGGAAACCGAAGCTGCAAGTTCGAAGAGCGCGGGCGAGCCGCCCAAGAAGGGCCTGCTGTCGTTGTTTGGCAGCTAGGCGCGCCGTCCTGCGCTGCCGCGGAGGAGTCTGAGATGGCGATGTTCACCCGCAAGCCCAACGACGCCCCCGGGGCCGTCACCGCCCCGCGCCCCACACCGCCCGCGCCGCCCGGCGTCAAGCCGCCGCCCCCCGGCCGCCCGCCGGCCCCCGCCCCCCCCGGCCAGCCGCGCCCC
>CAZMCT010000200.1:0-3579 GCA_964564785.1 uncultured Planctomycetales bacterium
GGCGACGCGCGCCGACCGGCGGGGGGGATTGCGGGGGCGTGGCGGGGCGATTGCGGGGGCGCGGCGGGGCGATTGCGGGAACGTGGCGCGAGGCGATGCACCACGGCCCGGCGCATCGCTGGCGCGATGCTTGGACCGTGCCACCCATCGCTGGCGCGCTGCTCGGGCCGTGCGACCCCGGCTGGCGAGCAGCGCCGGCAGGAGCCCGCCGGTTGCACCGCCGCGGGCGACGCCGCAGAATACGCGGGCGCCCGGCTCGCCGGAACATCACCTTCGAGCGGGCTGCGGCCCGGAAAGCGAGATCGAAGCCATGTTGCACCCCGAGTTCACCACGCGGCGGTCATTTCTCAAGCAGGCCCTCACAACGGGTGTCGCGCTCGGCGCGGCCGGGGCGTTCGGCTGCCGGACTGTGGGCAAAACGCCGCGCGCGGTCGGCGCGCCGCCCGAGGCGGAAGGTCCAGGTGAGCCGCCGCCGGCGAAGAAATACCCCGAGCTGCGGGTCGCATGCATCGGCACGGGCGGCATCGGTGGCTTTCACCTGGAGAACGCGCTCGAGCTGGGCGTGACGGTGCCGTGCTTCTGCGACGTCGATACCTCGCGGCAAGCGAAGTTCGCGGAGGCGTATCCGCAGGCTCGCACGTATCAGGACTATCGCCGGATGTTCGACCGGGAGCACAAGAACTTCGACGCGGTGATGATCGGCGCGCCGGACCATCATCACTTCCCCGCCACCATGATGGCCATGCAGCTCGGCAAGCACGTCTACACGCAGAAGCCGCTCACACACACGCCGTGGGAGGCTCGGCAGCTCACGCTCGCCGCGCAGCGCTACCCGAAGCTCGTCACGCAGATGGGCAACCAGGGCCACGCCCTCGAGGGCTGGCGCATCGTCGTCGAGTGGATTCAGAGCGGCGCCCTGGGCGAGATCGTCGAGACTCACACCTGGACCGACCGGCCGATCTGGCCGCAGAACATCGAACGGCCCGAGGGCGAGGACCCCGTGCCGCCCAACCTGGACTGGGACTGCTGGCTCGGCCCGGCGCCGACGCGCGCGTTCAAGGAGAAGGTGTATCACCCGTTCAACTGGCGCGGTTGGTGGGACTTCGGCTGCGGGGCCCTCGGCGACATGGCCTGCCACACCATGGACGGCATCTTCTGGGCGCTGGAGCCCGGCTACCCGACGTCCGTCGAGCCGGTTACCTACGGCCTGTTCAACGACGAGACATACCCGAAGGCCTCGGTCGTCAGGTGGCAGTTCCCCCGGCGCGGCCGCCGACGGGCGTTCACCGCCACCTGGTACGACGGCGGGCTCCAGCCGCAGATCCCGCCCGAGCTCGAATTCGGCCGCCGGCTGACGCCCACCGGGAACCTGTTTATCGGGACCAAGGCGTCGTTGCTCGTCCAAGGTGACTACGGCGAGAGCCCGCGGATCTTCCCCGAGTCGAAGATGAAGGAGATCGGCCGGCCGCCCAAGAAGCTCGAGCGCTCGCCCGGTCACGTCCGCGAGTGGGTGATGGCGTGCGTGGGCGAGCAGCCGCCGTCGTTCGCCCGGGCGAACTTTCTGTACTCCGGCCCGATGGCCGAGACGGTGCTGCTGGGCAACATCGCGATCAAGCTCGGGCGGCGGCTGGACTGGAACGGCGAGAAATTCGAGTTCACGAACGTCGCGCAGGCCAACCCGCTGCTGACGAAGGAGTACCGGGAGGGGTGGCGGATCAAGGTGTAGGCGCCACCGCGCGGCTCTGCGGCCGCCGCCGGCGGCGGGCCGCCGCCAGACCGGCACTTGCCGAGACCCCGGGACTGCTGCGTTCAAGGCGCGGGCCGCCGGATCACCAGCCGCGAATCGCCCCCCGGCCGATCGCACTCGATCTGCCAGCGCTGATCGGTGAGCCCCGCCAAGAACCGCTCGTCGTGGCTGACCAGCAGCAGCGCGCCCGGATACTCGCGCAGCGCCCCCTCGACACACTCGATCGACGGCAGGTCGAGGTGGTTCGTCGGCTCGTCCAGCACGATCAGGTGCACGCTCCGCAGCACCCCGAGCGCCAGCAGCAGCTTCCGCGTCTCGCCCGGGCTCGGCAGCTCGGTCTCCAGCAGCCGCCGCGGCTCCGAGCCGAGCCGCCGAATGATCTGCAGCACGCGTCCGAGCTCCGCGTGCGACAGTCTCCGCACGTCGCCGATGACCTGGGACGCCCTGCGGGCCGCGACCTCCTGCGGCACGTAGAGCAGCCGGGCCGGCGGAACGGCCGCGCGCTTCACGAGGTGCTCGAGCAGTGTGCTCTTGCCCGAGCCGTTCGGGCCGGTCAGGGCGATGCACGCGGTCGGCTCGAGCGTCAGGTCGGGGAAGTGCAGCTTGCGCTCCGCACCCCCGCCCCCGGCCGCACCGCCCGGTCGCAGCACGAGCGACCCGCCCGGCGCGCGCAGCACGGCGTCGGCCTGCGAACGGGCATCGTCGAGCCAGATCCCGAGCTCGACCGCCTTCGCGACCCGGATCGCCGCGACGCGGCGGGCCGCCTGCGCAGCGCGGCCCGCCAACTGCCGCAATGGCGCCCCGGCCTTGCTGTCGGCCACGCGCGCAGCGTCGATCTTGGCGCGCCCGTCATGGTCGTGCCGCGCCAGCCCGCGCTTGGAGCGCATCTGGTGCTCGCTTGCGGCCGCCGCCCGCCGGCGGGTCATTTCCGCCTCAAGCCGTTTCAGCTCGCGCAGCGCGTTCTGCCGCGCCGCGCGGGCGTGCGCCGCTTCGCGCTGCTGCTGCTCGGCGCCGCGCGTGTAGCCGCCCGGGCGCAGCACCGCGCCGGGCGGGTCGAGAAACAGGCATTGCCCGCAGAGCCCGTCGAGCAGCGCGCGGTCGTGGCTCACAAGCAGCCCGATGCCGTCAAACGCCCGCAGCGCCCGGTCGAGCAGGTGCCGTGCCCCGGCATCCAGGTGGTTGGTGGGCTCGTCGATCGCCAGCACCTGCGGCCGGCACCAGAGGGCCGCCGCGACCTGAGCCCGTTTGCGCTCGCCGTGGCTGAGCGTCGGCCAGCGCGCCGGCCAGTCGGCCGCGATCTCGAACCGGCCGCGCAGGGCCAGCGCTTCGCCGTTCGTGGCCACCAGCAGTTCACTCAGATCCGTGGGCGGATCGTCCGTCCGCTGGGCGCAGTACACCGCAGCGCGCGGCCGGGTGATGCGGCCGCGTTGCGGTTGCAGCTCGCCGACCGCGAGCCGCAGCAGCGTCGTCTTGCCGGCGCCGTTCGGGCCCACGACGCCCGTCCAGCCGACGGGGAAACGGGCGGTGAGGTCATCGAGCAGCGCGCCGGCCAGGGTGTCGAAAGAGAATGTGACGCGATGGAAGTCGAGTGATAGAAGCATGGCTGAACATCTCCAAACGGGACCTGCCCGGTCCGTCGCGGCGGACGGGAGGCGCAGGTTGCGTCGCTTGGGGCGACGACGTCGGAAATGTCAGCCGATCTTCATCGACCGCTCCGCAGGGAGGGTACCGGCCCGACGCCGGGCCAGCCGCCTGTATTTCATATCGGTTCTGCGGGCGATTTTCAACCCTCGGAGTACCTGTCCGCGGCCCCCCGGCCGCCACCGCCGGCC
>CAZMCT010000201.1:0-3470 GCA_964564785.1 uncultured Planctomycetales bacterium
GAGCGGGGGCGGTGGTGGCGGGGGCAGCGGGGGTGGCGGCGACGACGCGAACGACCCGAACGACGGCGGTGGCGGGGGAAGTGGCGGCGGGGGTAGTGGTGGTGGCGGTGGCGGCGGCGGGGGTGGAGGGGGCGGCGGGGTTGACCCGAACGACTCGAACGATACGCCGCCCGACCCCCCGTCGAACATGCAGTTGGTCCGGCTGGCACTGACCGGCGACGCCGTGCCCGACCAGCCGAGCGGGGTGAAGTTCACGACGTTCAGCGATCCGGTGATCGACTCGGAAGGCCGGGTCGCATTCTGGGGGCTGTACAGCGGCACGGGCGCGAAGGGCCGGGCCGGGCTCTACGTGTACGAGAACGGCGAGCTGACGTGCGTGCTGGATGACGACCCGGCGAGCGAGGGCGTGGTGCCGGGCCGGAGCGGTTACCGGTTCGGCGTCCAGAGCGGCACGTTCGACCCGCGGAGTTACGACCTGGCGTGGGGCGCGGGGGACCGGTTGTTGTTCGTCTGCGACGTGACCAACGGCGAGCCCTCGTCCAACCGCACGCGCGGCGTGTACCGTTGGCGGGCGAGCGACGGCGACCTGGTCCGCGTCGGCGACTGGGTCCAGGTCGCGAGCGAGTTTGGTGACGTCCGATTGAACAGCGGCCTGCCCGCATTCGAGGGCGAGTTCTTTCTGCCGGGCGTGAGCGACTCGGGTTTCGCGGTGTTCGGCGTGAAGTACACGTACATCCGGGCTGAAGGCGAGGGCATGGACGTCTTCGCAATCGGCAACGCGGTGTGCACCAGCAACGGCACGGCGGTCTCGCTGGTCGCGGACGACACGAGCCAGGCCGCCGGTGTGGTGCCGGAACAAAGCGCCGACACGTACTACTCCGCTGTCAGCTACGCCACGACGATCAGCCCGGGCGGCGACGCGCTGTTTCAGGCGGCCTATTCCGACGGCGGCAGCGTGACCGGACGCGGGGCGTACGTGGTGCGTAGCAGCGGCGACGTGCTGCGCGTGATCGACAGCCGCAGCGGCACGACCTGGCCGGGATTGCCGGCGGGCGCGAAGGTCGGCTCACAGGCCTTCCGGCTGGCAATGGGGACGGCCGGCGATATGGGCTTCGACGCGAAGTTGAACGACGGCACGAATCATGACACCGCGCTGCTCTGGGATTGGAGCGCCGCCCCGAACTACCTCAGCGAGCTCAAGAGCCCGACCGGTGCATACGCGTCGGCGCTGCTGTCGGGTGTGAACGAGGAGGGTCTCACGGTCATTCTCGCCGCCGGGCACCCCTGCCTGGTGACCACCGGCAGCTCCGTGCGGCTCGACAGCGCGCTGCCGGGCGCGATGACGGCCGACCACATCACCTGGGCCGACAGCGGTGCCGCCGTCAACAACTGGGGGCGGGTCGTACTCGGGTACACGCACGAGGACGGTCAGCGCGGCCTGTGCCTGTGGAACGGGTCCTCGATGCTCGTCGTGGTCGATGCGCAGAGCGACGACCCGGCCGGCCTGAAGAGCGTGAGCGCACTGCTGTTCAAGGAAACCTCGGGCGACCTGAGCAGCGGGCCCGAGTCCGATCGCCCCGGCCGCAGCGGAATGTTCAACGACGCCGACGAAGTCGTTTTCCGAGCCGTGTTCGACGATAACGACGAGGCCATCTACCTGGCGACGCCGCAATAGCGCCCGGCGCGGTTGATCCGGGACCGCCGGCGGAGCGCGCCGGAGCCGCAAGCCAGGAACGGCCGGCAAGCCGGGCATCCGCGACGGCCCCGCGCGACCGACGCCGCGGTGGAACACCGCGGCCGCGCCGCCCGGCAACGACACGGTCCGGACACCCGATCCGAGGCGTTGAGGCCTATAATTCCCCCACCAGTCGGAATCCGCTCCATGCCTGTGTACCGTTGTGCCATCTGTCGGGCCGAGGTTACGTACATCGGCCCGCGCCCCGACCTCTTCCCGTTCTGCTCGCGGCGTTGCAAGCTGGTCGACCTCGGCCGCTGGTTGCGCGAACAATACTCGATCGATCGGGACCTGACCCCTGAAGAACAGGCCGAGTATTCGAAGCCCCCGCCGCCGGACACGGACGCTTGACACCCCTCGACAACCCGTTGAGAACGGGGGCGGGCTCCGCGCCAACCTGCCATCACGAGAGCGCCAGCAACCACTCCCGCGGTGCCTGTCCCCTTTTCAACGGTCGCCTTTTTCAACGGGCTGTCAGCGGCCCTTGGCGAAGAACTCCTTGATGGAATCGTAGATGTCGTCCTTCGTGTTCACGCGGCTGGTGACCAGATGGTCCAAGTCGCTCAGGTGCTCGCGGAGGACGTTGATGAAGTGCCCGCTGCCATAGGCGCTGGCCACCTGGCAGTAACCGAACTGGTTGGAGATCGGCATCAGGTGCTCGCGCAGGATCTGGCAGCACTCGCGGCTGTCCGCCTCCGACGAGTTGTCGCCGTCGGAGAAGTGGAACAGGTAGATGTTCCACTCGTCGGCCGCGTAGTGCTTGGCAAGCAACTCCTGACAGCATTTGAAGGCGCTGCTGATCTTCGTGCCGCCGTCCTCGCGCAGGTGGAAGAACGTCTCGCGATCGACCTCCTGGGCGTGCACGTCGTGGACGATGTAGCGGCTGTCGATGCCCTCGTAGTTGCGCCGCAACCAGGCGTCGATCCAGAACGCCTCGAGCCGCACGAGTTCCTTCTGCTCGTGTCCCATCGAGCCCGAGACGTCCATCATGTACACGATCACCGCGTTGGATTGCGGCTTGCGGATCGGCTTCCAGCTCCGGTAGAGCTTGTCCGAACGCTCGAACACCATTTTGGGGTTGGCCGGGTCCCACGCCCCCGACATGATCAACCGCCGCAGGGCCCGCCGAAACGTGCGTTTGAAATGTCGCAGCGACTCCGGGCCGGCCTGGCGGATGCTGCTGTAGCGCTCCTTGATCGTCGTGATGTTGTGCCGGCCGCGGGGCTCGATCCGCGGGAGCTGGAGCTCTTCGCCCAAGATGTCGGCCAGCTCTTCGAGCGAGACCTCGACTTCGAGAATGTGCCGGCCTGGATCCGTCCCGCCCAGTCCCGCGGCGCCCTCATCGCCGTCGACCTTCTGTCCGGCCTCACCCTCCCCCTGGCCGACTCCCTGGTCGTTGTTGTCGCCATAGCGGAAGTGCGGGAGGTCAATCCCCGGGACCGGGATGCTGACGAGGTGCTTACCCTCCTTGCCGATCAGCTCGCCGCGGGTGAGGAATTTGCGCAAATCCTCACGGATCCGGCCTTTAACGATCTGCCGGAAGCGTTGGTGGTCGCGTTCGATCTTGAGCGGGCCGTTGATGTCCACGACTACTCCGCCGGGCGGTGCGCGGCCTACGCCGTGCGCCGGACCGATACTCTATCGCATTGTATACCGCGGCGGGTTGAGACCGGTAGCGGGCCGCCCCCGGCGCGGCCGTTGGGAAACGAACAAACACGGCCACGCGAGGCGCGGG
>CAZMCT010000202.1:0-3424 GCA_964564785.1 uncultured Planctomycetales bacterium
CGCCCGGCCCGAGCGGATCGATCGCCGACACGACGCACGCCGCCGGGCGCGCCGTCTCCCGGGCGGGCCAGTCGGCCAGGTGGCGGCCGGCGACGGTGATTCCGGGAACGGGGGAGCGCTCCCAGCCGCGGCCGAGCGCGACCACGGACCGCCCGCCTCCGATGAGGGTCCGCGCGAGCTGTTCGATCGTGATTGCGGGAATCAGGACGCGGCTGATGGTCCTGAGGAACGCCGATCTCAGCTCGGGATCGCGGAGCTCCAGCCCGGCGTTCCGCTCCACGGCCGTCAGCAGCCGCTCTGAGTCGGCCACGAGGGGCTGTGTCCAGGTTTGTTCGACCGCGTGGGTCGCCTCCTGCCAGAGTAGCAGGTGGGATGAGTGGACAATCGCGTTGCGCTCCGCGCGGCGGTCCGGGCAGTCACCCAGCAGGAGCACCGGGCCGGCGGCGTCCGGGCCGCAGGAGTCGAGTGCGGCGTCCTCGTCGGCCTCACACGCCCAAGGCCACAGATGCACGCGATCGAGTGACGGGTTCTTCTCGCGTAGGGCGGCCGCGACTCGCGGGGAGGCCGCCAGGAGCAAGGTGTCGGGCGCGTCTGCCCGTTCGGCCGCGGCGCGCTCGTCCAGGATCCAGGCACATTGAGCTTGCGCATGGCGGACGGGCAGCCAGTGCGGCGGGTGGTTGACGGACACCACGAGCTCGGGGCCGAAATCATGCAGCGTCTGGCAGTGCACGAGGGGGTGCAGATGGAGCGGGTCACACGCTCGGGCGCAGCTCGTTGGCCAGCCGAGTTGACCGGCCGCGCGGGCCAGCGCCTGGGCCACGAACTGCGCTTCGGGCTCAGGGGCGAGGCCGAGCGCGGCGAAGCGGACGGGTCCGGCGGGCGGCAAGGTGGGGAGGGGGGCATTCTGCAATTCTGCCAGCCGGCGGGTGCGATCATCGGCGATCTGACGGTTGATCGATTCGCCGATGGAGCGCAGCTCTTCGACGCGGCTCGGCGGGACGAGGTCGGTCAGCACGACGTCGCTGGGGGGCAGCAGGCCGGGTTGCGCGGCGAGCAGACGCGTCAGGCAGGCGTGCTCCTGACCCGGCGGGAGGAAAACACAGCGCGACGTCTCGATCTCGGCCGCCAGATCGTGCAGTCGCAGTGCAGCCGCGACGGCACGCAGGTCGGTTTCAAAGATGTAGAGGGCGTTGAACGGCGGGAGACGGTCGAGCAAGACGCGCAGCTCGCCGGCGGCCCCCAGGCAGGCGAGGGCCGGGTTCTTGCCGCGAGGGTCGAAGGTCTCGAGTCGGCTGCGCGCGCGGGTGAGGGGGATTGCGGAGTCGGCGAGCCATGCGGGTGTCACGCCGGGCGGCTCGGTTCGCCACGTGGGGAAATCGTCCAGGGCGCGGACCGCGCGCCAGGTGGGCGGCAGCTCGGTAGCGCGGAGGCACGCGGCGAATTCCGGCTGGGTGGCGGCGAGGGCCGCGAGGTTGCGCTGCCAGATTTCCGGATCGGGCGTCAGCGATCGCGGCTCGTCGAGGGAACCAAGCTCGAGGGGCGAAGTGCTCATGAGCGGTCCTTGGCCGGCGCGACGGCGGTCAACGGGCCGGATAGGCGAGCGCCATCCAGACCAGGAATGCAAACCAAACGACGAAGAGGATGATCAGTGCGATGAGTGGCCCGGCCGCGCGGCGCGGTGTCGTGCCGTAGGGTGCGTCGGCGGGCATCTTCGACTCCGGCACCGGGGAATTGCGCACGTCAGGGTCCTTCGCCGCCGGCGGCGGGCGGGCCGCCGGGTCCGGCGTCCGGCGGCCGGGCCAAGCGGCGGATCTCCGGCAGCACGAACTCCGCAGCCAGCGTCCTGAGCGTACTGGCGACCGGGATCGCCAGCAACATGCCCAACAGGCCGGCCAGCTCGGCCCCGATCAGCAGCGCGACCACGATGGCCAGGGGGTGCAGTCCGGATGCCTGGCCCTCGATGGCCGGACTGAGCAGCAGCGACTCGAGCGCCTGAACCGCCATGTAGACGCCGGTCGCCAACAGCACGGGCACCAGCCACGGCGCGCCGGAGGCCGCGCGGTCGAAATACGTGAACAGCAGAACCGGCGGCAGGGCCAGCAGGGACATGAACGGGACGAGGTTCAGCGTGCCTGCGAGCAGGCCCAACGGCAGGCTGTACGGGACGCCGACGATCGTCCAGCCGACCGCGTTGAGCACGCCGATGATGGCGCACACGACCAGCCGCCCGCGAAAGAAGTTCGCGACGGCCCTGTCGATCGTCTGTACGACGTGGACGATGGTCGGGCGATATGCGGCCGGCAGGTGATCGTGGACCAGCCGCACCCCGTCGCCGAAGCGCCACAGGAAGAAGAACGTGAACATCGGGACCAGCACCAGCCACGAGAGCAGGTTCATCGCGTTCGACACGCCGGTTGTCGTCCAATGGAGTAGCTGGCGAGCCGCGCCGAGGCCGTGCTCTCTGATGAGCGGGGTAGCGCTCCGCCACCAGTCGGCTGGGCCGGTCGCGGCCGCCCCGGCCGCGTCGGTCGTGGGCTGGCCGGGCGCACCGGCCGCCTGAAGGCGGGCCGGATACTCGGCCAGCCAGACGCCGATGCGATCCAGGTAGCCGGGCAGATTCTCCTGGAACTGCTGCACCTGCGCGACGCCTTGGCCATACAGGAACAGGCCGCCGCAGAGCAACAGCACCGCCGACACCGTGAAGATTACGACCACCGTGGCCAGACGCGGGATGCGCGCCCAGCGCTCGAGCCACGCCACGCACGGGTTGAGCACATACGCGCTGGCCGCGGCCGCGGCCAGCGGCGTGAAAACCCTGCGCAGTCGAAAGACAATCCCGCAGAGCAGAGCCACTGCCGCCAGCAAGGCCAGGAAGCGAAGCCAGCGACGGCCGGACTCGGATAGGCGCGGGAGGTAGGACTCCATCAGTCGGTGGTATCCCGCTCGGCGCCGGGCTCGAGGGCAATCTGGTATTGGCCGAACGCCTCCGCGAAGCTGTAGACGTCGTCAAAGTCGTGGATGCTGTCGCTGTCCTGCTTGCCCATCATGCCCAGGTCAATCATGAGGTAGACCATCTCGCCGAAGTCGCGCGTACACCGGATGCCCCAGTGCCTCAGAACCTCGCCGGCCAGCGGACCCCACAATTGCTGCGCCAGCAACCGCAGCGCCAGGCACAGTTCTTGGCCGGTGACGTGCTGCCGGCCCTCGACCCGCTCGCCATACTTCAGTCGCGTCGCGAGCTGCAACCCGCGATGCAGGAACTCATACGCCTCCGGCGCGTAGCGGCCGTCTTCGCGCACCGCCTGATCGAAACGCGCCGCCAACTCCGGGTTCACGACCACTCTCCTGCGCCCCTTCGTTCGCCCCCTAATGGCTCCGAAACCTGAGCGCCGCCCGGCGGCGCGCCGTCGGCGCCCCGCCCCGG
>CAZMCT010000203.1:0-3311 GCA_964564785.1 uncultured Planctomycetales bacterium
AGTATAACACAAAACCAACAAAATGCAATATATTTACTGCACTGGTTAGTAAGTCTCACTACGGGAATGACTTGCGAAGCCTGGGCCGGCAATGCACTTATGGTACCACCGGCCCCCAACCATCGGCGCCGCGCTGGCGCCCACGATCCAGGAACTTGCGGAAACCGTGACGCGCGTCGTCGTGCGTGTCTCCGAGTGGTTGCGGCAGAACAAAGCGGTGATCGTCACCGCGCTTCAGGTCGCCGCGGCCGTCACCGCCGCGGGCTTCCCATTCGTCTGCGTGGGGCTCAACTTGCTCATCACGATTCCTCCGGCGACACCGCTGCCCGCCGTCATCACGATACCAGCCCCTGCGCTGGATGGGGAAGGAGGGGGAGCCCGAGGGGAAACCTTGGGGCGATGGTTCCCCCTCGGCGCGGGCCGGCAATCGTCCTCAACGCCAAGGGGCCGAGTGTCTCACTTGCTGTGAAGCACCACACCGGGGACATCTGGCCGTGTCATCGTTGGGATGGAGCCGACCTCGAGTCCGGCGCTCGCGGAGCCTGGCGGTTCGGGAACATCTTCACAGGAGACTCTGATCACTGGTTGCACTTGGCCCTGCTGGAACGTGACCGATGGACGACGCGCAAGCGGGAATGCGACCACTGCGAGCTTTCGACGGACTGCGCGGGCGGCTGCCCCGCGCAAAACCTCGCCACAACGGGTGACGTGCACCGGCAGCACGAGACCGCGTGCCCGGCGGCTCGAATCTGCTATCGGCAGACACGGGACTTTTACGAGCAGCTATTGGCGGAATGGAATCCTCTGTTCTTGGCGAAATACCTCGACGGATCGCGAAAAGCCCGCGATGCCTGGTCCGAACCGGACGCCAAGAGCCGCGGCTCGACCATAGCTCCAGCGGGGCCTAAGCCGCCGACTGTGCGGGCACCAACTGCCGCCCGCGTCCCCGGCCTGCCCCAACCGCGCCATCAGCGTCGCGTGCGTGACGTACGTCGATGACACGGGCCGCTCCACGAAAGCCTGCCCCCCCACACCGGTGTGTCAGGCACCCGCCGCCAGTCTGAAATGCAGGATCCCAGCCTTCGACCACAACCGCACTTCGGCGCTATCCAACCTCCGGCGGGTGCGCACCCGGCCCTTGCCCCGGCGGCGGCCGCACCCAGAGCTGAAACCGCCGCCGGCCGAGCAGTTCGCCGCCCGCCAGCAGCTCGAACGCGTACTGCCCGGCCTCCGGAATCTTGATCCCCTGCATCGCAAACAGCAGGTCCACCACCGCCAGCGGGTTCGGCGCCTCGACCGCCCCGCGCCCGCTGAACAGCACCATGTTGTCCGAGTCGCGCACCAGCCGCAGCTCGAGCTCCACCCGCCCCGAAATCTCCGTCAGCGACGCCAGGATCGCCATCTGGTGGATCGTGGCCGGCACCTTCGGCACCAGAATCGTGTTGAAGATCCCGATCGCGCTCTTCTTGTTGCTGAGCTTGTCGTCGATGACCTGGTCGCAGACCAGCAGCGAAACCAGTGTCGGGGTGGCGGCCGAGCGGTGCGTGTCCATGCGGTACTCCCAGGCTCGATCATACCCGCCGCCACGCAGCGCGGGGGCGGCCTTCGCTAACAAACTAACAAAGTTGCCACGGGGGCGGATCCTGCCGAGCCGATCGTCGCTGCGCCAAGCGCCCCCCGGAGGGCCTTAGCAGCCGGTGCAAAAAGGGGGCCCGCTCCGCGCCCACCCACCGTCGCGGTGGCGCCGACAGCCGCTCCTCGGTGCCGGTCCGCTTTTGCAACGGGCGGTCATCAACCGGTCACCCGTCTCTCCGCAGCGCCCGACGTGGCCCCTTGGCGCCGCGGTGGTCGCTTGGCCCTAAAATGGTAGATTCCGTGATCCTGACGGGCCCGGCCCGCCGAGACGGTCCAGAACGGTATGCACCGACGCCCGCGACATGCTGCCATCGCCGGCCTGCTTCTGGCCGCTGTTCCGCCCCTGCTGGTCGCCCAGCCCGCGCTCACGCTGACGCCCCGCTCCAATGAGGCGTTCGTCGGTGAAGCCCTCGAGCTCACGCTCGAAATCCGCAACTTCCGCGTCGCCGACCCGCCCGTCGCCCCCGAAATCTCCGGCGGCGCCCTGAGACAGATCGGCGACAAGTTCGAGTCTTCCGAAATCAGTATCATCAACGGCCGCCGCAGCGAGTCCCACACCCGCACCTACACGTTCGAGCTCATCCCCAGCACCCCCGGCGAGCTCGTCATTCCGCCGTTTCAGGTGTCCGCCGACGGCCAGAACCTCCAGACCCGCCCGCTCGCCATCACCGTCCGGCCCAGTGACGCGGCCGACCTGTTCTTCGTCGAGATCTCCGCCGGTCGAAGTCGTCTGTACGTCGGCCAGCGCGTCCAGGTCACCATGAGCATCTGGGTCAAGCCGGCCCGCTGGGGAGCCCAGGTCGTCCCCATCGGCCAGATGCTGCGCCAGATTCGCCCGATCAACTTCGGTCCCTTCCCGCTTCAGGTGGACAACTACGCCACGCGGTCCCGCGCCGTGGGCGACACGGCCGCAAACTACTTCGTGTACGAATTCACCACGACGTTCGTCGCCGAGCATCCGGGGCCGCTCGAGTTCCGCGAAATCGAGGTCGGTCTGGATTACCCGACGCCCCGCGGCACGCGCCGCCTCCGCGCGCGACCCCAGGTGGCCGCAGCCGAAGTCCTGCCGATCCCCATGGAGGGCCGCCCCGCCCACTTCAACGGCGCGGTCGGCCTGTTCGACATCAAAACCAGCGCCAGCCCCACCAGCGTCCGCGTGGGTGACCCCATCAACCTCACCATCGACGTATTCGGCGACGGCCCGCTCGAGACCCTCCCCCCGCCGCTGCTGGCCGCCGACGCCGCCCTGACCGGAAGCTTTCGGCTCCCCACCGAGCAGCTCGCCGGCGAAGTCCAGGACGCCCGTCGCCGCTTCACACTGACGATTCGTCCCAAGGACGACCGCGTCACCGAAATCCCTGCCATCGAATACCCCTATTTCGACCCGACGGCCGAGCGCTTCGTCGTCGCGCGCAGCGAGCCGATTGCCCTGTCCGTCGCGCCCGCGGCCGAGATCACCGCGCCGCCGCCCCCCAGCCTCGCCCAGCCCGCCACGGACGCGGCCACGCTCGAAACTCTCGACGGCCTGCACGACATCGAAACGCGTGAAAACGTCCTCCTCGCAACCGTTGCTCCCGTCTCGCCGCGGCTGGTTTTGCTCACGGCGGCCACGCCGGCCGGTGCGTTCCTGCTCGCGTGGGCCGCCATGGCCTGGAGCCAGGCGCGCGCTGCCGACC
>CAZMCT010000204.1:0-3151 GCA_964564785.1 uncultured Planctomycetales bacterium
GAACCGGCTGATCAGCGAGCTGAGCGGACTCCAGCAGCAGCTCTCGCAGGGGGCGCAAGCGGGGGTGGGGCGGGAGGTGCTGGAGCGGTTCGAGGGGGCGTTGTTTCGGCGGGTGGTGGACCGGCTGCCGCTGGGCGTGGTGTGCGTGGGGGAAAGCGGGACGATCCACTATGTCAACGCCTCGGCGGCGGGGCTGGTGGGTCGCCGGGTCGAGGAACTGCAAGGCCGGCCGGCGGGTGAGCTGATCGCGGACGCGCAGGTGGTGGAGGCCATCGCGGGCGCGCGCAGCGGTCAGGGGGCGGGGCGGGTGGTGGACTACGTACAGGCCGAGGGGGAACAGGAGGTGGCGCTGCGTTTTCGGGTGATTCCGCTGTCACCGGGACGGGGTGCGGGCGCGGTGTTGGTGGCGGTGGAGGACCTGTCAATGCTGCGGGAGGGGCAGAGGGCGCGCGACAACTTCCTGTATCACGTGACGCATGAGCTGCGGACGCCGCTGACGAACATCAATGCGTATGCGGAGACGCTGACGAAGCCGGGATTCGAGGACGAGCAGACGCGGAAGGAGTGCTACAACGTCATCGTCAGCGAGACGCGGCGGTTGTCGAGCCTGGTGGAGAACATCCTGAGCATCTCCCAGCTCGAGGTGGGGACGGCGCGGCTGGATATGGGGGAGGTGGAACTGCTGCGGCTGGTGCGGCAGATGGTGCAGGACAACCTGGGGGCGGCCGACGAGAAGCAGATCGATCTGACGCTGTCGCTGCCGCCGAAGGTGCCGCGGATCCGGGGGGACAAGCAGCGGCTGAGCGTGTTGCTACAGAACCTGATCGGCAACGCGATCAAGTACACGCCGGCGGGGGGGAAGGTGCAGGTGCGGGTGGAGGTGGTGCCGGGAGCGGTGCGGGTGGTGGTGGCGGACAACGGGATCGGCATCGCGAGCTCCGACCAGGCGCACGTGTTCGAGAAGTTCTACCGTGCGGCCAGTGATGAGGTGCAGATGGTGACCGGTACGGGGCTGGGGCTGGCGATCGCCCGGGAGGTGGCGCGGCTGCACGGCGGCGAGATTCACGTGGAAAGCGAGCTCGGCAAGGGGTCGACGTTTACGGTCGAGCCGCCGCTGCCGGCCGCCACCGGCGACGCGCCCGGGCGCGGCGCGAGTCGGTCGGAGGTTTGAGCATGAGCCGGATACTCGTGGCCGAGGACGATCCGCACATCCTGCGGCTGATCAGCATGTGGCTGCGGCGGCACGGGCACGAGGTTCGCGAGGCCCGCAACGGCCTGGCGGCCCGGGAGCTGGCGCACGCGGAGCCGGTGGACATTCTGGTGTCCGACATCAACATGCCGGGCCTGGACGGGGTGGAGCTGGTGGAACAGTTGGTGCGCGAGCTGCGTGTGCGGCGGGGGGTGATCGTGCTGACGAACCGCTGGGACCACGGAGACATCCGGGCGCGGCTGGCGGAATGGGACGTGCGGGTGCTGCCCAAGCCGTTCAGCCCGACGAAGCTCTCGGAACTCGTGCAGAACCTGAGCGAAACGGGGGCCATGGCGGGGGACGTGAAGGACTCGGGATGAGCCAGTCCGCACCGTTGCCGGAGGACCTGCTGCGCGACCTGCTGTGCGGGCTTGCGCAACCCGGCCCGTTCGCGCGGAGCGTGGGCCTGCTGGGGTTTTCGGGTCATTCGCCCCACCCGCCGCAGCACTGCCTGACGAGCTGCCTGGACGGGGACCCGACCGCGGGCCCGACCCGCGGCTGCCGGTTGCTGGCGGCCGCGTACGAGGGCCGCGTCGACATGTCGGCCATCCGGAACGGGCGCTGTGTGCAGGGGTACGAAGTGGTGGCGCAGCCGACGACCGTGGGCGGAGCACCGGCCGTGCTGCTGACCGTTCAGGGGGAGCCGTACGGCGCCGGGGCGGGCAACCGGCCACCGGACCTGGTGGGTCCGCTCGAAGCGGTGTCGCAACTGCTCCAGCAGATCGAGCAGTTGGCGGCCGAGAACGCGGGCTTTGCGGACGAGGTGCTGCGGAACTACGAGCAGTTGAACCTGATTTTCGACATTACGCAGCAGATCGCGCAGGTCACGGACGTGCCGGCGATCGAGCGGCTGCTGCTGCAACGGCTGGCGCGGCTGCTGGGAGCGCCGGCGGCCTGTCTGCTGCCGAACGCGGGGGAGGCGCGGGAGGTTCCGGCCGGCGAGCAGGCGGGGCCGCTGCGGCTCGACGTGGAAGCGTTGGCGACGACGCTCGCCGAAGTGCGGGTGACACGGCGGGTGCTCGTGGCGCGCGTGGGCGAGCGGTCGGTGATCGCGGGTCCGCTGGTGCGGCTGGACGGCGTGGTGGACGTGGTGGTAGTGCCGCAGCCGCCGGACCGGGGGGAGTACACGTCGGGCGACGTGATGATCGTGGAGTCGATCCTGACGTTCGGCGGCCAGATCATCAGCAACACCGAGCTGCACGAGCGACTTCATCACATGTCGGTGGGGGTGACGCGGGCGCTGGTGGCGGCCATCGACAAGAAGGACCACTACACCAGCGGCCACTCGGAGCGGGGCGGATTTCTGACGCGGCTGACCGCGGCGGAGCTGGGGCTGACACCGGCCGAGCAGCAGTCGATGGAATGGGCGGGGCTGCTGCACGACGTAGGCAAGATCGGGACCCCGGAGGAGATTCTCTGCAAGCCGGGCAAGCTGACGCGCGAGGAGTTCGAGATTATCAAGCAGCACCCGCGGATGGGCTACGAGATTCTCCAGCCGATCGCGAGCTTGCAGACCATTCTCGACGGCGTGCTGTACCACCACGAGTATCCGGACGGCAGCGGCTACCCCGACGGCCTGTCGGGCAACGAGATCCCGCTGGTCGCGCGAATCATCCACGTGGTCGACACGTTCGACGCGCTGACCAGCACGCGCTCGTACCGCAAGGCGTTCACGGTCGAGGAGGCCCTGGCGATCATCGAGTCCGAGAAGGGCAAGCGGATCGATGCCGAGGTCGCGGACGCGTTTCGCCGCGCGTTCGAGCGCTATCGCCGCGAGGACCCCGAGGATTTCGCGCTGCGGTTCGGACACGTGTTGTCGGAGGAGCCCAGGCATGATCTCTGAGCGGGTGTTGGTAGCGCTGGCCCTGATCGCGGCGGCCGCGGCGGTCGGCGCGCTGGCGC
>CAZMCT010000205.1:0-3148 GCA_964564785.1 uncultured Planctomycetales bacterium
CCGTCCACCGCCCGGACCGCGAATCCCGCGCTTGCCTCGCACGCCCGTCACCCGCGCCGGCCGTCCTGGACGCCGCTCCTGCGCGTGCTCGGCGCGCTCCTGACGATCGAGTGGGCCACCATCGGCGCCGCCATCCTCGTCGATGCCGACCACGGCGGCACCCGGCTGCTGCGCGAGTACTTCACCCGCTTGGCCGCGCTCATCGTCGGGTAGGGCAGCTCGCGTCGTGTGCAACCTGCCGTACGCGCTGTCGCGGCCGACGGTTCGTCGGCCGGGCGTGCGAAATGACGCCGTGTCCGTGGCCGGATCCCGCGCCAGCCGCCCGCGGCGACCGCGCTCGGAATGAGCGGGAGCCTACGTCAGGGCCTCGAGAAATGACCGCAGATCCCGCTCGTCCACCTCCGGCTCGCCGGGGCTGACGTGGTTCAGCCGCCCGGCCAGCATCCAGCGCTCCAGCTCGTCGACCTGCGCGAACAGGTGGTCGAACGAGTCGACGATGAACAGCAGCGGCTGGTAGTGGTCGATCTCGAAGTATTGGTTGATCACCCACTCGAGCTGGAACGGGAAGCGCTGCACCTCGGGCGACTCGAGGCAGTGCGCGAGCTCGCCGTACGAGCTCAGCAGCCCGCTGCCATATGCCTTCAGCCCGCTGCCCTCGCGCATCAGCCCGAACTCGACCGTGAACCAGAAGAACCGCGCCAGGGCCTTGATGTTGGATTCCACACGCCGCACACGCTCGTGCTCGTCGCGCACCGCGCGGGCCAGCTCCGCCGCCCGCCGCGCTACCTCGCCGAACCGCACCAGGACATCCGCGAAACGCCGGTCGGTGTGCATCGGCACGTGCCCGGCCACGTCATGGAAGATGTCCGGCTCCGGCAGGTAATCGAGCGTGCTCCCGTCCCGAATCGTGATCGTCGTCGGAAACGCCCGCTGCCGGATGCAGTCGAAGAATATGTACGCCGGCACGTATCCGCTCACCGCCTTGGCCGTGAAGCCCGACAGCGGCCGCAGGAACCGGTTGATGTCCTCCAGCCGCGGGATACTCTGCGGGTCGAGCGCCAGGTTGTGCACGCCCTCGAGGAATTTCGCGTTGGCGTGTTTCTCCCACCGGGGGCGGATCCGGGCGTACAGCCGCCGCCAGGTCTCCTGGTTCGCCTCGCTGTATAGCTCGTACGGCTGGCGGATGAACACCTCGCCGCCCGCCCGCGCCTGCTCGATGAACGGAGCTTTGGTCGTCGTCAGCCCGATCGACGTCCCGGTCGCCATGGCAGCACCTCCGGAGAGTGATTCTAGGCGCCGTAATGACAGGGAAGCGGCGCTCCGCGGAGTGACAGGGAAGCAGCACCCCGCGGAATGACGGCCCGCGCAGCCCGCTAGCCACCCCGCTCGCTCGCGAGTATCCTCCCCCGCGCCCGGTCGGCGCGGCCGGGCGTTCGCCTCCCTGACGCACGGTCACGGCCGGGATGCTGCTCGCGGATCTTTCGCAACTGCTGCACGACTTCGCCCGGCCGGTGCACGACGCCCCATGGTCGGACGTGCGTGACTTCTGGCTGAAGCTGGTTCTCGACGACCGCTTCGTGGTGGTGTACTTCCTCCCGCTGGTGCCGGCGCTGATGCTGCTGCGCGGCCGGGCGCTGCGGGTCGGGCTGCTGGTCGCGAGCCTGCTGTTCATCACCTATCTGTTCGGCGTGCTCTACGCCGGGCTGTGGCTGGCCACCTGTGTCGCGCTGTGGCGCCTGAGCGAGCGCTTCGCGGTCGAGTGCCGCCGCACGGACGTCCTGCCGATCGGCCCGCCGCTGGCCGCGTGGTCCATCGTCGGCGGCTGGTACGCCGTCACGATGCTGCTGCACAAGCTCGTGCTGCCGGAGGACCTGAACGCCTGGCTGCACACCCACGTCTCGTGGATCTATCCGCTCGGCGCGCGCGGCTGGCCGTGGGAGCCGTTCATCCATCGCATCGCGCTCTACGAGAATCGGCCGCCGCCGCTGATCCACGCCCTTTTCTGGGACCCGCACTACATCGGCACGGCCTACCTCGCCGTCCGCATGCTGCACTATTTCTCCGAGATCAAGGCCGGCCGCCTGTTGCCCGAGCGCCGCACGCTGCTCAACTTCCTCTCGTACACCTGCTACGGCCCATTGCTGATTCAGGGGCCGATTGAGCGCTTCGACCGCTTCCACGAGGAAATCGAGACCTGTCACGCGCGCCGCGGGCCGTCCATGGCTGCCTACGGCCTGTGGCGCATCACGATGGGACTGGCGAAGAGCGTGGTCGTGACGCTGTGGTTCCTCCCGTTGTTCTGGTACGAGTTTCGGCTCGGCACGACGGAGCGCTTCTGGCGACACCCCGAGGAGATCCAGAGCTTCGGCCTGCTCTACTTCGGCGTCTTCCTCATCATCTTCAGTCTCTACCTCGAGTTCAGCGGCTACTGCGACATTGCCGTCGGCATCGGCCGGCTGCTCGGCTACCGCACGGTCGAGAACTTCGCCATGCCCTGGCTGGCGACCAGCCTGCGCGATTTCTGGCGCCGTTGGCACATCACGCTCTCCGCCATCTTGCGCGACTACATCTACATCCCGCTGGGCGGCGGCCGCAGCCGCACGACCCGCAACCTGTGCATCACGTTCATCGCAATCGGGCTGTGGCACCAGCTCGTGCTTCAGGTCGTGGTGTGGGGGCTGATCATGGGTCTGATGCTGGCGGTCAACCAGCGGTGGGCGGCGTGGATGAAACGCCTCGACGCGCGGCCGGCCGGGCTGCTGCCGGCGATCCGCCGCGGCGCTGTCCGCCTGCGGCCGCTGCCGACGATCGTCTCGTGGCTCGTTACGCAGCACGCGTTCGTGTTCTCGCTGCTGGTCTTCTTCGGTGGGGCCGGGGCCATCAACGTCCTGCGCGAGATCTTTCGGCGACTGCTGGCCCACTGATTCGAGCCTCAACAACCCGTTGAAAAAGAGGACAGGCACCGCGGAAGCCGCCCTCGGCGGTGATCAGGCAGGGTGGCACGGTCCGCAGCGGCGCAGCCGCGCGGGGCCGTGGAGGGTCGGCGGGGTGGCCGTGTGCCACTGCCGTGCCGGCAGTGCCGGGTGTGTCCTCTTCGTCCGACGAGCCGTCGGCCGCTACCGGGGCGTTCGGCCGGCGAGCCGTCGGC
>CAZMCT010000206.1:0-2945 GCA_964564785.1 uncultured Planctomycetales bacterium
GCGGCCGCGCGGCGCCGCCCGCCGGTGGCCGAGGCCACGGCGGCCGCCCCCGCTGGGCGGGTGCCCCGTCCTTTTCGGGCCGACCGTCGAACCGCCGATTCGGACGAGTTCGCCTCCGACTGCGGAAAGGGGTGGGGCAGCGCATCATCCTTCACCTTCCCCTTCGCCGTCACGCTCCTCTGGCTGCTTCACCCGCTGAACACCGAAGCCGTGACGTTCATCAGCACGCGCACCGAATCGCTGATGTCGCTCTTCCTACTGCTCACGTTGTACTGCTCAATCCGCGGGGCGCGGTCTGCACGGCCAGGGCGTTGGACCGCCGCGGCGCTGGTCGCCTGCGCCCTCGGCATGGGCAGCAAGGAGGTCATGGTCGGGGCCCCCCTGCTCGTCCTGCTGCACGATCGGACGTTTCTGGCCGGGACGTTCTCCGCCGCCCTGCGCCGCCGCCCGGGTCTCTACGCCGGCCTCGCCGCCACGTGGCTCATCCTGCTCGTGCTCGTGCTGACCGCCAGTCGCGGGCGCTCGGCCGGCTTCGGCTTCGCGCACCTCACGCCGCTGGATTACGCCCTCACACAAGCGGGCGCCATCGTGCACTACCTGTGGCTGGCCCTCTGGCCGCACCCGCTCTCGATCACCTACGACGACTGGCCGATCGCACGAACAATCTCGGACGCCTTGCCCCAGCTCGTGGTCATCCTGGCACTGCTCACGCTGACCGCGTGGGCCGTCTGGCGGCGATCACCGCTCGGCTTCGTCGGCGCGTGGTTCTTCCTCATCCTCGCGCCCTCGTCGAGTTTCGTCCCCATCGCCACCGAGCTCGTAGCCGAACGCCGCATGTACCTCCCGCTCGCGGCCGTGCTCACGTTCGGCGCGCTGGCGGCCGTCGCCCTGGCGCGCCCCCTGCCACACAAACGCCTGGTTCTGGCGACCGCGACCACGCTCGCCGCCGCCGGCCTGGGGACGCTCACAGCGCTGCGAAACTGGGAATACCGCAGCCACGCCACCATCTGGGCCGCCGCCCTCGCCGCCCGGCCCGCCAGCCCCGGGGCACGCATGGAGGTCGCCAAGTCGCTTTACGACGCCGGCCGCTGGAACGAGGGCATCGCCCTGCTCCAGTCCGCCGTCGCCGCCGGCACGCGCTCCGCAACCCTCTATCACACGCTCGCCATCGGCCTCTGGCACCAGCAGCGGCTGCCCGAAGCGGCCGAACAGTTCGCGGCGGCCATCCGGCTCAAGCCCGATAACGCCGCCGCGCGGGCCGACTACGCCGCCGTGCTGGCCGCGCTCGACCAGCCGGGAGCGGCCCGGGAGCAGCTCACGCAGGCGCTCGAGATCGCCCGGCAGCGCTTCGTGCCACCGCGTATCCTCGCCGAGAGCCACGTGCGGCTCGGCCGGCTGGATGAAGAGCAGGGCGACCCACGGGCGGCCGAGGCGCACTACGTGGCGGCGCTCGAGGCCGACCCGACCCACGCGGCGGCGCACGCCCGGTACGGCGCCGTGCTGGCCGCGGCCGGACGCGTGGACGAGGCGGCGCGGCACCTGGCCGAGTCCTGCCGGCTCGATCCGAATCAGCCGGAGGTGCTCTACAACCTGGGGATCCTGCATGTGGCTGCCCGGCGGTATGCGGATGCGTTGAGCGCGTATCGCCGCGCGATCGAGCGTCGACCGGACTGGCCCGAGCCGCTGAACAATCTCGCGTGGCTGCTGGCGACCTGCCCCGAGGCGAACCTGCGCGACGCGCCCGCCGCGGTCCGCCTGGCCGAGCGGGCCTGCGCCGGCGCGGGCGGCGAGAATCCCGCCTACCTCGACACGCTCGCGGCGGCATACGCGTCCGCGGGCCGTTTCGACGACGCGATCGCCACTGCCACGCGCGCGATCGAGCGTGCCCGGCTCAGCGGCGACCACGAACTCACGGCTGAAATGACCGCCCGCCTCCAGCGCTACACGTCACGGCTCCCCCCCTGACCGCCCGTTGAACAAGCGGACGGGTACCGCGGGAGCGGGTTGAAAAAGGGGACGGGCACTGCGGGAGTGGCCGCTGGCGCCACTTTCGTGGTGGGTCGGAGCGGAGCCGGCACCCGCTCTCGAGGGGCTGCTGAGCCCGCGGCGCTCCGCGCTCCCCGCGTATCCGCGATCATCCCGATCAGAGGAACCCGATCGGTGCGCGGCTCGCCTCCTGGAGCGCCGCTGGAATCCGGTCCGCAACCTCGCGCGACAGGTACCCGATCGGGCCGATCTCCCGCGCGCAACGATCCGCGGCCGCCCCGTGCACGTACACCGCCAGCCGGGCCGCGTCGAACGCCGCGAGCCCCTGTCCGAGCAGCGCCGCGATCAACCCCGTCAGCACGTCGCCCATCCCGCCCGTCGCCATTCCGGCGTTGCCGCTGGTGTTGATGTACGCCGCGTCGCGTGTGCACACGACGGTGCGATGGCCCTTCAGCACGACTACGACGCCGAAGCGCTCCGCGTATTCGCGGGCGATCTTCAATCGCGCGTCGTCATCCGCCCCCGACCGCCCCGGCATCCCCGCCGCCTGCCGCAGCCGCGCCATCTCGCCCGGATGCGGCGTGACCACCGTCGGCCGCTGCACCCGCCGGGCCCATACGTCGGCCGCCGCCGGCCCGAGCGTGTTCAGCCCGTCGGCGTCGAGCACCACCGGCCCGGTAAACGCCGCCAGCAGCGCACGCACGAACTCGCCCACGCCCGCCGATTGTCCCAGGCCCGGTCCCAGCGCCAGAACGTCCGCCCAGGTCGCATCCACGTCCTGCGCAGCCCCCGCTCCCGCCGCGCGCCCGGCCGCGTCCTCCGCCAGCGCCGTGGTCATCAGGCACGGCTCGCTGCCCGCCACGATCGGCAGGATCGAGGCCGGGCAAAAGACGCGCACCAGTCCCGCCCCGCCGCGCAGCGCCCCCAGCCCCGCGAGCACCGCCGCCCCGCTCAGCCCG
>CAZMCT010000207.1:0-2942 GCA_964564785.1 uncultured Planctomycetales bacterium
TCGGCTGCCGGCGCGCCCGGCGCGTCCCCCACGGCTGGGCATGCGCGTCGGTGTGATCATGGACGAGTTCACGTTCGAGTGCTTCCGCGACGAATGCCACCTGGTGCCGTTCGGGCTGCACGACTGGCAGGCGCGGCTGACGGTCGAGCGACCGGAGTTCCTGTTCGTGGAATCGGCCTGGCGGGGGAACGAGGGCGCGTGGAAGCTCCAATATCCGGACCAGTCGGCGCTGGCGAAGGTGGTGCAATGGTGCCGGGCGCAGGGAATTCCGACGGTGTTCTGGAACAAGGAGGACCCGCCGAATTACGACCGGTTCATCCACGCTGCGCGGCTGTGTGACCAGGTCTTCACGTCGGATGAGAACTGCATTCCGAAGTACCGGTCCGACCTGGGTCATACGCGGGTGGCGGCCCTGCCCTTCGCGGCCCAGCCGGCGATCCACAACCCGATTGACAGTACCGAGCCGCGGCGGGGGAATCTGTGCTTCGCGGGCACGTACTATCGCAGCAAATACCCGGACCGCCAGAGCGATCTGGACACGCTGCTGCGCCCGGCCCGCACGCGCGGCCTGACGATCTTCGACCGTCAGCACGGCTACACGAAGAGCACGGCGTACCGCTTCCCGGAGGAATACGAGCCGCTGGTTCGCGGGGGGCTGCCGTACGCGGAGATGCTGGCCGCCTACAAGGCCTACCACGTGTTCCTGAACGTGAACTCGGTGCGCGAATCCCCGACCATGTTCTCGCGGCGGGTATTCGAGCTGCTGGCCTGCGGCACCGCCGTGATCAGTACGCCGTCGCACGGCATGGAGCAGATGCTGGGCCGCGACGCGGTGGCCGTGGCCGAGAGTGAGGCGGAGGCCGCGGCCTGGATGGACCGGCTCATCGCCGACCCCGAACTTCGGGCCCGGATGGTGCAGCGCGGTCAGCGGCGGGTGTTCGCCGCGCACACCTACGCACTCCGGTTGCAGACCATCCTCGAGACGCTCGGCCTGCCGTACCCGCGGCAGCGCAGACGGGTCAGCGTGGTGACCGTCACGAATCGGCCCGCGATGCTGGCCAACGCCATCGCCAACTACACCCGCCAGTCGTACCCCGACAAGGAGTGGATCATCGTCCTGAACAGCGACGCGTTCCGTCTGACCGCGGTCCAGGAGCAGGTGGCCGGCATTCCGAACACGCGCGTGTTCCAGAAGCCCGAGGCGTGGACGCTCGGGGCCTGCCTGAACTTCGCCATCGACCAGTCGGACTTCGAATTCGTGGCCAAGTTCGATGACGACGACTTCTATGCCGAGCACTACCTGACGGATCAGCTCCACGCGTTCTTGTACTGCGACTGTGAGATCGTGGGCAAGCGCTCGTATCTGGCCCACCTCGTCGAGGGCGGGCAGGTGGCGCTGCGGTTCCCCGGCTGGGAGCACCGCTACTCGAAGCTGGTGTCCGGCGCAACGCTGGTCGTGCGCCGCACGCTCTTCGAGGAGCAGCGCTTCGCCGAGGACGTGCCGCGGGGCGTGGACACCGCGTTCCAGCGGGCCTGCGCCGAGCGCGGCTTCGGTGTGTATTCCACCAACCGCTTCAATTTCGTCGCCCGCCGGCTGCCGGGGGCCGGGCACACCTGGGAGATCAGCGACCAGGAGTTCCTCGACAAGTGCGAATGCCTGCCCGCGGGCACGGACCCGGAGGCCTACGCGAGCGTCTGAATCGCTGACGGGCGCGCGCGGGCCTGAGAGCGTGGCGTGCAGCACTTCACCTTCGTCTTCGGCACCCGGCCCGAGGTCATCAAGCTCGCGCCGGTCATTCACACGCTGCGGGCCTGGGACCCGCCGGTGCGCGTCACGCTCTGCTCGACCGGCCAGCATCGCAGGATGCTCGACTCGGCTCTGGGGGCGTTCGCGCTCGAGGCTGATATTGACCTGAGGGTCATGCAGCCGGGACAGCCGCCGGCCGAACTGCTGGGTCGCCTCCTGCTCGCGCTGCGGCCGGTGCTGGCCGAGCTGCGGCCGGACGCCGTGGTCGTGCAGGGGGACACGACGACGGTGATGGCCGGGGCCCTGGTGGGCTTCCTCGAGGGCATCCGGGTGGCGCACGTGGAGGCCGGGCTGCGGACGGCCGATCGACGGGCCCCGTTTCCGGAGGAAGTAAACCGGCGCGTGACGGGAGTGGTCGCGGATGTGCACTTTGCGCCGACGGGCGGAGCGCGCGCGAACCTGCTGCGCGAGGGCGTCGCGCCGGAGTGCATCTTCGTTACGGGGAACACGAGCGTCGATGCGCTGGAGTGGATGCGGCGGCGCGTCGCGGACCGGCCGTTGCCGCTGGGGATCGGTGCAGACGGCCGGCGGGTCGTGCTGGTGACGGCGCACCGGCGTGAGAGTTTCGGCGGGCCGTTCCGCGAGCTGTGCCTGGCGCTGCGGGACGTGGCCGAGCGCTTCGAGGATGTGGAGCTCGTGTACCCGGTGCACCTGAACCCGCAGGTGCAGCGGCCGGTGCGCGAGATTCTGGGGGCGTGCTCGCGCGTGCGGCTGATCGAGCCGCTGGCATACACGGATTTCGTGGCGCTGCTGTGCCGGGCGCATGTGGTCATCACCGACTCGGGCGGAATCCAGGAGGAGGCGCCGGGGCTGGGCAAGCCCGTGCTGGTCCTGCGGGAGAAGACCGAGCGGCCGGAGGCGGTGGCCGCGGGCGTGGCGCGGCTGGTGGGAACCGACCGAGGGCGGATCGTGGCGGAGGCCACGGCGCTGCTGGGGGACGCGGCGGCGTACGCGCGGATGGCGCGGCCGGTGCACGTCTACGGGGACGGCCGGGCGGCGCAGCGGATCGCGGAGGTGCTGACGGGCGGCGCGCTGTTGACCGCGGAGTTCGGGACGGGCTGATGCGAATGTGAACTCGGCGGGCGGCAACTCGCGCTCGGCGCGCGGCAAGGCGAGGGGCGCCGGGCCCGAAGGC
>CAZMCT010000208.1:0-2940 GCA_964564785.1 uncultured Planctomycetales bacterium
ACCACACCCGCGCCCCGCAACCCGTAGTACGCCAGCGTCACCGCACCCAGCGCCGCCGCGACCAGCAGCTTGTGGCGGTTGTGCTCCCACCAGTGCGCCAGCCGCGGCACCAGCGGGAAGATCGCGATCGCCAGCAGCAGGGCGACGAACGGTCCCACCCAAGCGGCGTGCGGTACATACTCGTGTGCCGCCGTTTGCGCCAGGATCATGCGCCGGAGCCTCCGCGAATGCAGTGCGGGCGTCCCGCCCAGGACGGCCCCGGGGCGGGCCCGCTATCCTACGGGGGTCTCGCGGGCATGTCATTTCGAGCCCGCGCCGCGACCGGGGAATCGAATCCCGCACCTCGGAGGCTTTCCCCTTGCGATCGGTCCGCCCTTTTGACACCCCCCCATCCGCGCATAGAATCCCCCCATCGAACCCGATTGCAGGAGAACCTACATGGCCGGCGCCCACACGCTCACCTTCACCGATGCCAACTTCGACGCCGAGGTGCTCAAGTCCGACGTCCCCGTGCTCGTCGACTTCTGGGCCCAGTGGTGCGGGCCCTGCCTCATGCTCGCCCCCACCATCGACGAACTCGCCGAAGCCTACGCCGGCCGGGCGAAGGTCGGCAAGGTCGACGTCGATAGCGCCGCCGCCCTCGCCTCCAAGTTCGGCATCCAGAGCATCCCGACGGTGATCATCTTCCACCGCGGCCAGCCGGCCGAGCGGATCGTCGGCGCCAAGCACAAACGCGACTACCAGGCCGCCCTCGATGCACGCTTGAAGGGCTGACGGGAAAACGCCCGCCGGGCGGCAGACCTCCGTCGCCTGACCAACGGTGAGCGCTCCGCGCCGTCTTTCCGAGGGGCGCCGCAGCGACCATCGGGCAGAGCGGCCGTGTGCGGCGGCACGGTCCGCACGCCGCGAGATTCCCGTACCCCCAGCCGGGCTTCCCTCGTACTGCGCCCCTTTGCGGTCGCGGCGCGCGTGCCAGCCGCCCGCCCCGCGCGGTAAAGTACCCGCAACGGAGGCGCCATGCTCCTGGCCCTGCTCCGCTTCGAGTCGCCGGGCTACCTCGCCCTGCTCGCCGTTCTCCCGCTGCTGCTGGTCGTTTCGCTCCGTTCGCTCGGCGGCCTCGGCCCCGTCCGCCAAGGACTGGCCATCGGACTCCGCTGCCTCGTCGTCGTGACCATCATCCTCGCCCTCGCCGGCGCTCAGCGCACGCAGAACATCCGCGAAGTCTCCGTCGTTTTCCTCATTGATCGCTCCCGCAGCATCCCCCAGGACCTCCAACGTCTCGCTCTCGATTACGTTCGCCGCGCCGGGGCCGAGCTCCCGCCGGGCGACCGCATCGCCGTCGTCGCCTTCGACGGCAGCCCCGACGTCGAGCAGCTCCCCATGTCCGCCGTTGCTGTCGACTTCCTCAGCCCGCCGGCCGATCCCGATCAGACCAATCTCGCCGCCGCGGCCCGCATGGCCCTGGCCCTGCTGCCCTCCGAGACTGCCGGCCGGATCGTCCTCATCAGCGACGGCAACGAGAACGCCGGAGACGTCCTGGCCGAGGCCGCCCGGATCGCGGCCGCCGGCATCCCCATCGACGTGCTCCCGATTCAGTACGAGCACGCCCAGGAGATCATCTTCGAAAGCCTCAAGACCCCGCCCACTGCCACCAGCGAGGAGACCATCAACGTCCAGATGGTGCTCCGCTCCCGCCGGCCGGCGACCGGCAGCATCCTGCTCTGGCACGGCGAGCAACTCCTCGACCTCAACGGCCCCGAGCCGGGCGCGGCCTACCCCGTTGAGCTCGTCGCCGGCCCCAACCGCTTCGTCATCCCCGTGCCGCTGCGCGCCGCCGGCGTGCATCGCTTCCGGGCCCAGTTCGTCCCTGCCCAGGAAGCGGCCGACACCATCACCGACAACAACACCGGCGAGGCGTTCACCGTCGTCTCCGGCCAGGGCCGCGTGCTCCTGCTGGCCACCGAGGCCGACCTCGAATCCGATTCGTCCTCGGCCGAGATCCTGGCCGCGGCGCTGGAGCGCGAGAACCTCGTCTGCGACCGGCTCATCGCGGGCAGCCGCCCGCTCGACCAGGTCGAGCTGCTCGAGTACGCGCTCGTCATCCTCTCCAACGTCCCGGCCGGGGAGCTCCGCGATGAGGAGAAGAAGGCCCTGGCGGTGTACGTCCGCGACCTGGGCGGCGGCCTGGTCATGGTGGGCGGCGACGACTCCTTCGGCGCCGGCGGCTGGCTCGGCAGCGAGGTCGAGGAGGTCATGCCGGTCAGCTTCGACATCAAGCACAAGAAACAGTTCCTCAAGGGCGCGCTCGCGCTCGTCATGCACGCCTGCGAGATCGAGCGCGGCAACTTCATCGGTCAGCGCTGCGCCATCGAGGCCGTCAAGACGCTCAGCAGCCGCGACCTGGTCGGCGTGCTGGCGTGGAAATGGCTGGGCAATCAGCAGGGTCACTGGGTCGTCCCGCTCCAGGAGGTCGGCAACCGCATCGGCATCATCAACACCATCAAGCAGATGGAGATGGGCGACCTGCCCGATCTCGACGCCGTCATGCGCCCCGGCGCCGAGGCCCTGATCGCCCGCAAGGACGTCGGCCCCAAGCACATGATCGTCGTCTCCGATTTCGACCCGCAGCCCCCGCGCGACGACCTGATCGCGGCCATGCGCAGGAACGGCATCACCTGCTCCACCGTCGCCATCGGCTACGGCGGCCACCCCATCGACGAGAACAAGGCCAAGTGGATCGCATCGCAGACGAACGGCCGCTTCTACACCACCCAGGATTTCAGCAAGCTCCCCCAAATCTTCGTCAAGGAATCACGCGAGGTTCGCCGCTCGCTCGTCCAGGAAGGCGAGTTCCGCCCGCTGCTGGTCGCCCCCAACTCCCCCGCGATCCCCGGCCTCGACGGTCAGCCCCTCCCCACGCTCAACGGCTTCGTCCTCACC
>CAZMCT010000209.1:0-2865 GCA_964564785.1 uncultured Planctomycetales bacterium
GGCCGGCGGTTGACGCCGACCGATGACCGGCCGGCGCGGCTTCGTAGCCGGCGCGCCGCACGGCGTCGACGAGCGGGGGCAGCGCGGCGGCCGCGCCGTTTGCGAGCCAGACCGTGGCACGCTCGGTTGCGAGATTGACAGATGCGCGCTCGACGCCGGGGACGCGCCGCAGAGCGTTCTCGATCGTCGCGGCGCAGCCGGCGCAGTGCATGCCGCGGAGCTCGAGCTCCACGCGCTGGCCGCGGTGGGGCGCCTCTCCCATGCCCGAGATTGTAGGGGCATGGCGCAGCGGCCGGGCAGCGACGCCGCGGCCGAAAAACAAGCCGCCCAGCGGCCCCGGGCCGCGGCTTGCGTTGGCGAGTGATTCTGGTACGATGATCGATCTGGAGCAGCGAATCGCACCCGGAGTGTAGCTCAGCCTGGCTAGAGCGCTTGGTTCGGGACCAAGAGGTCGCAGGTTCAAATCCTGTCACTCCGATTCGATACCCCCTTTACATGGCGGCAGGATGACGGGACGCCGGAGTGCCGCGACGTCGCGATCGCCCATGTGCTCGAGGTGCTGAGGGAGCACTGGGCGGCCGTCCGACACCGGGCCGAGGTCGCGGCGTTCGTGCAGCGACAACGGTCGAACGCGCGGCCGGCCGCGGCGAAGCGGGCGGAGAAGCTCGCGGCCGGCCTGGGATGAGGGCGGAGGGCGGGGCCGCCCCCCCCCGTCGGTCGCGGTGCTGGAAAACCGGCGCGACCGCCGTGCCGCCGGGATGGTCAACGTGCGACGGTTGCGGTGGTGACCAGCAGCGGGGCGAGGACGTTGAGCTTGCGCTGTTGCCAGGCGTCGAAGCCGGCGGCACGGACCATGTCGCGGACCTCGGACCACGCCGCGTGGTGCACACCGCCTTCAATCTTGGACACGCACACGTCGAAGAGCACCCAGCCGACGGTGTTGTCGCGAAAGCCGTCGACGAGGATCAGCAGGCCGCCGGGGCGGAGGACGCGGCGGAAGCCGCGGATGACGGCCGCCTGGTGCGGGTAGTGGTGCAGGGAGTTGCAGCAGACGACGACGTCGAAGGCGGCGTCGACGAAGGGCAGGCGCTCGGAGTCGGCCTGGACCGCGTGCAGCCGGGCGGCGAAGGGCGAGCGGGCGATCTTGTCGGCGAGGCGGCGGACCATGACGGGGGAGTAGTCGAGGCCGACGAGCAGTCCGGCCTCCGGCTGGTGGGCGAGGAGCGCGATGAGCGTGCCGGTGCCGCAGCCGACGTCGAGGAGGCGGTACGCCGCGGATGCGCCGGGGGCGGCGCGGGCGGCCTGCCAGCGGGCCAGCTCCTCCATGCAGACGCGGACGCTCGGGAGGAAGATGAGTTCGTTGAGCCATGAGCGGTCGTAGCTGCTGGCCCAGCGATCAAAGTGCGCGCGGGCTCCGCGGCGGATCTCGGCGTGGCGTGCGGAGTGCAGCGATTCGGCGGGCGGCGTTCGGCGCATGGTGACCCGCGGTTACTTGAGCTGGTCGGGGTTGAGGGGTCTGAGGTCGTCGGTGACGAACAGGCCGTCCTTGCGGACCAGCTCGCCGTCGAAGTACATCTCACCACCGCCCCACGGCGGCGTCTGGATGAGGACCATGTCCCAGTGGACCTCGCTCTTGTTGCCGTTGGGAGCCTCGTCGTAGCTGTTGCCGGGCGTGAGGTGGATGCTGCCGGCGATCTTTTCGTCGAACAGGATGTCCTTCATGGGTTTGGTGATGTAGGGATTGATGCCGATGGCGAATTCGCCCGTGTACCGAGCGCCCTCGTCGGAGTCGAGCACCTCGTTGAGCTTGGTCGTGTTGGAGCTGGTGCCCTCCACGATCTTGCCGCCGCGAAAGACCAGGCGGATGTTCTCGTGCGTCGTGCCGCGGTAGAGCGTGGGGGCGTTGAAGTGGATAACGCCGTTGACACTGTCGCGGACCGGGGCGGTGAAGACCTCGCCGTCCGGGATGTTGAGCTTGCCGTCGCAGGGGACGGCGGGGATGCCCTGGATCGAGAACTCCAGATCGGTATCGCGCGGGCCCTTGAGGCGGACGCGATCGGTCCGCTCCATCCGCTGCTTGAGGGCCTGCATGGCCCGGCTCATCCGGGCGTAGTCCATGGTGCAGACGTCGAAGTAGAAGTCCTCGAAGGCCTCGGTCGACATCTCGGCCAACTGGGCCATGCTCGGACTGGGCCAGCGGAGCACGACCCAGCGGGTCTTCGTGCAGCGGACCTCGATATGCACCTTCTTCCAGACGCTGGACTCGTAGAGTTTCTGCCGATCGGCCGGCACGTCGGACAGCTCGCAGATGTTGGGGTTGCCGCGGGCGCCGATGTAGCACTGGACGGCTTCCATTTGCCGCTTCTCGACGTCGGCGATGGTGGCCCACTGCGGCTCGCTGCCGGCCAGCATCAGGGCGCGGTTGACCTGGTTGCTCTTGAGCAGCACCAGCGGCTGCGCGCCGGCCGCCGCTACCAGACGGACGACCTCGGCCGTGAACTCGTGGGGCACGTCGATGGCTTCGAGCAGCAGCTTCTCGCCGGGTTTGACGGCACAAGAGTAGTTGACGAGCGTGTCGGCCAGGCGGGTGATACGCGGGTCGATCATGGGGGCTCCTTCGGTGCGATTCGCTATTATGCGGCCGGATGGGGCTTGGGCAAAGCCGCAAAGACCCGCGCGAGAAGAGAAAAAGGCCGCGCACGGCCCAGACGGCCGTGGCACAGCGCGTGGCACAGCGCGTGGCACAGCGCGTGGCACAGCGCGTGGCACAGCCGCCCTCGGCTGTGGGATGGCGCGCCACCGTCGTTGCTTCACCGCCGGGGCGGCGGTGCCACATACACGGCTGTCGCTCACCGCCGGGGCGGC
>CAZMCT010000210.1:0-2761 GCA_964564785.1 uncultured Planctomycetales bacterium
GCCGCGGCCCACGCAGGCCGGCCCACGCACGCCGGCTCACGTACGCCGACCCGCGCATGGCGGCCGCGCTATACTCCGAATGGGTCGTGCGGGCCGGCGGCCAGATCGAACCGAGCGCCGGAGGTACACCGTCGGACCGCGCCCGGATTCGGAGACTGGACATGCGCTGCTGGGGTTCGCTGGCTACGGGTTTCGTGCTGCTCGCATTCGTTGCGCCCGCCGGTCGGGGGGACACCGCGTTGACGACGGTTCAGGTCGCCAGCGGCCTGACGCGGCCGGTCTTCGTGACCGCACCGCCGGGTGACGCCCATCGGATCTTCATCGTCGAGCAGCGCTCCGGCAACGTGGGGCGCGTGCGGATCGTGAATCTCGACACCGGCGTGCTGTATGCGACGCCGTTCCTGTCCGTGTCTGGGGTGAGCACGGGCAGCGAGCAGGGGCTGCTGGGGCTCGCCTTTCACCCGGCCTACGCAGAAAACGGCTATTTCTACGTGAACTTCACGCGTGCGGACGGTGACACCGTGGTGCGGCGCTACACGGTTTCCGCCGACCCCGACGTGGCCGATCCGAACTCGGCCCAGACGGTTCTGATCGTCGATCAGCCCTACGGCAACCACAACGGAGGCTGGCTGGGGTTCGGCCCCGACGGCTACCTGTATGTGGCGCTCGGCGACGGCGGCGACGCCAACGATCCGCAAAACCGGGCCCAGAATGTCGAGTCCCTGCTGGGCAAGATGCTGCGCCTGGACGTCGACGGCGACGACTTTCCGGCCGACCCGAACGCGAACTACGCCATTCCCCCGACCAACCCGTTCGTGGGCGTGGTCGGCCGTGACGAGATTTGGGCTTACGGCCTGCGGAACCCCTGGCGCAATAGCTTCGACCGGCTCACGGGCGACCTGTGGATCGCGGACGTGGGGCAGAGCGCGCGCGAGGAGATCGACTTCCAGCCGGCGTCCAGCCCTGGCGGCGAGAACTACGGGTGGCGTTGCATGGAAGGGACGCTGTGCACCGGGCTCAGCGGCTGCACCTGCAACGCGCCCGAGCTGATCGATCCGATCTACGAATACTCGCATGCCCTCGGGTGCTCGATCACGGGCGGGTACGTGTATCGCGGCACGGCCGTCTGCGATCTGCGCGGCACCTATTTCTTCGCGGACTACTGCGCCGCCAGCATCTGGACGTTCCGCTACGAGGGCGGGACCGTGACGGATTTCCGCGACCGCACCGAAGAGCTCGATCCAAACGGTCCGGCCACGATCAACAGCATCACTTCATTCGGCGAGGACGCCCGCGGCGAGCTGTATGTGTGCGACTTGGGCGGCGAGGTATACCGCATCGTCGCGGCCGCCGGCCCGGCCAAGGGCGACCTCAACAACGACGGGGCGGTCGATTTCGGTGATATCAACGCGTTCGTGCTGGCGCTGACCAACGCCGAGGCCTACCGGCTGCTGTACGGCCTGGAGCCAAGCGCGGCGGGCGATTTGGACTGTGACGGCGGGTTGAACTTCGGCGACATCAACTTGTTTGTGGCGCTTCTGGCGGGTTAGCCGGCTCGGCCGCGATGACCTCCTGCGCGCGGGGCGGCGGCGGCGGCGGGACCAGTCCGAGCGCGACCAGCCGCGCGAGCAGCGCGTCGCGCTGCACGGGCTTGATGAGGAAGCCGTCGCACCCGCGGCACGCCGCGCTCCGCACGTTGTCGCGCGTGCCGTTGGCCGACACCATCAGTTTGCGGGCCGGCGGGTGGCGCGACTCCGCTTCCGCCTGTTGCAGCGCGCGGAGCAGGTCGAGCCCGTTCATGTCGGGTAGCTGGATGTCGATCGTGACCAGTTCGTAAGGCTCGCCCGCCCGCAGCGCGGACCGAAACAGCGTCAGGGCCTGGTTGGCAGTCACCGCCGTGCGGCAGGAACCGTGCGGTTTGAGCAGCTCGGCGAGCTTCATCCCCGCCATGAACTCGTCATCAATCACCAGACTGCGCATCGGCATTCTCCACACCGGTGGCGAGGCGCTCGTCGATCGTCGCGCGCACGCGTTCAGCTTCCGCCCGCAGTTCGTCGACCAGCCGTTCAACCGCCGGCCAGGGCGTTTCCGCCGCCAAGTGCTCGAGCCGCGCCGCCAGCTCCGCCAGCGGCCCGGCCTCGGTGCTCAGCGCTGCGCCGCGCAATCGATGGGCCCCGCGCCGCAGTTCGGCCAGCTCGCGGGCCGTCACCCGCGCCCCCAGCTCCTCCAACTGCCGGTCGAGCTCGAAAAGGAAAGTCGGCAGCAGACCTGCCAGTACGTCCCACCCGCCGAACTCGCGGATCGCACGCTCCCAGTTGAGCGGCGCGGAGACGGCCTCCGGCGGCGACTCCGTGGGCTGCGCCGCCCCCGCCGCGGCCGCGTCCTGCGGATTCAGCCAGCGCTGTACGGCCGCCAGCAGCGCGGCGCGACGAATCGGCTTGGAGAGCAGGTCGTTCAGGCCGGCAGCCAAGCACTCCCGGCGCCGGTCCTCGTCCGCGCTGGCCGTCATCGCAAGGATGGGTTTGTTGGAGTTGGACGTCTGATCGGCGCGGATGCAGCGGCCTGCTTCCGGCCCGTCCATGACCGGCATGTGCAGATCCATCAGGATCAGGTCGAACGTCGTCGCGCGGCACGCGAGCACCGCCGCCCCGCCATTGTCCACCACGACCACCCGGTGCCCGGCCTGCTCCAGGAACAGCCGTGCAATCTCCTGGTTGTCCGGGTCGTCCTCGGCCACGAGGATCCGGCCCGGCCCGCCGCC
>CAZMCT010000211.1:0-2593 GCA_964564785.1 uncultured Planctomycetales bacterium
TCGCGGTGATCGTCGCCGCCCGCGGCTCGATGTTGACGGCCTGCACGTTGCTGATGCTGGGCGGGGCACAATCCACCACGGCCGTATCTGTCACCACGACGTTGTATTGCCCCTCGCCGTTGTCCGCGTCGATATACGTCGCGACAATCGCGTCTCCGGCGCTGACTCGCAGCACACCGGGGGCGTCGGTGCCGCTGGCCGCCAGAGTGCCCTCGAACCGCGAGGAATCGAGCGCCGTTTCCAGCAGTGTGACGACTTCGCCGGCCGGCTCGCTGCCCGAGGTGACGGTCACCGTCGCGGCGTCGATCGCGTCGGGGTCGAGATTCAGGCCGCAATCGGAGACCTCGATCTCGAGCACGTCCTCGCAGGCGTAGCTGCCGCGGTCGAGCTCGACGGTGCCCGCGTCGCGGCAACTGCCGGGCAGGGTCACGGCGGGGTCGCCGAAGAGGTTGATCTCGTAGTAGCACCAGCGCATGCAGTCCTGGCCGATGCGGTACAGGTTGTCCTCCTTCGAGTCGGCGTTGGCGCGGCCCATCTCCATCTTGGACTCGTCGGGGTTGTAGACCGCGTCCCAGAACTCGCGGTTGTAGCGCTGCGACGGCCCGTCGGTGCTGTTGAACTCGCCGAAGCCGTAGCGGGCGTTCATCACCACACCGAATGCGGCGTAATTGGTTTTGATGTTGGCCGTCTCGGCCCAGCAGTCGGTGCCGTCGAACCAGCCCGCGTCACAGGTCTGCGAGTACATGAAACACAGGTCGGTGTTGGTCAAGTCGGCCAGCACGTCGCTGCTGTAGAGCTTCATCGCGTAGTCGGGCGCGCCGTGTCCCAGGTGGTTGACGACCAGCACGCTGTTGTTGATGCGCGTGGTGAGCTGGGCGGGCGGCCAGTCATAGCCGGGGGCGTCGTACAGGCGGTCGATCGAAAGCAGGTCCGAGGGAAAGCCCACGGTCGTGTACCCGTGAGCGCTCGAGCCGTCGACCAGCTCTTCCATGTATGCGGTCGCGTATTCGGCCACGCCGCCGAAGCCCAGATACTCACCGACCAGCAGGATCTTCTCGGGATGCGTGTGGTTGTTCCCCACGTACCACAGGGTCTTCGTGACGAACCGGCCGGCTTCGGTCGCGTTGCCCGCGCACGCCCGGCCGACGTACACGTCGTAGACCAGGTCGACCGGCCCGCCGTTGTCGCCGTCGTTGGGCTCGCCCCAGCGGCTGTCGTTGTCATAGTTCCACGTGCCGTCCAGGCAGCCGAAATACAGGTCGCCCGGCATGTCGAGCTCTTCGTACCCCGCATCATTGACGTACAGGTCCTTGGCCGGCAGCAGGTCGTCATCGCCGCCGATCAGCGCGTACTCCAGCCCGTCGGCCAGGTAGCGCCCGCGGATGTAGTTCCGCAGCGTGTCGGCGCTGTTCCCGCCGATATCGGTCGTAGTCACGATCTCGGTCGGCAGGGAATGGCCGGTGTGATAGTCCGCCAGCGGCTGGAACGCGGCCGCGAGGGCGGGCGTGGTGATGATGACCATCCCGACGCTGCGGCCGGTCCGCTGCATGGCCGGGTAAGTCTGGGCGAGGGCCGGGTTGTCGACCTTGCCCGCCAGCTCGGCGCGGTCGGCCGGCAGGCCGCGGTAGAGCGGCGAGACGGGGGCAGGCGCGGTGTCCACGGTGACGGTCAGCCGGGGGTAGTAGTACAGCTCGCCGGTGGCGGGCACGTATTCCACCGGGTTGAGCTTGACGACGAGAAACGCGTAACCGCGGAAGTGCTGGAGACCTAGCGACTCGCCGAGGTCCGCGGGGAACGGCTGGTCGGAGGCATAGATGAGGGGGTCGGGTTGCGGCGGGGCGGCCTGGTCCGCCTGCGAGAGCGGGACGGGCCGGGCGACCGGTTCAACGCGGTAGCCGCGGCCGAGCAGGATGCGCTCGGGGCCGGTGATGGTAACGCGGCCTGGGCCGGTGCCGTAGGGCAGCAGCACGTGAGCCCCGCGAGCTGGCAGCGCGGGCTGGCCGGCGCGGCCGCCGCCGGGCGCCCCGGGCAAGGTCACCCGGTCATACGTCTGCCCGTCGAGGTCGACGCGGGCGATCGTCGGGCGGGCGAAGTCGTAGTCGATCGACAGCGACTGGGCGGCGCCGACGGCCGGCAGAACCACGAGGACCCCCAGCAAGAATCCCACTCCCGGTTGCTTGCTGCACATTGCGCGTCTCCATGAACCGATACAGGATGTCCGGTGACGTCGAGAACGTCGAGTTGAGTATGATTTTACCTTCAATGCGCGCGTCGACGCCAGCGCAAGTTGATCCCCCGGGCAAGAATCTTCAAAAAAGCCTGCGGCCGTCGGTCGGCGGGCGATCGGGGGCCCCGGGGATCGCGCGGCGTTTCTGCGCTGCAACCCCGGCTGGCCCCCGGCCAGGCGGGGCAGGGGGCCGAATACGGACGTCACTCGCCGCACAGTCCAGGGTTTCAATCGCGGGTCAAAAGTGGTACGCTGGCTTCGTGGACAAATTGGAGCGGGAAGCCGCGCGGGGGATGAGAGGCCCAGAAGGGTGATCCCGGATTATTCACCAGCTTCATGAGCGTTGCTGCAATCTTGGCCTGTTTT
>CAZMCT010000212.1:0-2552 GCA_964564785.1 uncultured Planctomycetales bacterium
GCCGGCGGCCGGCGGCGCGGCGCCGACGCGCGTATGACTTGCTCGAGCGCACCGACTGCGCCCGATGCGTCCGCGCGGAGCTGCCCGTGCCGGCGATGCGCCCCGAGACCCGCCCCCGCCGCTCGAACGCTTCCGCGAACCGAATCGGCGGCTCGCGGAGTATCTCGGCCGCGACGGGGCGCACAAGAACACACCGGGCACCATCGCCCGATAACTTCCCCTCTCCCGCGGGCCGGGGCGGCGTTCTTCTCACCCTGCGCTGGACGCTCAGACGGCGGGCGACCCACCCTGAGGCTGAAAACGACGAGGTGCGGCGGATCGCTCGGCCGCCTCCCGATAGAAGTGGCATCGAGTGCCCAGCGCCGGGCCGTCGTGCGCCTCGTCGGTGCGCGCCGCCCCGGGCTCGCGTGCCCGTATGACACCCGCGATCCGGGTCGAAAACCTCGGCAAGCGTTACCGCATCGGTCGCCTGCCGTCGGCCGCCAGTTCGTGGCCGGCCGCGCTGCTGCGCCGCCTGCGCCGCCGTGGGGCCGGGCCGAGCGAGGGCGCCGCAGAGCACATCTGGGCCTTGCGCGACGTCTCGTTCGCCGCAAGCCCGGGCGAGGTGGTCGGCATCATCGGAACCAACGGCGCCGGCAAGAGCACGCTGCTCAAGATCCTTTCCCGGGTCACCCACCCGACCACCGGCCGGGCGGTGATCCGCGGACGTGTCGGCAGCCTGCTCGAGGTGGGCACCGGGTTTCACCGTGAACTCACCGGCCGCGAAAACATCTACCTCAGCGGCGCCATCCTCGGCATGCGGCGCGACGAGATCCGCCGCAAGTTCGATGAGATCGTCGCCTTTGCGGGCGTCGACCGCTTCCTCGACACGCCGGTGAAGCGGTACTCCAGCGGCATGTATGTGCGGCTCGCGTTCGCCGTGGCCGCGCACCTGGAGCCCGAGATCCTGATCGTGGACGAGGTGCTCGCCGTGGGCGACGCCCAGTTCCAGCGCAAATGCCTGGGCAAGATGGGCGCGGTCTCGCGCCAGGGCCGCACCGTGCTCTTCGTCAGTCACAACATGACCGCGGTGCGGAACCTGTGCACCCGGGCCTTGCTACTGCGCCACGGCCGCATCCAGCGCGACGCCGAGCCCGCGGCCGTGATCCAGGAATACCTCTCGGAGCATGCGGCCGCGCCGTCCGGGCCTGACGTCGACCTGCGCGACTGGCCGACGCGGAAGGGCAGCGGCGAGGCGCGGATCGTTCACGCGCGGTTGCGCGACGAGCACGGTTGCGTGCGCGGGGTGTTTCTCCGCACTCGTCCGCTGATGCTGGAGTTCGAGCTCGAGAGCCGCAGCCGCGCGGCCCTGAATCTGTCCGCGACGTGCGTCACGGCCGACGACGGCATCAAGGTGCTGCAACTGGCGCACCAGGACACGCCCGGCTTCTGCCCCGGCGTGGTCAGCGGGCGACGGACGGTCCGCGTGCGCGTCGCGGCGCTGCCGCTGCAATGCGGCGAGTACTACTGGAACCTCGGCGTGCACACCGCATCGCTCGCGCCGGTGGACTGCGTTTACGAAGTGCTGCCGTTCCGCGTCGAAGACGACCTGCGCATCAGCCCGCGACCCTTCCGCTCCACCCGCGAGCACGGACTTTGTTCGCTTTGCGCCGAGTGGGACTTCGCCCCGTTGGAGACGCCTGCCGATGCCTTCCAGCCGGCCTGAACACATCCCCATCGTGTTGCGGCTCGTCCAGCAGCTCGCACCCGAGTCGATCCTCGACGTCGGCGTCGGCTTCGGCAAGTGGGGCCACCTGTTCCGGGAGTACACCGACATCCGCGCCTCCGAGACCGAGCCGCCGCGCTACGCCCGCGAGAACTGGCGCACGCGGATCGACGGCATCGAGGGCCACGCCGCCTACCTCACACCCGCGCACCGCTTCTTCTACGACCGGCTCTACCTCGGCGACATGCGGACGACCATCCACGGCACGGACATCTACGACCTGGTTTTCCTCGGCGACGTCATCGAGCACGTCGAGAAACATGAGGGCCGCGACCTGCTCCGGGCCTGCCTGGCGCACGCCCGCAAGGCCGTCATCGTCACCACGCCTGCCTCCGACACACCCCAGGCGGCCGTGTGCGGCAACCCGCTCGAGGTGCACCGCAGTGCCTGGCGAGCGACCGACTTCGCCGCCCTCGCCCCGACCTGCACGCACGTCGACGACAACGACACCCTCATCGCCGTGCTGCTGCGCGACGGCGTACCGGCCCCCGTCTTCGGCCCGCGCCCGCGCCGCCGACGACGGCCGAGCCCCGCGTGGAACTTCGCGCGCCGCCTCTGGCCGGGCGCATTCCGCTCCCCCGCCTCTTCCTGACCGAGGTCGACATGGGCGTGCTGTTCCTGACACCGAATTGGAACGCGGTCTCCGAACGCTGGATCGCACGCCAGATCGAGGTCCTCGCCGACGCCATCATCGCGATCGGCGCGTGCGAACCGGCCGAACCCCGCTGGCGCGGCCGCATCCCGGCCCTCGACCTCGCCGCCGCCCCGCTCCGCCTCTGGCGGCGCG
>CAZMCT010000213.1:0-2525 GCA_964564785.1 uncultured Planctomycetales bacterium
CACAGTCCCTGGGGTTTGCAGTGCGTCCGTGAGGGGGGCGCGGGCTCCGGGGGGGGGGCGACGCTGCCGCTGCATATCCTGCGGAGCATCGTCGGGTTCCGCGAGACCAGCGCCCTCGACGCGGACGCGCTGCACCTGGCGCCGGCCCTGCCCGGCCGGCTGCTGGCGGGCGGCGGGCAGACATTCGGCGTGCGGAACCTGCACTTTCGCGGCCGCGACCTGGCGGTGCGTTACCGCGCGGGCGCGCGGGGGCGGCTGGGGGTGGCGCTGGAGTGTCGGGCCGCGGCGGGTGGCGGCGGGTCGGGGCGGATGCAGGTGGTGGATGAATCAGGTCGCGAGCTGGCCCTTGGGACGGTGGGCGGTGGGGCGCTGGAATTCGACAGCGAGAACGGGCGGGTGCTGACCGTCCACTTCGCGTAACTCGCGGCGCGCCGGGAGGGCGGCTATTCTGCCCGCATGACGCGTGACGAGCTGTGCGCGAAGTTTCTCGAGGCGGTGCCCTACCCGCTCTATCCCGTGCAGGAAGAAGCCCTCTTGGCGTGGTTCGAGTGCGAGGGCGGCATTCTGGTAGCGGCCCCGACCGGGATGGGCAAGACGCTCATCGCCGAGGCGGCGATCTTCGAGGCCCTGCACACGCGTCGCCGACTCTACTACACCACGCCGCTCATCGCCCTCACCGAGCAGAAGTTCCGCGAATTCGCCGACCTCGTCGAGCGCTGGGGCTTCCCGCGCAGTGACGTCGGCTTCATCACCGGCAACCGCCGCGAGAACCCCGACGCCCTCGTCCGCGTCGTCGTGGCCGAGATCCTGCTCAACCACCTGCTGGCCCGCGACCCCGCCCTGGCCGACCTCGCGCACCTCGGCAGCGTCGTCATGGACGAGTTCCACAGCTTCAACGACCCCGAACGCGGCGTCGTCTGGGAGCTGGCCCTCGCGCTGCTGCCGCCCGCCGTCCGGGTCATGCTGCTGTCCGCCACCGTCGGCAACCCGCATCACTTCGCCGACTGGCTCAAGGAAAAGCACCGTCGCAAGGTGACCGTGATCACCTCGGCCGAGCGCCGCGTCCCGCTCGAGTACCACTGGGTCGAAGACCGGCTGATCACCGAACTGCTCGTCCAGATGGTCGAAGGCACAGGGGACGCCTGCCATACGCCGGCGCTGGTCTTCGCGTTCAATCGCGACGAATGCTGGGAGCTGGCCGAGAAGCTCAAGGGCCTGCCACTCGTGTCCAACCCACAGAAGCAGCAAATCGAGGCGTTCCTCGAGGAGCACCGGGACGACTTCGTCGAGGGCGTCGGCCCCAAGCTCCGCCAGATGCTCGTGCGCGGCATCGGCGTACACCACGCCGGCGTGCTCCCCCGGCACAAGCTGCTGGTCGAGGAGCTCTTCGGGCGCAAGCTCGTGCCGATCGTCTGCTGCACTGAGACGCTGGCCGCGGGCATCAACCTGCCCGCCCGCTCGGTCGTGCTGACCACGCTGCTCAAGGGCAAGCACGGCGAGAAGACGCTGATCCCCGCCAGCAGTGCGCACCAGATGTTCGGCCGCGCCGGCCGGCCGCAGTTCGACACCCGGGGGCACGTGTACGCCGTTGCCCACGAGGACGACGTCAAGATCTGGAAATGGCGCAAAAAGTACGACCAGATCCCGCCCGGCACCAAGGACCCCGGGTTGCTGCGGATCCGCAAGGAGCTGGAGCGCAAGCGCCCGACGCGCCGTTCGACCGAGCAGTATTGGAGCGAGGGGCAGTTCAAGACGCTGATCGCGGCCGGGCCGGCCAAACTGTTTTCCAAAGGCATGATCCCGTATTCGGTGCTGGTTTTCCTGCTGACGCGTACCGGCACGCTGCACGAGGTCCGCGATTTCCTGGGCAAGCGGTTCAACTCGGCCGAGCGGCTGGAGGCGTTTCAGAAGCAGCTCGACTTCATGCTGGACAACCTCCAGGCGCTGGGCTACCTCAAGCGGGCGGAGGACGGCGACCACGTCACGCTCGATGCGTCGATCCACCGGCTGCTGAACTACCGCAGCGTGGACCCGCTGTTCGGCGACTACCTGGCCGGGCAGCTCGTGTACTCCAATTTCGACGAGAAGGTGCTCGCGCTCGAGGCCGTGCTCGAGGTCCCGCCCACGATCCTGCGCAACGTGCGCATCCCCGAGCAGATGGCCAAGGGTCCGCTCCAGGAGCAGGTGCTCGAGCCGCTGCTCGTCAGCATGGGCGTGAAGCTCGGCCCGGCCCCCGGCGCGGACGAGGAGGACGAAGGCCCGCCGCGACGCCGCTGGGTCGACACGTGGGAGGAGGTCGAGGAGGAGCGGCCGCCGAGTTTTCCCGAGATGCTCAAGCTCGCGTTCGAGGCCCGGCTGGCCGCGCCCGAGCCCGCGTTCGTGCAGCCGAAGTGGATCGCCGGCGACGCGTTCGCCCGTGGGGGCGAGTTCTTCAAGACCGTGCGGGCCCTGGACCTGGTCAAGCAGGAGGGGTTGATCCTGCGGCACCTGCTGCGGCTGGTCATCCTGGCCGGCGAGTTCTTCAC
>CAZMCT010000214.1:0-2479 GCA_964564785.1 uncultured Planctomycetales bacterium
GTGTGCCGGTGCAACCACCGGCACACCGGCTGCGAGCGCTTCGAGCACGTAGAAGCCCTTCGACTCTCGATAGACCGCCGGCACGCTGAATGCCTCGAGCCCCCGCAGAAACTGCCACTTCTCCGCGCGCGTCACTTCGCCCGCGTACTCGAAATCCACGCCCCCCGCCCGCAACGCGGCACACGTCCGCTCGAAAAACGCGCGATCGGCGCGTCCCAGCCACCCCGCCGCCCGCAGCCGCACGTCGCGCCCGCTTGCTCGCAGCCGCAGCACCGCCCGCGCCAGTCGATCGAAACCCTTCTCCGGACAGACCCGCGCCAGGTAGCCGATCGTGAACGGTTGTTCCTCGCTGGCGCTTCGGGTTCGGATCGCAACGGCGCTCGTTGCCGCTCCGGGCTCTGTTCCCCGTTCCCTGTCCCCGCTTCCCCGTTCCCTGTTCCCTGTTCCCTGTTCCCTCTTCCCGGTTGCCTCCGCCGGCGCAGCCGGCGAGTGAATCCCCATCGGGATGCGCTGCACCCGCTCCCCCGGCAGCCCGTAGTACCCCGTCGCGTGCGCCGCATAGTAGGCGGTCAGCGCCACGAACGCGTCGATGTCACGCGCCCGCGCGGTGATCCGCTCCAACACCCGCCCCCGCCACGGCTCCGGCAGCCCTTCCACGAACAGGTCCTCGCCCGCCAGCGTGCATACCACCGGCACGCCCAGCGCTCGCTTCAGCGGCCCCGCCAGCCCCGCCAGCAGCAGGTTCGGCAGGTGCACCACATCCGGCCGCAGCGCCGCCAGCGCAGCGACGAGCCGCCGCACCTCGCCCCGCAGCGGACCCTCCTCGCCCGCCAACGTCGCCAGCGTCAGCTCGCCCAGAGACTCCGGCCGGGTCGCGCCGGCCAGCCGGCCGACCAGGTTCAACAGCGGTCGAGCACTCAGCAGCCGGTGGACGAAACCCGGCGCGCGGCGAAACACGGAGTAGCGGTGCTGGAGATAGACGCCCAGTCCACCGAGCAGGACCCGCGGCTCGCTGACATCACGTTCGTCGGTCCGCAGCGGTGTGTACAGCGGCACGAGCACCACGTCGCGGCCCGCGGCCCGCAGGGCGGCCGCGAGGCGGTTGTCGTGCAGGCACGAGCCGCAGTACATGCCCGCGGCGCCGGCCGCGAGGTAGGCGATTCGCATGGGGCACGATTACGCGGCGAACGCGGCGGCGCCAAGCACCGCCGATAACCTCGTAGCCGGCAGCACTTCGCCCCCCTCCCCCCTTTGCCAATTCCCAGTTACCTGCTCCCCGTTCCCCGTTCCCTGTTCCCCGTTCCCCGTTCCCTGTTCCCCGTTCCCTGTTCCCGTGTCAGTAGTACACCTCGTTCGGGTCGGGCGCGGCCATGACATCGAAGATGCGGGTGAAGGCGAACTCGACGTGGCCGTCGGCGAAGAGCAGGTTGCCGTGGGCCCGGCCGGCGTGATGCCACTCGGTGCGCGGGTCGGCGGGGCGGAACGGCGGGTAGAAGGAGGGGTTGAAGACCGGCTCCTGGAACACAATCTTCTTCGTCGGGTAGCGGAAGTCGTTCAACCGGCGGTAGCGGCAGCTTTGGATGCCGAACGTCGGCACGGGGTACTCGGCAATCTCACTGGCGTACACATAGCTGGTGCCGTGCTCGACGAAGTACGTGCCGGCAAGTTGGAAGTAGGCGTCGCCGCGGTCGGACGGACAGGCAAAACTGTCGCTCCGCTTCCGTTCGACCTGCGGTCCGGCGTCGTCGAAGACCTCGTCCTCGACGGCGAAGTAGCGATTCATCGGCCGCTGGCTCTCCGGCACCTGGCTGCCGAGCAATGCGTGGTACTGGCTGCGGCCGCGGTATCCCAGGCAGCCGTAGAACGGGGCGTCGGGGAACTCGTCCCGGTGGTCGCCGAGGTAGAATTGCGTCGCGTGCCCGATGGCGCGGAGCTGGGACTGGCACTGCACGCGGCGGGCCTGGCCGCGCGCGCCCTGCAAAGCCGGCAACAGCAGCGTGAGCAGCAGCGCGATGATCGCGACGACGACCAGCAGTTCGATCAGCGTGAACGCACGGGGGCGCATGCTTCACCTCCGGTGGACGGGCAGTGTACCACACGCACCGGCCGGCCAGGTGCGTATCCGCCGGCTTTGTCTGGCCACGTTGGGCGGTGCGCTTGTCGCGGTGTGCCCGGCGCAGCCCGCCCGGACCGGCCCCGACTGGCCCTGCTTCCGCGGCCACGCCGAGAACACCGGCGTAGCCCCGGTAGCGCTGCCCGCCGAGCTGCGCGTCCGCTGGCGCTCCGACCTGGGCGACCCGGTGTCGGCGACGGCCGCCATCGCGGGCGGCCTGGTTTTCATCGGCGACGAGACGGGCGAGTTCGTCGCGCTCGAACTCGAGTCCGGCACGGTGCGGTGGCGGTACAAGGCCGCCGACGCGATCGCGTCCTCCGCGGCCGTGCTGCGGCCGAGCCCCCCAGTCGTCGGTGCATGCACGAC
>CAZMCT010000215.1:0-2420 GCA_964564785.1 uncultured Planctomycetales bacterium
GGCCGCGAGCGCTCCGGTGTCCGCCGGCTGAGTGCCCATACCCCACCCTTTTCGATCTGCGCCGGGTGTGCTGCGCCGACTCAATCTCGGCCGCGCGGACCGAAAAGGATGCGGCACCCGCGTGTCTGCACCGCTCCAACCTGTTCCGAGCGGACCGACACCGACCGGGGGGACCGGCACGCCATCGTGCTACCGGGCCGACACCGCCACGATCAGCGCATCGCCGCCCTCCAGCGGCTGCGCGCTGCCGCCCAGCGGCAGGTATTCGCCCGCGTTCAGCGTCACCGTCGCCTTGGTCGTCTTCGGGCCCTGGATCAGGATTTCGAGCTGCACCTTCTTGCCGTCGTTGCGCTTCGGCGTGACCTTGACCGAATAGCCGCCGATCAGCTCGCCGGCATACGCCTTGTCGCTGGAAGCGGAGCCGCCGGTACGCTTTTCCAGCTTGAAGCCCGTATAGCTCACATCCCGCTTGAGCTTGTCGGCCAGCTCTTTGAGCTCCTTGTCCACGTCCGAGTTCTTTTTCGTGGCCCGAATCGCCCAGACCTGCACCGTGGCCGTGACCAGCTCCTCTTTCGGCTTGTCCGGCTTGTCCTTGGGCCTGTCCTTCGGTTTGTCCTGGGCCACCACCCACCCGGCTCCCCACACGCCAACGATCAACGCCACCATCAGACTCAATCGCACGTTTCGCATGAGGTCCAGTCCTTTCTGCGCATGCCCGGTCTGCCCGTCTTCGCTTCTCCCATCAGCTCGGGGTCTGCAACAGCCAGATGACCTCCCCACCGCCGTTCCGCCCCGCGGCGAATACGAACGGCATCACTCCGTCCGCCACTTCCAACTCATCGATCACCACCTCCGACGCCAGCCTCAGCGGCCAGGTGTCGGCCGCCACAGCCGGAGCCGCCGCATATCGCCAGACCGCCGCCAGAACCAGACACGCCGCCGCGGCCGCCAGCGGCCGCAGCCCCAGCCGGATGATTCTGACTCGGGCACGCTCCGCCCGCAGGGTTCCGGCCGCCCCGGCCGCTTCGATGCCGGCCCAAACGCGATCCCACTCTTGCGGGCTGGGCCGCGCAGCGCGATCGGCCTCAGCCACGGCGTCTGCGAGCCAGCCCTTCAAGAGGGCGACCTGTCCGCCGAGCTTCGCAGCCAAGCTCGGATCTTCGTCCAGCGCCTCTCCGAGCCGGGCGACCTGTTCGGCCGTGAGCGCGTCGAGATCTCCGGCGGCGATTCGAAGCAGCTCGGCGATCTCATCCCGGGGGTTCATGGCACGCTCCCTATCGGTGCGGTTACGGACTGCCCTGCTGAACAAACGACTCAGGCGGGCTCGCTATTCTCGCGCGTCCGGCCGGTTGGGCAAAGGTCCGGTAACAAATCATGCAGTCGCCGTCGGGCGTGAAAGAGCCGGCTCATTACGGTCCCGATCGGAATACCCAGCACGTCGGCGATCTGCGCGTAGGTCATCTCGCCGGTGGCGTACAACGAGAACACGACTCGCTGGTCTGCCGGGAGCCTTTCCAGCGCTCCACGGATTCTGTCCACGGTTTCGCGTGATTCCAGCGCTCGACCAGGATGGTTGTCTTGTTCCGGCGCTGCCGGTTCGAGCCGGGGATCGTCGGCCTCACCCGCGTCGAGCGGCACCGCCAGTCGGACTTTACGCGCCCGCAGCACATCCAGTGCCCGGTTGCTGACAATCCGCAGGAGCCAGGTTTGAAAACCCGCCTCGCCCTGAAACTCGCCCAGCCGCTCGAACGCCCGGATGAAGCTGTCCTGCACGACGTCCAAGGCGTCCTCCGGGCGACCCGTCACACGGAGCGCCACGCGATACGCGATGTCGCGGTAGCGCTCGAAGAGTTGTCGTCGAGCCTCGCGGTCACCGCGGGCCGCGGCCGTCAGCAGACGCACATCCGGACTTTTGACGGGCGCGGGCGACACCTTATTCAACAGCTCCGCGTTTGTTGTCCGCGATTCTCGCCTTCGGAACCGATTCACGATACCCGCTCGCCCGGGCCGCGTGAAAATGGGGCTCTGTGGGAAAGTGTACCCCGTGCGCCCCCCCTGAATAGCGGCCCCAGGCCCGCCGTCCAATCCGCGAACCGAGACGAATGCACTCGGGCAAAGGAGCAGACCGATGAAACTCATCCTGGCAACCTGGATCGGATTCGTGACCCTTGTGGCGGCCGCCTCGGCCGGTGACGGCGTCGCCATCGCCACCAGCTCCAACGGCGGCAGTGCGACCGCGACCGCGACCGCCCGCGGCAATGCCGACGCCCTCGCCATCGCCGGCGCGACCCGCGGTGGCCGGGCCGTCGCCAACAGCGAGGCCCTGAGCGGGCGCAACGGCTATGCCAGCAGCCGGGCCGGCGCGCCGGCGGCCCGCGGCGCGCGGGCGCGGAGCGACTCGCGGGCGGCCGCGCGGGGCG
>CAZMCT010000216.1:0-2309 GCA_964564785.1 uncultured Planctomycetales bacterium
CCGGTCAGGAAGTCTGCGGATCGCCGGGCGCGCCGACGCGGGCGGTGGCGGCCCGCAGCCGCAGCCGCTTCATTTTGCTGTGCAGGGTGGTGGGCTTGACGCCCAACAGCTCGGCCGCACCGCCCCGGCCCGCGATCTTCCCGCCCGCCTCGGCGAGGGCCTTGAGGATTTCGGCCGCCTGCGCGCGCTCCAGCCGCGGCAGTCCCGGCGGCAAGGCCCCAATCGGCGGCGCCGGGGCCCGCGGTTCGGCCGAAGTGAGCGTACTGATCGGCGGTCCGACGTCAACGTGTTGGGGCAAGATGCGTTTGCCGTTGGCCAGAATGGCCGCACGCTCGAGCGTGTTCCGTAGTTCGCGCACGTTACCGGGCCAATCGTGTGCTGCCAGGCGCCGCAGGGCGGAGGCGCTCAGCTCCAACTCGGGCATGTCGAGCTCGCTCCGGAAGAGCCGGAGGAAATGCAGTGCCAAGACCGGGACATCCTCGGACCGCTCGCGGAGCGGCGGGATGCGGATCGGGAAGGTGTTCAGGCGATAGAGGAGGTCCTCGCGGAACCGGCCGGCCTGAACCTGGGCGTAGAGGTCCTTGTGGGTGGCGGTGATGAGCCGTACGTCGGCGGACAGCGCGGAGCCCGCCCCGCCCACGCGCTCGAACGTGCGCTGCTCGAGCACGCGCAGCAACTGGGCCTGCACGCCGGCCGGGAGCTCGGCCACCTCGTCGAGAAACAGTGTGCCCCCCCGGGCCAGCTCGAAACGGCCCTCGCGCCGCCGGTCGGCCCCGGTGAAGGCGCCCCGTTCGTGCCCGAATAGTTCGCTCAGCGCCAGGTCGCCGGCGAGCGCGGCGCAGTTCAGCGCCACGAAGGGGCCCGCGGCCCGTGCGGACCATTGGTGAATGGCGCGGGCGACCTGTTCCTTGCCCGTGCCCGTCTCGCCCGTGATCAGGACGGTGGCCGGCGTCGGCGCGACCAGCCGAACTCTCTCGACCACGTCTCGCCACGCCGACGATCGCCCAACCAGCGAGGTGCCCACGGGACCGGACGGACTGAGCGTCGCGTTGAGCGCGGCCAGCGCGTCCACCTCGCGCGCCAAGCGCTCGGCTTGCTGCTGCGCACGCAACGCGCGCGCCGCGAGGCCCGCGAACGCGTCGATCGCCCGAATCTGATCGGCGGAGTACGCGTGGCAGGTGGCCGAATCGAGCGTCAGAACGCCGACCAGTTCGCCGTCCGCCCGCAGTGGGGCCGCCAGGCAAGTATGCGCATCCGGAAGCTCCACGATGCCGGCGTAGGTGTCGGGTTCGTGCCGCGCGTGCGTTGGCGAGTCTTGCACGAGCATGGCGCGCGAACCCGCCACGATGCCGGCCAAGGTCGGCCGCTGCGCGAGGCTCACTCGCCGTCCGATCAGCCCCGGATGGGCCAATGGGCCGGCCGCCGCCTGCACCCGCAGAGTCTCCGGATCGTCCACCGAGAGAATGACCGCCAGATCAGCGGCCACGACGTTGCCGAGCGCGTCCAGGATCGGGTGGAGTTCCGTCGCTTCCATTGTGGCGAAATACCGTTATGACACTGAATATCGTAGAACGTGTCAACTATTCGTCAATAAGGCGCCGAGGAAGATGACGCTAAGTCTAATTGAATATGCGTCTTACAGACTATCGCCGTCCTGGCACGACGCGTGCCCTTCCAGAATGCATATCCAAGAAAGGAGAATCAAATGACTAGCAACGATGTCACCACCGGACTGAACGCCCTCCTGGCCGACGCCACGGTACTGTACGAGAAACTGCACGCGTTTCACTGGTACGTCGCCGGCCCGCAGTTCTTCCGGCTGCACGAGAAGTTCGAGGAGCAGTACGACCGCTTCGCCGAGGTGGCGGACGACCTGGCCGAGCGGATTCTCACGATCGGCGGCAAGCCGGTCGCCACGCTGCGGGCCGTTCTCGACGTCGCGGAGATCAAGGAGTTCGACGGCTCGATGTCCGCGACGCAGATGGTCGCAGCGCTCAGTGCGGACTACGAGAGCTTCCTCCGCAAGAGCGCGCGGGTGATCGAAACGGCCGAGGCCGCCGGAGACCGGGGGACAGTGAACCTGCTCGACGGCATCCGGGACGAGCTCGAGAAGACCCGCTGGATGTTGAACGCTTGGCGAGCGGGATAAGACAGCCGCCCGTCGAAAGAAGGGGGCTGGCTCCGCGCCAACCCACCATCACGGCAGTAGCGACAGCCACTCCCGCGCCGCCTGTCCCCCAGGGATGATAACAGGCTAGCTGGGGGACCGACCTCCGGTCGGTCAGTTGACAGGCCGGAGGCCTATCCCC
>CAZMCT010000217.1:0-2297 GCA_964564785.1 uncultured Planctomycetales bacterium
GGTGCCACACGCGCCCGATCACCGCCGGGGGCGGCGGTGCCACACGCGCCCGATCACCGCCGGGGCGGGGCTGCCACAGCGGCCGACGGCTCGTCGGCCGAAGAGTATACACCGCCGCACTGCCGACACGGCAGTGGCACACGGTGTCACAAGCGGCACGGCCGGCACGGCCGTGGCACACGGCGGCCGTGGCACACGGGAGTGTACGGGCTGGGCGCTTGCGGGCAAGCCGGCGGCTTCAGGTCATGGCGATCGCGGCGGGCAGATCGGAACGCCGCGGGCCCGCGGCCGGCAGCCGCGCATCCCATTCGCCGAGCAGCAGTCCGCTGGCCCAGCGACTCCGGCGGGCGGCCACGTCGATCAGCAGGGGGACGAGCACGCCCGCCGCGAAAGCGGCCAGCTCCGAGCGAACCCCCAGGTGTTGTGTGAGCACCATCGCGGCCGGCTGGTGGAGGAACATGATCGCGAGGCTGGCACGGCCGAGGCGGGCGAGGGGGCGGCCGAGCCGGCGATCGCGCGCGAGGCGGGCCGCGGCCGCCGCCAGCAGCGCGATGCACGCCAGGGCGACCATCAGGCCGACGAGGGGCAGGCCGTAGTCCCCCTTCTTCATGTCGAACGTCAGGCGCAGCGGAGTGAGCAGGTCGAGGGTGAGGGCGGCGGCGAGGAGAAGGGCGGCGACGGACACGAGCGTGCGGCGCGGCGGCAGCCAGTTCGCTCCCCGCTGACCGCACCAGAACAGCGTGAGGCCGAGGGGCACGGTGTCAGCGGCCCACGGGACCTGGCCGCGGAAGCCGGCAGCGCCGAGCGTGACGGCGATGGCGTAGCAGCCCGCGACGGTCGCGCCGAGCGCGCGACCGGAGCCGAGCCGGGTCCGCAGCGCGTGGTAGACGATCTGCGTCAGGAAGAGACTGGTGGCGAACCAGAAGACCGCGCACCAGCCCTGGAGTTCGCGGCCGCCGAGGGCCATGCGGGCCCAGCGCATGAGCAGGCCGCTCGGGCTGACGGCCTCGCCCGCGGGCGCGATGCCGAGCCCCGGGACGCTGTAGTACGGCACGCCGATCAGCACCAGGTAGACCGCGTAGGGGAGCAGCAGCCGCAGCGCCCGGCGTCTGGCGAACTCGCCCCACGAGGCACCCGGACGGTAGAGCATCCCGGCCAGCACGAAGAACAGCGGCATGTGGAACCAGAAGATGAACCGGTGGGGCGCGACCAGCGTGTGCCCGGCAACGACGGCCAGTATGCCGAGGCCCTTGAGTACGTCGAGCCAGTCACTCCGGGGTCGTGGCGGGGTCATAGGCGAATTCCGGTTCGGGGATGTCGGTTGGCGTGGGCGGCAAACCCAATACGGCCCGCAATTCGGCCGCTCGCCGCGCGTAGCAGAACTGCGCCCGCACGTGCCGCCAGCCCGCCAGCCCCATGCGGTGCCGCAAGTCGGGATCGCGGGCCAGCGTAAGCAGCGCATCCGCGTGCCCTTCGATGTCGTTTGGCTCGACGAGCAGGCCCGTCTCGCCGTGCACCACCGTCTCGCACACGCCGCCGCTGCGGCCGGTGACGACGGGCAACCCGGCGGCCAGCGCCTCGACCACCGCGACGCCGAACGACTCCTCCTGGCGTGTGAGCGGGCCGGGGCAGTTGTGGAGTGTGAAGACGTCGGCTGCGGCCCGCAGGCGATCGGCGGCTGGGCCGTCGACCGCGCCCGGGAGGTACATGCGGCCGGACCAGCGCGAGCGGCGTTTGAGCAGCTCGCACGTCGTCCGCAGGTGGCCGTCGCCGGCGAGGATCAGGCGGGCGTCGAGGCCGCGATCACAGGCCCGCTCGAAGGCGCGGAGCACGACGTCGGGGCCCTTGCAATCGACCAGGCGGCCGAGAAAGAGGAACTCGAGGGCGCGGGTGCGCGGCGGGCGGAACGGCGGGCGGGCCGGTGCCGGGATCGGGAAGTACTGGAGGACGATGCGCTCCCGGGGCACGCCGATCGCGAGCAGCCGGCGGCGGACGAGCTCGGAGTTGGCGAGGAAGCGGACGTGGTCGGCCAGTCGCCGCACGCGGGCGGGGTAATCGGATTTGAAGAACGGCTGGTCGAGGGAGTCCTTGCGGCGGTAATCCCACTCGGTGTCGTAGCCGTGGGGATGCACGAATACGGGCTTGGTGACCCGCTCCCAGACCTTCTCGAAGCGGAGCGCGAAGTCGATGTAGTGCACCAGCACGACGGAGACGTCGTCACGGGCGACGGCCGCGGCCAGGGCCCGGTGCGCGGGCTGCGGGCCGTGCGACAGGGGCAGCCCGGCGCGGTGCGCGAC
>CAZMCT010000218.1:0-1987 GCA_964564785.1 uncultured Planctomycetales bacterium
GCTCCGTACGCGGCTGCGGCGCGCGGGCCGACGGCCGGGCTGCCGGCGGCGAGGCGGGGACGAGTATCGGTCAGTCGGTCTACCGCGGCGATCATCGGGCTCACCGGTACTGAAGTTGGGCGTGCAGCACGCCGGTCTTGTGCAGTTGTTCGATGGCTTCGATGGTCTGCTCCGGCGTGAGCTTGACGGCCGACAGCGTCTGAAACAGCTCATCGAACCCCACGGTCGCGGCGGGCGCGCCGCCGGCCGGATCGGTTCCGATGCGGATCGTTCCGGCTCCGGGAATCTGGAGCACGGTGGGCGAGACCCGCACAGCGGCAGTGAACGACACGTTTCGCGTGGCGCGGTTGATGGTGACGACCGCGGCCTGTTCGGGCAGGTCGAAGAGTTCGGTCTGCTCGACGGCGGCGATGAAACGGGCGGGGTTACCCAGCTCGTAACTCGGGATCTGCACCACGACGCAGCGCGGCCCGACCGCGGCCGCCAGGTCGGGGCGGGCGGTGGCGGCGGCGTCGCGGGGCATCGTGGGGTTGACGTCGCCCACCTGGTGGTTGATGGCGCGGGCCAGGAGATGCGCCCAGGTCCATCCCGCGTGGGCGTCGTCAAGCACGAGTGTGATGCGGCCGTCCTGGACGAAGCTGTAGAGGAAGTCGCGCTCCAGCACCGCGCCGTTCGGCACGGTCCCGCGCGTGGGCGTCTCGTCGCTCACGCTGACGCGCCCGCCGGCCAGCGCGAGGATGAGCTGGGTGGCCGGGTCCTCCTCATCGAACATGGCGTACTGGAGGGGGGTCGTCAGGAGCTGCCCACCCTTGAGGCTCTTGGCGGTGCCGATTGCGGAGACCACCACGTCGATCGACTGGCCCTCGCGGGCCCCGTGTTCGGGGATGCGGGCCTCGACGGCGACCAGGGCCACGCTGCGGTTGCCCTTGATGTCGGTGTCGGCCAGCACCGGGGCGTGATAGCGCTCTTGGAGCCGCGCCAGAGCCCGCATGGTCGGCAAATACTTTTCGCCGTCGCCGGTGCCGGGCAGGCCGACCACCAGGCCGTAGCCCATGAGGGTGTTGGTACGCTGGCCCTGGAGCCGGGCGATGTCCTGCACACGAATCTGTCCGCGCGCCGGAACCGAAAGCGCAGAGACGCTGAACACGCCGAGGGCCGCGAGCAACAACGGAACAGCGTGCCCCGGAGCAGGGCGGCTCGGGCGCACCCGCGTCGCCCCGCCCCGCCGACGGAAGCGGCGGCGGTCGCGACCGGCACCGGGATTTCGTTCGCACCGACCTCTCATCGCATTCGGCTCTGCTCTGCGGCCTGCTGCGGTTCTCCGCGTCTGCGCGCTCAGGGAACGTCAGAAGATGCGGAGGAAGTCCAGCCCGCGCTGGATCCAGCCCCGGCGGGTGGCATCGCGCACCGCCCCGCTGTGCTGCACGTCGATCCGCGGCTCCGCGATCTGCGTGCTCAGGATCGTGTTATCCGGCATCACGTCCTTGCTGCGGCACTCCCCCGTCAGCGCGATCGTGTAACCCTCGTCATCAATCGTGATTTCCTTGGTCGCTTCGAGTACCAGGTTGCCGTTCGGCTTCACGTCGATGATCCGCGCCGTCACCCGCGTCGTCAGCTCATCCACGCGGTCGTACTTGCCGTCGGTCTGGTAGTCGTTCTTCCATTTGAATTCGACCGCGGGTTTGCCCTCGGGAAAATCGCGCGCCTGAAGCCCGTACGGGCCGCACGCGAACCACTTCTCCAGGGCCGTATCCAGCGACCAGTCCTTGTTTTGCTCCAGCTTGCCATCCGAGGTCGCGGTCTTGCTCTCGCGGACGATGATCGTCACCAGGTCGTTCACCCCGATTCGCTGCGGCTCGGGCTTCTTCACCGCCGTCGGCGACGCGGCGAGCAGCACCGCGTTCGGCTGCGGCTCCGGCCGCTCGGCGGCCAGCGCCCCGCGGGCCTGGGCGGCCGCCGGGTTCGGCATCCGTCCGTCGCTCGGCGC
>CAZMCT010000219.1:0-1983 GCA_964564785.1 uncultured Planctomycetales bacterium
CGTCCGGCGCGCTCCGTTGTTTCCGGGAACGGAGTGGGGGGCCGACCGCGCCGGGTTTACCGGGGGGCAACCGTCTATACAATCGTCGGCCGCGCCGCGCTCGTCGCGGCGGCTCGAGACTGCCCATGATCCCGGCCGAAGTGCTGCGCAAGGTCCGGCGGATTCAGATCATCACCTCCGCGCTGGTCAACGACCTGTTCGCGGGGCAGTATCACTCGGCCTTCAAGGGCCGCGGGATGGAGTTCGAGGAGGTCCGCGAGTATCTCCCCGGGGACGACGTCCGCACGATCGACTGGAACGTGACCGCCCGCACCGGCCGGCCGTTCGTGAAGAACTACCGCGAGGAACGCGAGCTGACGGTCGTGCTGCTGGCGGACGTGAGCGCGTCGCAGGACTTCGGGACGCGAGGCCAGCTCAAGAGCGAGCTGGCGGCCGAGCTGGGGGCCACGCTCGCGCTGTCCGCGATCCAGAACAACGACAAGGTGGCTCTCATCCTCTTCACGGACCGGATCGAGCGCTTCGTGCCGCCGCGCAAGGGCACGCGGCACGTGCTGCGGATCATCCGTGAGCTGCTCTATCACACGCCGGCGGGTCGCGGGACCGACGTGGCCGGGGCGCTGGAATACCTGAACCGGGTCCTGCGGCGGCGGGCGGTGGTGTTTCTGATCAGCGATTTTCAGGCTCCGGACTTCCGCGGGCCGCTGCGCGTGGCCCGGCACCGGCACGACCTGATCCCCGTGATCGTGCGGGACGAGCGCGAGGAGCGGTTGCCGCCCGTGCCGTTCATCGAGCTTCGCGATCCGGAGAGTGGCCGGCAGTTGATCGTGCCCGCGCTGTGGCCCGGCGTGCGGCGGCGCTTCGCCGAGCAGGTTCGGGCGCGGCGCGCCGCGCTGCTCAGCGAGTTGCGACGACTGCGGATCGATCCGATCGAGCTGCGCACGGGGGATTCGTTCACGGAGCCGCTGCGCGAGTTCTTCCGGCGGCGGGGGCGGCGGCGATGAGCAACTCACGCCCCGGCGCAACGCCGCAAAGCAAGGGGGCGCGGCAAGCCGGACAGGCCCGAGGCGCTTGGCGGCCGGCGGCGGTGCTGGTCCTGCTCATCGCCGGCTGCCAGCCGGCCCGCGACACACCGTCCACGGCGGCACGCGACACCGTGGAGCGCGGGCCGCTGCGAATGACCGTGACGGTCGAGCCGGCGCGGCCGCGGGTCGGCGACATCGTCCGGATCGAGGTCGCGGTCGAAGCGCCGCCCGAGCTGCGGATCCGGCTGCCGGAGCCGACGGACTTCGGCCCGCTGGAGGTGGCGCCCCATGCCGCCCCAGACCCCCGGCCCGCGGCTGCGGGACTGCTTTGGACACGCTCCTTTCTGCTCGAGCCGTCGGCCTCGGGTCCGCTCGAGATCCCCGCCCTCGCGGCCGGCTACGGCCGGGCCGAGAGCACGACGCAGCCGGCCGTTGAGAACGAGCTCGTTTCGAAGCCGATCCGGCTCGAGGTCGTGTCGGCCCTGACCGAGGACGACCGGCCGGACCGGCCGCGCGACATTACGGGCACGCTGACGCCGCCCCGGCCGCCGCTGCCGCTGTGGGCGCAAGCGGCCCTGGGCGGGGGGGCTGTGCTCGCGGCGGCGGGGGGGTACGCCGCCTGGCGGCTGGTGCGGCGCTGGCGGCTGCGGCCGCCCCCGCCGGTGCCGCCGGAGATCTGGGCGCTGCGTGCCCTGCGCGAACTGGATGACACGGACTGGCAGGACGCGGAGCGGGTCCGCGCGGCGTACTATCGGCTGACGGCGATCATACGGGCGTACATCGAGTGGAAATTCCATCTGGCTGCGCCGGAAATGACGACCGAGGAGTTCCTGCGGATGCTCACACGCCGCGAGGCGGCGCTGCCGTACGATCCCGGGCGGCTGCGGCAGTTTCTGGAAGCGTGTGACATCGTGAAATACGCGGCGCTGCATCCGCGGCGCGAGGACGGCGAGCACGTCCG
>CAZMCT010000220.1:0-1717 GCA_964564785.1 uncultured Planctomycetales bacterium
CCCCTGGCCGCGAACGGCTGACGCGTCGTCGGCCGCTACCGGCTTTCTTCGCCCCGGCAAGGCGGCGCCCCCGTCCGTCGCGGACAGTCATAAACACATTCACCAAAACGGCTTATATTGATCCAGCCCCGCGCTCCGCTACCCGCACCCGAATGTCGTGACCCCCCAGCTCCTGCATGTATTGCTCGACTGGCACGCTCACTTCGATCGGCCGCGCTCCCGGCCGGATCAGCCGCCGCGCTTGCATGTACGCCACGAGCGCGGCCGGAAACGCCGTCGTTCGCTCCATGGCCGTGAAGCCGGTCGACGCGTCGTGCCGGTCGAACAGGTCGTACACCCGTGTACGCCCGCGCCCCACGGCCGTGCACCGCAGCACCACGATGTCGCGCACGTCCGGAAATGCGAGCCGCGCTTCCATGAGCGCCCGCAGCACACGCCGCGGCTCGATCTCGTCGCCGCGGGCCAGCGTAACCCGCGGCTCGAAGAAGCCCAGCTCGAACAGCGCCCGCACGATCGCGAAGTGTCCGGGGTAACGGACCGTCTTGTAGTCGTAACTCTGCACGCGGCCCAGAAAACTCTGCGGGCATGTGCTCGTCCCGCCGGACGTCACGGCCGCCTCGCAGCGGCCGACCGGCGGCGGAAAGTCGATCTCCTCGACCTCGGTCAACGCCGGCACGTCGATTCGCCGGCCGTCGCGCAGGAACTCGCCGAAGCCACTGTACTCGTTCACCAGTCCTTCGAAGTTGAACACCAGCTTGTAGCCCAGCGGGCCGACCGGCCGCTCGGGCAGGCCGCCGCAGCGGATGTGGATGTGCTGCGGCTCGTCGAGCGTCGCGAGCGCGTGGGCGGCGAGCAGGTTGCCGAGACCGGGGGCGAGGCCGCAGTCCGGCGCGATGCTGACGCCCGCGGCCGCGGCCCGGTCGTGCCGCGCAAGCTGCTGCTGCACGACGCCCGTGTTGCCGCCGAGGTCGCAGAACGACACCTGCGCCGCGATCGCCGCGTCGGTCAGGGCGATGTTGAAGCGGTACGGCACGGCCGACACGACCACGTCCGCGCCGGCCAGTAACGGAGCGACGGTGTTTGCGTGGCTCACATCGCAACCGGCCGCCTCGAAGCGGCACGCGCAACCCGGCAGCAGCCGCGTCAAGCGTTGGCAGGCCGCGTCGGCCACGTCGCGGTCGACGTCCACCATGCGGATCAGCCCGCCCTCGCCGTTGCGGGCCAGGTCGTAAGCCATGGCCACGCCCTGCCGGCCGGCACCGAGAATCACATACGTATACGCCATCCAGGCACCTCCGTTGTGGCGCCGGTTGTAACCGCGGGTGTGGGAACGGGGGAGGGCGAAACCGTGAAAACTTGATCCTGCACGCCGCCCGGAGCCGCGGGCGGCGCCCCGACGAGGCGCCCCCCCGGACAGACTCTGGTGTGCGATCCGCAACCGTAGGGCTGGGCACCAGAGCCGCCGGGGGGGCAGCAGTCAGATCGGGCCTACGGTGATAGGATCGCATACTGATAGATACCACCCATCGCCCCGGAACGCAAGCGTTTTGGTAAACCATTGCGAGACAATGGCTTAGGGTGCATGCCTTGGGTGGATCAGGTCGTCAGGCGGCAGGTAGTCCTCGGTCCTGTCCCACTGCACGATATGGCACGTCCGCTCGCGTAGGTGCTTGGGCAACTTGAGTGGTGGCGGGTTTACTGCGTAGTGCTTCCGCAT
>CAZMCT010000221.1:0-1609 GCA_964564785.1 uncultured Planctomycetales bacterium
GCGGCGGGGCGTGCGGCGCTGGGCGGCGCGGGCGACGGCCTCGGCGGCGGCGCGGCGCAACGCGGCGAGTTCGTCGGGGTCGAGGCGGCGGGCTGCCCCGAGCGGCAGCTTGCGCAGCACGAGGGGGCCGAACTGCTCGCGCCGCAGCTTCTTTACCGGAAATCCGAGCTTGGCGAGCATGCGGCGGATTTCGCGGTTCATGCCCTCGGTGAGCGTGATGCGCAGCGCAGAGCGATCCTGACCGGCGTGCAGAATCTCGACGCCGTGCGCGTGGGCCTTGCCCTCGGCGAGGCGGACACCGGCCCGCAGCCGCTTCGGAAGGTCGTCGGGCACGCGGCCGCGAACCTCGCAGATGTACGTCCGCGGGATGCCGTAACGCGGGTGCGTGAGGTGCTCAGCCAGCTCGCCGTCGTTGGTCAGCAGGAGCAGTCCGGTGCTATCGACGTCCAGCCGGCCGACGGGGAACAGCCGCACCGGGAGGTCCGGCAGCAGGTCGAGAACGCGTGTGCGGCCGGCCGGATCCCGGTTGGTGGAGACGACGCCCTTGGGCTTGTTGACGATCCAGTATTCCAGCCGCTGGGGTCGGACCGGCGCGCCGCTGACGACAACGCGGTCATGCTCGGGATCGACGAAGGCCGGAAGCCGGTCGACAATCCGGCCGTTGACCAGCACGCGGCCTTCGAGGATCCACTCCTCGGCCCGGCGGCGTGAGGCGGCGCCGGCGTCGGAGAGGAACTTTTGCAGGCGGACCTTCATGGGAGCATCGTAGTCGGAGGGCGCGCAGCCGGCGAGCGGGACGAAGCCGGCGCGCGGGTGGAGTTGTCCGCGGGTGCGGTCGCGGCGGCGGCCGGCCGGCGCTATTTACGGCTGACGCGTGTGTTGGCGGCAGCGGGTTCGTCGCTCGGCTCGGCATCTTGCCGCTCGGGCGTGAACTCGGGCTGGGTGAGGCGCGGCACCCCGAGGGTCTCGACGTGCAGCGCAGCGGCGATGCACTCGTCGCGGGTGAGGCTGGCGAGGGCTCGCACGACCGCGGAATAGGGCAGTCCGAGCCCCCGCAGGCGGTCCAGCTCATCCCGTTCGGGCAGCTCGGCCAGCAGCGTGATGAGCTCGACCACCCGAGGCGGCAGCACGACCTCCTCGGACATGCGGCGGCGCTTGCCATAGACCCGCAGGTCGCGCGACCCGTCGACCGTGTGGACGACGACGGATTCGTCGGGCGGCGCATAAAAGACCGGGGGGTTGACGGCGAGGCGGCTGTTGAATATCGCGATCCGCGGGAGCCGTGTGCGTCGGACGTAAATCAGCGGCGGGCCGTCGCAGTCGACGACGTCGAGGATGAAGTTGATCTGGTCGCGGTCCAGCAGGTGCCGGAAGGAAGTCGAGCGGATGGTCGGATGGCCGCGTTGCAGCAGCGCCTCGTAGGCCGCGATGCGGATCTCCGGGTTTTCGTCGCTCAGCAGCGGCGCGAGGTACGCGCCGATCTGGGGCGAGTCGCACTCGCCCAGTTCGCGCGCGGCCGCGATCCGGCGCTGGGGCGGCCCCGCGGCGGCCGTGGCCGCGCCGCCCGGCAGGGCCGCGCGGTCGCCGAGGCGCAGGCCCGCGCGTGCGG
>CAZMCT010000222.1:0-1520 GCA_964564785.1 uncultured Planctomycetales bacterium
GCGCTTCGGCGCGCAGCCGGTCACGCGCCCCGCGCTGAATCTGCCGGAGTTGCCGCCGCTGCTGCGGAACTCCGAGAACATCCTGCTCGCGTTGCATCGCGAAAACGGTCTCCTGCACATCAGCGCGGTCGGAGACGCCCCCGCGACCTCTGCGCCGCCGTCCGGCTCCGCCGCCGACCTGGTCGCGAGCCTGCCGCGCGAGACGCTCGCCGCCTGGGGCACGCACGTCGACTATCCCGGCCTGGCCGCCGCCGCCGGCCGCCTACCCGAGCGCAACGTCTTCCGCGTGGCCTACGACGTGCACAAAGGCGCTGGAACGATCGAGCGGCTGACGGCCGCCCTCGACTCGCCCACGTGCTTCGCGCTCGGGGCGGTGCTGCCCCGCGCGCGGCAGGTGCCCGCGCCGCCGGTCCCGGCGCTGGCCGTGCTCGTCCACACCCGCGATGCCGACGCCGCGGTGAACGAGTGGCGCAACCTGTTCCATTCAACGGATGCTCTGTACCGGCTGTTGTCGCTGAAGCTGGCGTCCCCGCCGCGGATTCCGCCGATCGAATCGTTCAGCGTGGCGGGCCTGGAGGGCGAACTGCTCCACCTCTCAGGGCTGCTGAGCGCGACGCCCGAGCAAAGTCCGATCGCCGAAGTGCACCTGGCGTGGGTGCTCGACGAGGACGTGCTGATCCTGGCTTCACACATCGACTGGCTTCGGCAGGTGGTCGCGGCCCGGCACGGCTCGGCCTCCCGGCTGTCGGCGGTGCTCGAGCAGTCTCGACATCCGCGCGGGGCCGCGCTCGACACGCTGTTCGTGGTGCAGAGCGGGGCGGTGGCCGATCTCGGCGCGATGTGGCTGGACTACTTCGAGAAGCTCATGCCGCAGGTACTGACGCCTGGATGGTGGCGCGACTACCAGCCGGGCGGCGGGCAAGCCCGCATCGGCATCCAGGTGAAACAGGAGCCCGAGGAGCGGCGACTCCGGGTCGAGTCGGTGACGCCGAACAGCCCGGCCGACGGCATCATCCGCGCGAATGACGCCGTGGTCGGCTGCAACCGGCGGCGGTTCGCCACGAGCCAGCCGGTGCTCGAGATGCTCCAGGGCGTCGGTGAGCGCCCCAACCCCCGTTGGATCGACCTGCTGGTGGAGCGCGACGGCGTCACGCGCATCAAGCGGATTCCGTTGCCGTTCGTCGACCCGGTCGAGATTCTCCGCCGCATCGTCGGTGTCGGACGCGTGGTGCAGAAGCTCTTGTACATTGATGAGCTGCCCGACGCGGCCGGGCCACGCGGCTACCTCACGCTCGAGCTGCGCAGGGGCACGCAGCCGTTGTTCCAGATGCCCACGCCGCCGGAGGAGCAGCCCGTGCCGGCGTCGGCCCCGAGCCCCCAGCCCCCGGCCGGCGCGCCCGCGTCTGCGCCCGCTGCGGAGTCGCAGCCGGCACTTCCGGCCACTGCGCCCGCTGCCACGGCCACCCCGCCGGCGGCAACGGCAACCGTCCCCGCGAACGCGCCGCCGCCCCCGGCGGCCC